>NZ_JBHVPZ010000054.1:0-30566 GCF_042887135.1 Kitasatospora sp. NPDC057965
TGACTTTTGGCACGCTGTTGAGTTCTCAAGGAACGGACGCTTCCTTCAGGCGGCTTTCACACCGGCCCTCCGGGCGCTTCGTTCTTTCGTGTTTCGAGCTTACCAGATCCGTTTCCCGGTTATTAACCGGTGCTTTTCGCATCCGAAATCTGGTGTTAACCGCCGACTCGCGGCGACTCGACCAACCATAGCGGGTCCCCGGCCGGAGCGCGAATCGAGCCACGCCGGGCGTCACCCGCCCGGACGCGTGATTTGTTGCTCTCGCGAGCATATACAGCAATGGTCCCGATTCGCCAAGATGCCTGTAGAGTGCGGCGCATCGGCCAAGAGGACTAGACCAGTAGCGGTCGGCGAGATGGCCGGCCGGGGAGGGCGGCGGCACTGCCGAACGCCCGGGAATGTCAACGGATGTCCGAAGTTGACATGATTTAGGCTTCAGTCGATCGCCCAGCCGCGTTCGCGGCCGCTCGTCTGTACTGCGCACTTGGGAGGCTCAACCATGACCACTGTGACGTCGCCGCTGACCGGCAAGGTCGTCGGGCTCGCCGGCGTGCCGGACCCCGTCTTCTCGGGTGCGATGGTCGGCCCGGGCACCGCGATCGACCCCGTGCGTGAGCAGACCGAGGCCGTTGCCCCGGTCGACGGCGTGGTCGTGTCCATGCACCCGCACGCGTTCGTCGTCGTCGACGCGGACGGGCACGGCGTCCTGACCCACCTCGGCATCGACACCGTTCAGCTGAACGGTGAGGGCTTCGAACTGCTCGTCAGTAAGGGCGACACCGTCACCCGCGGCCAGGCCGTCATCAAGTGGGACCCGGCCGCCGTCGAGGCCGCCGGCAAGTCGCCGATCTCCCCGATCGTCGCCCTGGAGGCCTCGGCCGACGCGCTGGGCGAGGTTCTGGAGAGCGGGGAGGTCGCCGTCGGCGAGGCCCTGTTCAGCTGGAGCTGACCCCTCCCCTCTTCTTTACCCGACACATCCGCCCCACCGCTCCGGTCGGGGCGGCCCGGCACACAGCGGTACCCGGCGGGGCCGCTTCTTCTACGGAGAGCAGGCATGCAGAAGACGCTGCGCGGCGTGGGTGTCAGCCACGGGGTCGCGATCGGCCAGGTGCGGCACATGGGGACGGCGGTGCTGGAGCCCCCGGCCACCCAGATCCCGACCGAGGACGCTCCGCGTGAGCAAGCCCGTGCCCAGGCGGCCGTCGAGGCGGTGGCCGCGGACCTGATCGCCCGCGGCAACCTGGCCGGTGGCGAGGCCCAGGCCGTGCTGGAGGCCCAGGCGCTGATGGCGCAGGACCCGGAGCTGATGGCCGACGTCTCCCGCCGGATCGCGGTCGGCAGCAGCGCCGAGCGCGGCGTCTACGACGCGTTCGCCGCCTACCGGGCGCTGCTCGCCTCCGCCGGGGAGTACCTGGCGGGCCGGGTGGCCGACCTCGACGATGTGCGCAACCGCATCGTCGCCCGGCTGCTGGGTGTGCCGATGCCGGGTGTGCCGGACAGCGACGAGCCGTACGTGCTGTTCGCCCGGGACCTCGCGCCGGCCGACACCGCGCTGCTGGACCCGACGCTGGTGCTCGGCTTCGTGACCGAGGAGGGCGGGCCGACCAGCCACAGCGCCATCCTGGCGCGGGCCATGGGCGTGCCGGCCGTGGTCGCGCTGCCGGGGGCGACCGATGTCGCCGAGGGCACGGTCGTCGCCGTGGACGGCAGCTCCGGTGACGTGCTGGTCGAGCCGAGCGAGGAGAAGAAGGAGGAGCTGCGCCGGATTGCCGCCGAGCGCAAGGCCGCGCTCGCCGCCTCCTCCGGCCCGGGTGCGACCTCCGACGGGCACGAGGTGCCGCTGCTGGCCAACATCGGAGGTCCGGCCGATCTGCCGGCCGCCCTGGAGGCGGGCGCCGAGGGTGTCGGGCTGTTCCGCACCGAGTTCCTCTTCCTCGACGACTCGGCGAAGGCGCCGAGCGAGGAGAAGCAGGTCGAGGCGTACCGCAAGGTGCTGGAGGCCTTCCCGGAGAACCGGGTCGTCGTCCGGGTGCTCGACGCGGGCGCGGACAAGCCGCTGGACTTCCTGACCCCGGCCGACGAGCCCAACCCGGCGCTGGGCGTGCGCGGTCTGCGCACCCTGCTGGAGCACCCGGAGGTGCTGCGCACCCAGCTGCGGGCGCTGGCGAAGGCCGCCGAGGGCCTGCCGGTGCACCTTGAGGTGATGGCCCCGATGGTGGCCGACCGCAAGGACGCCAAGGAGTTCGCCGCGGCATGTCGCGAGGCGGGGCTGAGCGCCAAGTTCGGCGCGATGGTGGAGATCCCGTCGGCCGCGCTGCGGGCGCGCTCGATCCTCCGGGAGGTCGAGTTCCTGTCGCTGGGCACCAACGACCTCGCCCAGTACACCTTCGCCGCCGACCGGCAGGTCGGTGCGCTGGCCCGGCTGCAGGACCCGTGGCAGCCGGCGCTGCTCGACCTGATCGCGGCCGCCGCCGAGGCCGCGCAGGCCGAGGGCAAGAGCTGCGGCGTCTGCGGCGAGGCCGCTTCGGACCCGCTGCTGGCCGTGGTGCTGACCGGTCTCGGTGTCACCAGCCTGTCGATGGGCGCGGCGTCGATCCCCTATGTGCGGACCGCGCTGGCCAAGTACACGCTGGCGCAGTGCCGCCGGGCCGCCGAGGCGGCGCGGGCGGCGGACAACGCCGAGGAGGCGCGGGCCGCGGCGCAGCAGGTGCTGTCCGGCGAGTGACCGACTGACACCCTCTGTCGGGGAAGACGGAGAAGACGGAGAACGTCCCGAGGGGCCCTTCCACTGTGGCTGTGGAAGGGCCCCTCCGGTCTGTCCGTGCGGTGTGGCGGCGGCTACTCGGCGCCGGCGCGGTCGCGGCGCAGTTGCTCGAACCAGCGCAGGTGGTCGAGGTTGTCGACGGAACCGGGGTTGACGGCCTGGTCGAGCGGGGTGCCGGAGAGCAGGCGCTTCACCGGGACCTCGATGCGCTTGCCGGTCAGGGTGTGCGGAAGGCCGCGGACGGCGATGACCTCGTCCGGTACGTGGCGCGGGGAGAGTTCGGTGCGCAGCGAGGTGCGGATGCGGCCGATGAGGTCGTCGTCGAGTTCGGCGCCGGGGGTGAGGACGACGAACAGCGGCATCCAGTAGCCGCCGTCGGGCTCTTCGAGGCCGATGACGAGGGACTCGGCGATCTCGGGGAGGCGTTCGACGACCTCGTAGATGTCCGAGGAGCCCATCCGGACGCCCTGGCGGTTGAGGGTGGAGTCGGAGCGGCCGTGGATGACGACGGTGCCGCGGGAGGTGACGGTGATCCAGTCGCCGTGGCGCCAGACGCCGGGGTACATGTCGAAGTAGCTGTCGTGGTACCGCGTTCCCTCGGGGTCGTTCCAGAAGCCGGTGGGCATCGACGGGATGGGCTTGGTGACGACGAGTTCGCCGACCTCGTCGGTGAGCGGCCTGCCGTTGACGTCCCAGGACTCCACGGCGGCACCGAGGCAGGGGGCCTGGATCTCGCCGAGGTGGACGGGGAGGGTGGGGACGCCGCCGACGAAGCAGGAGCACACGTCGGTGCCGCCGCTGACGGAGGCGAGCCAGACGTCCTCCTTCACCTCGTCGTAGATCCAGCGGAAGCCGTCGGGCGGGAGCGGGGAGCCGGTGGTGCCGATGCAGCGGACGGCGGAGAGGTCGAGGTCGCGGCCGGGGTGCAGGTCGGCCTTGCGGCTGGCGATGACGTAGGCGGCGGAGGTGCCGAGGACGGTGGCGCCGGTGCGGGCGGCGACGGACCAGAGGGCGCCGGTGTCGGGGTGGCCGGGGCTGCCGTCGTAGGTGACGATCGTGGATCCGACGAGGAGGCCGGCGATGAGGAAGTTCCACATCATCCAGCCGGTGGAGGTGTACCAGAGGAAGCGGTCGTCGGGGCCGAGGTCGAGGTGGAGGCCGGCCTGCTTGAGGTGCTCGACGAGGATGCCGCCCTGGCTCTGCACGATGGCCTTGGGCAGGCCGGTGGTGCCGGAGGAGTAGAGGACCCAGAGCGGGTGGTCGAAGGGGACCGGCTCGAACACCGGCTCGGTCTGGTCGGCGATCAGGTCGTCCCAGGTCAGCGCTCCCTCGGGGGCGGGGCCGCCGAGCAGGGGGACGTGCACGACGGTGCGCAGCGAGGGGAGTTCGCGGCGGAGTTCGGCGACCACTCCGGTACGGTCGTGGTCCTTTCCGCCGTAGTGGTAGCCGTCGACGGCGAAGAGGACGACGGGCTCGATCTGCTGGAGGCGGTCGAGGACGCTGCGGGCTCCGAAGTCGGGGGCGCAGCTGGTCCAGACGGCGCCGACCGCGGCGGTGGCGAGGAGGGCGACGGCGGCCTGCGGGATGTTGGGAAGGTAGGCGCCGACCCGGTCGCCGGGGCGCACGCCGCGTGCCCGGAGGGCGGCGGCGAGGGAGCCGACCTGGCGGCGGAGCTCGGCCCAGGTGAGGACGACGGGCTCGTCGGTGGTCTCGTCGAGGTGGAGGATCGCGGGGCGGTCGGCCTTCGCGGCGTCCTCGCCGGCGCGCAGGGCGTGTTCGGCGTAGTTGAGGCGGGCGCCGGGGAACCAGCGGGCGCCGGGCATCGCGGGGTCGGCGAGGACGGCGTCGGGTGCCTCGGTGAAGCGGACGTCGTACCACTGGGTGACGGCGGTCCAGAAGCGGTTGAGGTCCTCGACCGACCAGGCGTGCAGGGCGGCGTAGCGGGCGGCGGCCTGCTCGTCGTCGTCGGCGGGCGCGAGCGGCGCGGCCGGGGCGCCGTGGTGCTCGGCGGCCCAGGCCTGGAAGGCCACGATCCCGGTGCCGGCGGCACGAGCGGGGCTGGGGCGCCAGAGCGGCTGGTCCTGGGGTGGGGTGCTCACGGTGGTGGTCTCCCGGCCGGTGATGAGGGCGGACGGGGATGCTTGTGGCAGGGCCCGCGTCCGGTTGGGGGCTGTTGGTGCAGACCCTGCCATGTGATCGGCCGGTGCGCCAGGGTCTTCCCGGTGGTCGGGCGGCGACCGGGTTGCCTGGTCAGAGGCGGGCGAAATCGCCGTTGAACCAGGAGCGGGAGACACGGGTGTGGAAGGGGAAGGCGAGCGGGGTCTCGGGGGTGGCGAGCTGCCAGCCGTCGGTCTCGTCGGTGGGGACGGAGGGAGGGAGGAGGGTGAGCGGGCGGGCGGGGAGCAGGCCGAAGAGGCAGAGGAAGCCGCCGTGGGTGTCGGAGTCGGTGGCGACCAGGGTGACCTCCGCGGCCTCGGCGAGGATGCCGGTCTCCTCGCGCAGTTCGCGCACGCAGGCCTGCTGCCAGCTCTCGCCGTAGTCGATGTAGCCACCGGGGAGGGCGAGTTCGCCGTAGCCGGGTTCGATGGTGCGGCGGATCACCACCAGGCTCGGGGCGGCGTCGGCGGCAGTGACCGGGAGGAGGGTGACGACGACGGGCAGCGGGTTGCGGTAGCTGATCTCGGTGCAGCGGGGGCACGTCCGGGGCCAGGCGGAGGTGCCGGGCGGGTAGGGGGTGCCGCAGAAGTGGCAGTGGGAGTTGGCTTGGTGGCGCACCGTGCCGGCCTCGAAAGTCGTCATGGCCGGATGGTAGTGCGGGTGGGCGGCGCAGGGGCGGCGGTCGGCGACCGCAGCCGGGGATCCCCGTCAGCCATCGCCGCGGGGACCGCGGTCGGGGTCGCTGCGGGTGGGGCGGAGCAGGGCGGGGTGGAGCAGGCGGGCGTCGCCGGCGTGGTAGGTGCGGGCGCGGGGGCCGCCGCGGGCGCCGCCGCGGTCGGTGGTGGTGCCGGTGCCCTCGACGAAGCCGGGGACGGAGAGCACCTTGCGGTGGAAGTTGCCGGGGTGGAGCTTCTCGTCCCAGACGGCCTCGTAGACGGCCCGCAGCTCGGGGATGGTGAAGTCGTGGTGGAGGAAGGCGGTGGCCAGCGGGCTGTACTCGATCTTGGCGCGGGCGCGGTCGAGGCCGTCGGCGAGTATCCGGGCGTGGTCGAAGGCGAGCTCGATCGGGGTGAGGTCCGCTGGTCCGGCGGGCTCGGACGGCGCCGGGGACTCGGCGGAGCCGGTGCGCCCGCCGACGCCACCCCCGTGGGTGTCGGCGGGCGCACCGGCGGTCTCGGACCGGCCCGGGAGCCGGAGGTCGAGGGCGGTGACGGGGTGCCAGGCGGCGTGCGCCGCGTCGGTGCCGGCCTGAGGGTCGGGCAGGTCCGGGGCGAAGGCGAGGTAGGCGACGGAGACCACGTGCATCCGCGGGTCACGCTCGGGGGTGCCGTAGCTGCCGAGCTGTTCGAGGTGGATGCGGCTGAGGGCGGCCTCGGCGCCGACGGTGCCGTGCAGGCCGGTCTCCTCGGCGAACTCGCGGGCGGCGGCCTCGTCGAGGCTCTCCTCGCCGGCCCGCAGGAAGCCACCGGGCAGCGCCCAGCGGCCCTGGTAGGGCGGGAGGGCGCGCTCGACGAGCAGGACGTGCAGGCGGCCGTGGCGCAGGGTGAGGGCGACCACGTCGACCGTGACGGCGACCGGGGCGTAGGCGCGCGGGTCGTAGGCGGCGAGCCACTCCTGCTCGGTGGTGTCCATGTGCGCGCTCCTCTCGCCGGTACGGCCGGTCGGGCGTCCTTCTCGGACTGAGCACAACGTAGCGACCCGTTGACTCCGCGGCAAATCATTTTCCGGCCGGCTCCCCCGCACTCCCCCGCGCACCGGCTCCTAGGCTGTGAGCAGGACGTTCGCCGGAGGAGGCCGCGATGGACGCACCGGACGCACCGGACGCCCCCGGCACACCCGGCACACCCGCCGCACCGGGCTTCGCCGCCGCGCTGGCGGCCGGGCCGCTGGTCCTGGACGGCGGGCTCTCCGAGCAGCTGGCGGCGGGCGGGTACGACCTGGCGGACGCGCTGTGGTCGGCGCGGCTGCTGGCGGACGCGCCGGAGGCGGTCCGGGCGGCGCACCGGGCGTACTTCGCGGCGGGCGCGCGGGTCGCGATCACCGCGAGCTACCAGGCGAGCTTCGCGGGCTTCGCCCGGCGCGGGATCGGCCGTGCCGGGGCGGCCCGGCTGCTGGCGCGCAGCGTGGAGCTGGCACGGGAGGCGGCGCGCGGGCTGCCGGGGCCGCGCCGGTGGGTGGCGGCGTCGGTCGGGCCGTACGGGGCGGTGCTGGCGGACGGGTCGGAGTACCGGGGCCGGTACGGGCTGACGGCGGCCGAGCTGGAGGCCTTCCACCGGCCGCGGCTGGAGGTGCTGGCGGCGGCCGGCCCGGACGTGCTGGCGCTGGAGACGGTGCCGGACGTCGAGGAGGCGCGGGTGCTGCTGCGGGCGGTGCGCGGACTGGGGGTGCCGGCCTGGCTGTCGTTCGGCGCGGCGGGCGGGCTGACCCGGGCCGGGCAGCCGCTGGCGGAGGCGTTCGCGCTGGCGGCGGAGGTGGACGAGGTGGTGGCGGTGGGGGTGAACTGCTGCACGCCCGAGGACGCGGACCGGGCGGTGGGCCTGGCGGCGCGGGTGTCCGGCAAGCCGGTGGTGGTCTATCCGAACAGCGGCGAGGGCTGGGACGCGGCGGCCGGGGCGTGGTGCGGCGCGCCGACCTTCTCGGCGGACCGGGTGGCCGGGTGGCTGGCGGCCGGGGCCCGGCTGGTGGGCGGCTGCTGCCGGGTCGGGCCGCCGGGGATCCGGGCGGTGGCCGCGGAGGTGGCGACGGCGGTGGCCGCGGGGGTGGCGACGCGGGCCGCGCCGGCCCGGGCCGGCGGACGGCCGCACTGATCCCCCGCCACCGGGCGCACGGGCCGCCCGGGGCGGGGTTACCGAGGGGGAAGGTGCACGGACCGGGGACGGCCTGGCAGACTCGTGCCGTCACCACTGCGGTCGACAATGTCGACCGCCTGTCAGCGCGGAGGTTCCCATGCCCGGCCCGATCCAGTCGCTCTCCCGGGCCGCCGCGATCATGCGCCTGCTGGCCGGCGGCGAGCGCCGCCTGGGCCTGTCGGAGGTCGCGACGGCGCTGGACCTGGCCAAGGGCACCGCGCACGGCATCCTGCGCACCCTCCAGCAGGAGGGGTTCGTGGAGCAGGACCCGGAGAGCGGCAAGTACCAGCTGGGCGCCGAGCTGCTGCGGCTCGGGCAGAGCTACCTGGACGTGCACGAGCTGCGGGCGCGGGCCCTGGTGTGGGCCGACGACCTGGCCCGGGCGGCCGGCGAGACCGTCTACCTCGGGGTGCTGCACCAGCGCGGGGTGCTGATCGTGCACCACGTGTTCCGGCCGGACGACACCCGGCAGGTGCTGGAGGTCGGCTCGATGCAGCCGCTGCACTCCACCGCGCTGGGCAAGGTGCTGCTGGCCTACGACCCGGTGGCACGCGGCGAGCTGGGCGACGGCCCGTTCGAGTCGTACACCGCGCGGACGCTGACCGAGTCGGCGGACGTGGACGCCGAGGCGGCGCTGATCCGCGAGCGCGGCTGGGCGGACTCGGTGGAGGAGACCTGGGAGGGCGTGGCCTCGATCGGCGCGCTGATCCAGGACCGGCGGCGCAACCCGGTGGGCGCGGTCTGCATCAGCGGCGCGGTCGAGCGGGTCTGCGAGGACGGCTTCGTCAAGCCCTCGCTGGTCGCGTCGGTGCGCAGCGCGGCCCGCGCGATCTCCCGGGACCTGGGCGCCGGGCGGTTCTGAGCGGCGGCCCGCGGAGCCTGCCGGAACCCCGGAGAAACGTTCACGCAGAGGCGCGGACGGGCGAAATGCCCGTCCGCGCCTTACCGTTTTGTCCGGAATTCCATTGGTCCATCCGGTAACGCGGGGTAGCGCGACGAGCCAAGGGTCACAGCTGCGTAACCCGGCCTTGACGAGAGGGCGACCCGGGGAGGAAGCTTCCGCATGGCGGTCGACATTGTCGAACGATGGCCGCGCGAATCGCACCCACGGGGCGCTCACCCGCCCGACGGTCCGCCCGGCCCCTGCCCCCACCCTCATCTCCGGGCCATATGGACAAGGGAGTCTTTGTGTCCGCGTTCTCCAACGGCGACGTTTTTGTCGGCGAAACCCTCGGCACCGCCGCGCTGATACTCCTCGGCGGCGGCGTCTGCGCCGCCGTGACGCTCAAGAAGTCGAAGGCCCTCAACGCCGGCTGGCTGGCGATCACCTTCGGCTGGGGCTTCGCGGTCCTGATCGCCGCCTACATGTCGGCTCCGAAGTCCGGCGCCCACCTCAACCCGGCCGTCACCGTCGCGCTCGCCGTGAAGAGCGGCGAGTGGAGCCAGGTGCCGCTCTACCTCGGCTCCCAGCTGCTCGGCGCGATCATCGGCGCCGTGCTCGTCTGGGCCACCTACCTCGGCCAGTTCCAGGCCAACCAGGAGCCGACCCTCGGCATCTTCTCGACCGGGCCCGAGGTCCGGAACCCGTTCCAGAACGTCCTCACCGAGGTCATCGGCACCTTCGTGCTCTGCTTCGCGATCCTCACCATCGGCACCAACAACGGGCTCTCGCAGTCCGGCACGGGCACGCTGATGGTCGCCTTCACCGTGGTCGGCATCGGCCTCTCGCTGGGCGGCCCGACCGGCTACGCGATCAACCCGGCCCGCGACCTCGGCCCGCGCATCGCGCACTCGCTGCTGCCGATCCCGAACAAGGGCGGCTCCGACTGGTCCTACGCCTGGGTCCCGGTGGTCGGCCCGATCATCGGCGGCCTGCTGGCCGGCGGCCTGTACAACGCCATGTTCTGAGGCCGGGTTCGAACCCGCCGCGCACGGGGACTGACCACGGAGTCAGGCCCACCCACCCCGCAAACCCCCAGAGACCCGAGCCGAGGACCCTCATGACCCCCACGGGCAACTACATCGCCGCGATCGACCAGGGCACCACCTCCAGCCGCTGCATCATCTTCGGTGCCGACGGCCGGATCGTCTCCGTCGACCAGCAGGAGCACCGGCAGATCTTCCCCCAGCCCGGCTACGTCGAGCACGACGCCACCGAGATCTGGACCCGGGTGCAGTCGGTCGTCCGCGGCGCGCTGGAGAAGGCCGGCCTGACCAAGGACGACATCCGCGCCATCGGCATCACCAACCAGCGCGAGACCACCGTCCTGTGGGACCGGCACACCGGCGAGCCGGTGCACAACGCGCTGGTGTGGCAGGACACCCGCACCGAGGGGCTCTGCCGCGAGCTGGGCCGCAACGTCGGCCAGGACCGCTTCCGCCGCGAGACCGGCCTCCCGCTGGCCAGCTACTTCGCCGGCCCCAAGATCCGCTGGCTGCTGGACAACGTCGAGGGCCTGCGCGAGCGCGCCGAGGCCGGCGACATCCTCTTCGGCACCATGGACACCTGGGTCATCTGGAACCTCACCGGCGGTGTCGACGGCGGCAAGCACGTCACGGACGTCACCAACGCCAGCCGCACCATGCTGATGAACCTGCACACCCTGCAGTGGGACGAGAAGATCGCCGAGTCGATGGGCGTGCCGATGGCCGTCCTGCCGGAGATCCGCTCCTCCGCCGAGGTGTACGGCGAGGCCGTCGGCGACCTGGCGGGCGTGCCGGTCGCCTCCGCGCTCGGCGACCAGCAGGCCGCGCTGTTCGGCCAGACCTGCTTCGACGAGGGCGAGGCCAAGTCCACCTACGGCACCGGCACCTTCCTGCTGCTCAACACCGGCGAGAAGGTCGTCAACTCCTACCACGGCCTGCTGACCACGGTCGGCTACCGGATCGGCGACCAGAAGCCGGTCTACGCGCTGGAGGGCTCGATCGCCGTCACCGGCTCGCTCGTCCAGTGGCTGCGCGACCAGCTCGGCATCATCTCCACCGCCGCCGAGATCGAGACCCTGGCCAACACGGTCGAGGACAACGGCGGCGCCTACTTCGTCCCGGCCTTCTCCGGCCTGTTCGCCCCGTACTGGCGCTCCGACGCCCGCGGCGTGATCGCCGGACTGACCCGGTACGTCACCAAGGGCCACCTGGCCCGGGCCGTCCTGGAGGCCACCGCCTGGCAGACCCGCGAGGTCGTCGACGCCATGCAGAAGGACTCCGGGGTCGAGCTCACCGCCCTCAAGGTCGACGGCGGCATGACCAGCAACAACCTGCTCATGCAGAACATCGCCGACGTCCTGGACGTCCCGGTCGAGCGCCCGTACGTGGCCGAGACCACCGCGCTGGGCGCCGCCTACGCGGCCGGCCTGGCGGTCGGCTTCTGGAGCGACCTCGACACCCTGCGGGCCAACTGGCACCGCGCCGCCGAGTGGACCCCGCGGATGGACGGGGCCACCCGGGAGCGCGAGTACAAGAAGTGGCTCAAGGCCGTCGAGCGCACCATGGGCTGGGTGGAGGAGGAAGAGACCGACTGATCGCGACGCCGGTCGGGGCGCCTGCCCCGGCCGGCCCGCTCCCGTTTCACACCGGCCCGCCGCACCGGGCCGACCGGCCTCTCCGCAGGGGCCGTACGCACACCGAGAGGAGTAACGGCGCCGCCCGACCCGCGCGCCGTACACACACCATGGCAACCATTCCGACCCTGGGCGCCGAGCTGACCGCCGGCCGCACCGCCTCCCGCGCCGAGACCCGCGAACTGCTCGGCAAGGCCACCTACGACCTGCTGGTGATCGGGGGCGGCATCCTCGGCACCGCCGTCGCCTGGACCGCGTCCCAGGCCGGCCTGAAGGTCGCCATGGTCGACGCCGGCGACTTCGCCGGCGCCACCTCCAGCGCCTCCTCGAAGCTGGTCCACGGCGGTCTGCGCTACCTGCAGACCGGCGCGGTCAAGCTGGTCGCCGAGAACCACAAGGAGCGCCGCGCGCTCTCCACCGACGTCGCCCCGCACCTGGTCAACCCGCTGACCTTCTTCGTGCCGGTCTACAAGGGCGGCCCGCACAGCGCGCCCAAGCTCGGCGCCGGCGTGTTCCTGTACTCGGCGCTCTCCGCCTTCCGCGACGGCATGGGCCGGGTCTCCACCGCCGCGCACGCCGCCCAGCAGGTGCCCGCGCTGCGCACCGAGGGCCTGCGCTCGGTGGCCGTCTACGGCGACCACCAGATGAACGACTCGCGCGTCGCGGTGATGACCGTGCGCGCCGCCGTCGAGGCAGGCGCGGTCGTGCTCAACCACGCCGAGGTCACCGGCCTGCGCTTCACCGGCGGCCGGGTCACCGGGGCCGAGCTCAAGGACCGCATGGACGGCACCGAGTTCGGCGTCGACGCCCGTCTGGTGCTCAACGCCACCGGCCCCTGGGTCGACCACCTGCGCCGGATGGAGGACGCCGGCGCCGCGCCGTCGATCCGGCTCTCCAAGGGCGCCCACGTGGTGGTCAAGCGCCGCTCCCCGTGGCGCGCCGCGCTGACCATCCCGATCGACAAGTACCGCGTCTCCTTCGCCATCCCGTGGGAGGACCACGTCCTGCTCGGCACCACCGACGAGGAGTACACCGGCGACCCGAAGGACGTCCGGGCCACCGAGGCGGACGTCGACCAGATCCTCGGCGAGGCCGGACACGCGATCCGCGACGAGCACCTCGACCGCGACCTGATCACCTACACCTTCGCCGGTCTGCGGGTGCTGCCCGGCGGCCCGGGCGACACCGCCGCCGCCAAGCGCGAGACGGTCGTCACCGAGGGCAAGGGCGGCATGCTGTCGGTCGCCGGCGGCAAGTGGACCACCTACCGCCACATCGGCCGCACCGTGCTGGAGAAGCTGGCCCACGTGCCCGGCACCTCGCTCGGCGAGGACATCTCCCCGATCGCCCCGACCGTGCCGCTGCCGGGCGTCGGCGCGCCGAACGCCGTGGCGCACCGCCTGCTGATCGACCGTGAGCCGGGCTCGCGGATGGAGCCGCTGGTCGCCAAGCACCTGGCCGGCCACTACGGCACGCTGTCCTTCGACATCGCCCGGATGATCGACGAGAACCCGGAGCTCGGCCGGCCGATCCACGAGGACGGCCCGGACGTCTGGGCGCAGGTCGCCTACGCGGCCGACCACGAGTGGGCGTACACGGCGGACGACGTGCTGCGCCGCCGCACCACGATGACCGTCCGCGGCCTGGACACCCCGGAGGTCCGCGCCGAGGTCGAGGCCTTCCTCGCGAAGCGCGGAGCCAAGTAGGCACGGGCACGTTCCGGACTCGACGGGCGGGCACCCCAGGGCTGGGGGTGCCCGCCCGTCGGCGTGGACGGACGAACGGGCGGGCGCTCCACGAGGGAGCGCCCGCCCGTTCGGCGTGCTGCGGGACGACCCGCTAGATGACCAGGCTGAGCGGCATGATCAGGGCGATCGCGACCACCGAGATCACCGTCTCCATCGCCGACCAGGACTTCAGCGTCTGGCCGACGCTCATCCCGAAGTACTCCTTCACCAGCCAGAAGCCGGCGTCGTTGACGTGCGACAGGAACAGCGAGCCGGCGCCGATGGCCAGCACCAGCAGGGCCGCGTGGGTGGAGGACATGTCCGCCGCCAGCGGGGCCACGATGCCGGCCGCGGTGATGGTGGCGACCGTCGCCGAGCCGGTGGCGAGGCGGATCAGCACCGCGATCAGCCAGCCGAGCAGCAGCGCCGAGATGTGCCACTTGGACGACCACTCGCTGACCGCGTTGCCGACGCCCACGTCGATCAGGGTCTGCTTGAAGCCGCCGCCGGCGCCGACGATGAAGACGATGCCGGCGATCGGGCCGAGCGACTTGCCGACGGTGTCGGAGATCCGGGCCCTGTCGAAGCCGGCGGCCTTGCCCAGGGTCACCATGCCGAGAAGGGTCGCCGCGAGCAGGGCGATCAGCGGGGAGCCGACGAAGTCGAGGACCCGCTGCGGAAGCGCCTTGGGGTCGTCGATCACGACGTCCGCCAGCGCCTTGCCGAGCATCAGCACGACCGGCAGCAGGATGGTCGCCAGCACGGCGCCGAAGGACGGGGTGTGCTCGCGCTCGGTCGTCTCCACCGGGGTGGCGGCCTGCGGGATCTCCAGCGGGCCGACCCAGCGCTCGGCGACGCGGGCGAACAGCGGACCGGCGATGATCAGCGTCGGGACGGCGATCAGCAGGCCGAGCGCCAGGGTGATGCCCAGATCGGCCTTGAGCGCGTCGACGGCGACCAGCGGACCGGGGTGCGGGGGCACCAGGCCGTGCAGCACGGACAGGCCGGCCAGCGCCGGGATGCCGATCCGCATCAGCGGGACGTTGCCACGGCGGGCCACCAGCAGCACGATCGGGATCAGCAGCACCACGCCGACCTCGAAGAAGAGCGGCAGGCCGAGCACGGCGGCGATCAGCGCCATCGCCCAGGGCAGCGCCTTGGGTCCGGAGCGGGACAGCACGGTGTCGGCGATGATGTTCGCGCCGCCGGAGTCGGCGAGCAGCTTGCCGAGCATCGCGCCCAGGCCGATCAGCAGACCGACGCCGGCGACGGTGGAGCCGAAGCCGGTGGAGAAGCTGGTGAGCAGCTTGTCGAACGGCGCGCCCGCGACGGCGGCCAGCAGGCCCGAGCCGAGGGTCAGGGCCAGGAACGGGTGCAGCTTCAGCTTGGTGATCAGCAGCACGATGGCGCCGATGCTGAGCAGGACCGCGATCAGCAGCTGACTGTCGCTGCTGGTGTGCGGGAGGGCCGGTGGGGCGGCCGCGAGCACCGCGAGGGTGGGGGACGGGGTCACGCGAGGTCTCCATTGACGGGCCGCAGCAGGGCTACGGCCTTCTCGACGAGTTCTTCGGGGGTCGGCCCGACGTCCAGGACGGCGCCGCGCTCGTCCGGGCCGAGGGGTTCCAGGGCGGCGTACTGGGAGCCGAGCAGCGCCGGCGGCATGAAGTGGCCGGTGCGGTGGGAGAGCCGGTCCTCGACCAGCTCGGTCCGGCCGCTCAGGTGCAGGAACCAGGCGTCCGGGCAGGCCGCGCGCAGCAGGTCGCGGTAGCCGTGCTTGAGCGCCGAGCAGGTGACCACGCCGCCGGTGCCGGCCTCGGTGCGCTCCTTCAGCCAGGCGCCGATGGCGCGCAGCCAGGGGTCGCGGTCCTGGTCGTCCAGCGGGATGCCGGCCGACATCTTGGCGATGTTGGCGGGCGGGTGGAAGTCGTCCGCCTCGGCGAAGGGGAGCCCGAGGCGGTCGGCCAGCAGGCGGGCCAGGGTGGTCTTGCCGACACCGGAGACGCCCATCACCACGATGGTGAGGGGCGCACTGGGGGTGTCGTGGTTCTCGACGCTGAGAGCCATGTGGGTGGTGCTCCTTCGTTGCCTGGCCGCCACTATCGCCTCAAAGATATGACGTATTCAAGTAGCAGAAACCAAATCGTCATACTTTTAATCCCGCCGGTTCGACGGCCGGGGGCGGCGGCCTCGGGCGAACGGCCGAGGTCTAGGCTGGCGGGATGGAGATCCAGGGGCTGCCCGGCCGACTGCTCGCCGAACTGGGGCCGGCCATCGCGTCCGGGGAGCTCCCCGAGGGCGCGGTGCTGCGCGCCGAGGAGCTGGAGGAACGGTTCGGGGTCTCCCGGACGGTGGTCCGCGAGGCGGTCCGGATCCTGGAGGGGATGCACCTGGTGGCCTCCCGCCGCCGGGTCGGCATCACCGTGCAGCCCAAGTCGGACTGGGACGTCTTCGATCCGCTGGTGATCCGCTGGCGGCTGGCCGGCGCCGACCGGCCCGCCCAGCTGCGCTCGCTCGGCTCACTGCGGCTCGCGGTGGAGCCGGCCGCGGCCGCGCTCGCGGCCCGGCACGCCACCGACGACGAACGGCGCCGCCTCAGCGCGCTGGCGGTCGAGTTGACGATGACCGCGCGCGCCGCCGACCTGCCCACCTTCCTCCAGCACGACATCGACTTCCACGCCACGGTGCTGCAGGCCTCGCGCAACGAGATGTTCGCCCACCTCCGGGAGACCGTCGGTGCGGTGCTGACCGGCCGGACCGAGTACCATCTGATGCCCCATCAGCCCGAGCCGTACGCGATCCGGCTGCACCGCGAGGTCGCCGAGGCGGTCTGCGCGGGGGACGCCGAGCACGCGGAGCGGGCGATGCGGACCATCGTCGAGGGCGCGCTGGCCGAGCTGAACGAGCAACTCGACTGACGGGCGGCTCCACCGGCGGGGCGGGTGGCCCGGGATCCGGTGGACTGTTCGACACCTTCCGGGCCGGATCGAACGATTTGATGTCGGTTCGGGGGATTCGCGCGCATAGTCCGGGTACGACGGGGCAGAGTGGAGCACGGGGGGCGTAGACTCGGCGCCCGCCGCGCTCGTGTCCGCCACCCGTCCGCGCCTGGGGGTCGCCCGATGCCAACCGCCCGCCGTCGCCGCCGTCTTCCCGACGAGGTCCGCAGGGCCGTCGTCCGAGCGGTGCTCTGCCTGTCCTTCACCATGGTGGGCATCGTGGTGGCGACGCTGTCCTCGTACGCCGACAGCTGGCTGATGACGCCGGCCCTGATGGCGATGGGGGTGGGGGTGTTCGGAACGATGTGGTGCCTGCTGGAGATCCTGATCTCCCGCCAGGTCGCCGCCCAGCGGATGCGCGCGCCGAACTCCGCCTCCCCGATGGCCGGCAGCCGCGCCCCGGCGGGGTACCCGCAGCAGTCGCCGCCGCGCCCTGCGCAACCGCGGCCCCAGCAGCAGCCGTACCCGCCGTACCAGCAGCACCCGCAGCGCCCCCGCCAGCCGCAGCCGCCCCACCAGCCACCGGCCGGGCCGCCGTACCCGGGCGGCCCGGCGCCGCGTCAGGCGGGGCTCACCACCCGGTAGTGGGTGGTGAGCCGGCCGTCGTCGTCCAGCAGGTGGAAGGCGAGCATCGGCGGCTGGTCGAAGGCGATGCCCGCGCCGCCCTCGCAGGGCATCGTCACGGTGGAGACCACGCCCGGCGCGACCAGTACCGGCAGCCCCGCGAAGACGGTGGCCGCCGCGGTGTGCGCGTGGCCGCAGAGCAGCGCCCGCACCCGGGGGTGGCGGCCCAGTACCTCGGCCAGCCGCTCCTCGCCGAACTGCCGGATCGGGTCCACGTACGGCAGGTGCAGGGTGACCGGCGGGTGGTGGAAGGCCACCAGGGCGGGCAACCCGGTCCGCCCGGAAGCGAGTTCGCCGTCCAGCCAGTCGAGCGTGGCGTCGTCCAGCAGGCCGTCGTGCCGGCCGGGGATCGAGGAGTCGAGCATCAGCACGTCCACCCCGGGCAGCGCGTGCAGCCGGTTGACCGGGCCGCCGGACGGCGCCTCGCCGAGCAGCACCTCCCGGTAGGGCTCGCGGACGTCGTGGTTCCCCGGGCAGACCAGCACCGGGTACCGGGAGGTCAGCACCTTCGCGACCTCCCGGTACTCGGCGGCCAGCCCGTGGTCGGCGAGGTCTCCGGTGACCAGCACGGCGTCCAGCGGGCCGGGCAGCGCGTCGAGGTACGCCACCACCTGCTCGGCCCGCCGCCGGGCGCGCTCCCCCGCGTCGCCGCGGTGCTCCTGGCCCAGGTGGATGTCACTGAAGTGAGCGATCGTCAGCATGGCCCCCACGCTACGACCGTCACGACGAGGCCGGAACCTCCGCCGGGCGCTTGAACATCCGAGTGGCGGTGATCTCGCCGTGGATGGCCGGGCCGTCCGGGTCCTGCGGGGCGGGCAGGCCCGGCCGGAGGTGCTCCTCCACCGAGATGTACTTGAGGCCGGCCCGCAGGTCGGCGTCGTTGCGCAGCCGGATGACCAGCGGGAACTCGGCGAGCGCGGTGGTGTCGAACAGGCCGGTGGTGTAGATCAGCTGGACGCCGAGGGCGTCGGCCACCGCGCGCTGGAGCTCCAGCAGGTAGGTGGCGTTGGCGCGGCCGATCGGGTTGTCGAGGAACAGCGTGCCCGCGTGCCGCAGCTGGGACTGGCCGCGGTCGTTGGCACGCAGCGCCGCCATCGTGCAGTACAGCGCGATGGCCGCGGTGAGCAGCTGGCCGCCGGAGAACACGTCGGACATCTGGCCGACGCTCACCCGCTCGGCGCGCAGCACCGCGTCCGGCTTGAGGATCTCGACGGCCACGCCCTTGGGGCCGATCGCGGCGGCGACGCCGCGCAGCAGCAGGGACATGCCGTCGCGGCGCAGGTCGCTGTTCTTGCGGACGGCGGCGCGGGTGGCCTCGTCGATGACCTCGCCGAGGCGCTCGACCAGGCTCGCGTGGTCCGGGTCCTCGAAGCGGATCCGCAGGAACTCCTGACCGGACCACTCCCCCAGGCCCTCGGGCAGTCGGGAGAGCCGCTGGGCGGCGCGCAGGGTGGCCAGCGAGGACTCGACCAGGCCGCGCAGCCGGTCGACGATCGAGCCGCGGTTGCGTTCCAGCTGGGCGAGTTCGTCGGTGAGCACGCGCAGCCGGGGGGCGAAGGCGGCGGCCCAGTTGGCGGCGTGGTCGGGCAACGCGGAGGCGGGCAGTTCGCGGATCTGCTGGCGGGCGGGGGTGCGCACGGCCTCGTAGCGGGCGGCGTTGGCGTGCCGGACCAGGGCGTCCGAGGCGTCGCGGACGGCGAGTTCGGCGGAGGACAGCTCGCCGGCGGCGGTGCGCAGGGCGCGGCGGGCCTCGGCGGCGGCGGTGCGGGCGTCGGCGAGCGGGCCGAGGTAGGGCTCGACCAGGGTCTCGGAGTCGTCCTGCTGCTCGCGCAGGCCGTCGCGGAGCTGGCCGGCGTGCTCGTCGAAGTCGGCGGCGCCGGTCTGGGCGGCGTCGAGGGTGCGCTGGAGGTCGGCGTGCGCGGTGCGGGCGGTGTCGACGGCCTCACGGCGTTCGGCGAGCCGGCTGGTGGCGCTGCGCAGCAGGGTCTGGGCGTGCTCGGGGTCGGTGGGGACGAGGTCCTCGGGCAGCTCGGTGTGCGCCTCGCCGTCGGCGGGGGCGGAGCGTTCGGCCTCGCCGCGCAGCCGGCCGAGCTGCTCGCTGGCGGCGGCGGCGCGGGCCTCGATGGTGGCGACGAGTTCCTCGGCGCGGGCGGCGGCGGCCTGGCGGGCCGGGCTGTCGGCGCCGTCGGGGCTGTTGAGCAGTTCCTCGGCGCGGCTGCGGACCTTGTTGGTGAGGCGGTCGAGCTCGGTCGCGGCGGCGGCCTCGTCGCCCTCGGCGCGGGCCTGCTCGGCGCGCAGGTCGGCGCCGACGCCGACCTTCTCGTAGAGCTGGGCGGCGGAACGGTAGGCCTCGCGCAGCTCGGGCAGCGCGGCGGGGGCCGTCTCGGCGGGCTCGTCGGACTGCTCGGCGGCGGAGATCTCGGCCCGTTCGGCCCGCAGCGCGCGCCCGGTGCGGCGGGCGTCGTCGGCGGCACGCTGAACGGCGCGGCGGTCCTCGTCGCAGGTGCGGGCGCGTTCGGCGCAGACGGCCTGACGGCGGTCGCACTCGGCGGCGTCCTCGGCGAGTTCGCGCTGTCGGCGGCTCCAGTTGGCGCGCTCGCGCAGCCGGAAGGCGAGGCCGGAGAGGGCGTCGGCGCGGCGGCGGGCGCGCTGGGCGACCTCCCGGTGCTCCTCGTGGGCGACGGCCGCGGCGGCGTGGTCGGTCTCGGCCTCGTCGTGCTCGGCGCGCAGGGTGGCGAGGGCGGCGGCGGCCTGCTCGGCGTGCTCGCGGGCGGCCTCGGCGGCGCCGGCGAGTTCGGCGAGGGTGCCGGGCGGGCAGCTGGCGTGCCAGGAGGCGAGGCGGGCGGCGAGCGCGCGGTCGCCGCCGAGGCGGGCGGCGAGTTCGCGGATGTGCTCCTCGCGGGCGGTGGCGCGGGCGCGCAGTTCGCGGCGCTCGTCGTCGGCGGCGGACTCGTCGTGCATGGCCGGGTTCGGCGGCACCAGGAAGAACGCGGGCTCGTCGGTGATCGGGGCGATCAGCGAGGCGGCGGCGCCGACGGCGACGGTGGAGCGGGGCAGCAGGGCCGCGGAGCGCAGCGCCTCGCGGGCCCAGTCCAGGGAGTTGGGGTCGGTGACGACGACGCCGTCGACCAGTTCGGGGCGGGCGGCGAGGATCGCCTCGTGGTCGGCCGGGTCGACGGACTGGGCGAGGTAGCGCCAGCCGGGCAGTGCGGGGATGCCGTGCTCGGCGAGGTACTCGACGGTGGCGAGCACGTCCGGGCCGGGCGGCAGCAGGCCGCCGTCGCCGAGCGCGGCGAGGATCCGGGAGTCGTCGGCGGCGGCGGTGCGCAGGTCGAACAGGGTGCGTTCGGCGGTGGCGATGGCCTCGTCGAGCAGTTCGCGCAGGTACTCGGCGTTGCGGTCGAGGACGGCGGGGGTGAGGAAGCCGGCGTCCTCCTCGGCGCCGTCCTGGTAGGGGGTGAGCGAGAGCAGGTCGGCGAGCCGGGGCTCGGTGGCGAGCAGGGCGGCGGTGCGCTGCTCGGTGGCGAGCGCCTGGGCGGCGGCCTTGCGGGCGTCGGTGGCGCGGGCGGCGGCGAGCTCGGCGCGGCCGGTGGCCGCGGCGGTCTCGCGCAGCCGGGTCGACGCGGACTCGGCGGCGGTGCGGGCCTGGGCGAGGGCGGCGGCGGCGGACTTCTCGACGTCGGCGGCGTGCAGGGCGGCGCGGGCCGGGTCGACGTCCCCGTCGGTGTCGATGAAGCCGGCCTCGACGGCGGCGGCGGTCTCCTGCTCGACCTCGGCGAGGCGCTGGCGCAGGTGCTCGGCCTCGCTGCGGGCCTTCTGGGCGGCGGTGGCGGCCTCGGTGGCGTCGGTCTGGGCCTTGGAGCCGTCGGCCTGGAGTTCGGCGGCGCGCTGCTCCTCGGTGTCGGCGCGCTCCTCGGCCGCCGCGGCGGCGCCCTCCAGGGCGCGGGCCAGGGCGGTGGCGGCGCGGGCCCGGGCGGCGAGCGCGGGGGCGGCGTCCAGCTCGGCCTCGCGGATCGCGGCGGCGACCCGGCTCACCCGGTCGGCGGCGGCGCGGTGGCGCAGCACGGCCTCGGCGGCCTGCCAGGCGGAGTGCAGGGTGCGGGCGTCGGTGAGTTCGCGGCGCAGCGCGGCGGCCTCGGAGGTGGCGGCGGCCAGGGCCAGCGAGGCGTGCCGGTGGGTGAGTTCGGCGGCGATCAGGGTGTGCCGGGTGCGGTCGCTCTCGGCGGCGGTGACGGCGCCCGCGGCGGCGGCGACCTCGACCGCGAGGTCCTCGGCGCGGTCGCGTTCGGCGGCGGCGCGGGAGGCGAGGGCGTGGGCGAGCCGGCGGGTGCGGCGTTCGGCGGTGCGGTGCGCCTCGCGGACGGTCTCGCGGGCGGTGGTGGACTCGGCGATCCGCTCCAGCAGTTCCAGGGAGCCGGCGGTGAAGTCGCGTTCGGCGGTGAGCTCGGAGCGCAGGCCGAGCTTGGCGGCGAAGCCGTGGACGAGGTCGGCGAGCCCGTCGGTGTCCCGGGTGTCGGTGACGGCGCGCAGCAGCAGGTCGGTGAAGTCCTTGTCCTGCTTGACCGCGAAGAGGCCGGCCGCCTCGCCCTCGTCGGCGTTCATCTCGCGCTGGTAGCGGAAGAGTTCGGGGTCGAGGCCGAGCTCGCCGAGGTGTTCGGTCCAGCGGTCGTGGCCGTCCTCGAAGACCAGGTCGAGGTGGGGGTGGGCCTTGCCGGCCTCGGTGAGGGCGTCGCGGAAGCCCTTCATGGTGCGACGGCGGCCGCGGGCCTTCTGGTCGCCGGCCAGGCTGACCCGCTCGGCGACCGGCAGGGAGTCGAGGGTGAGGCCGGCGCCGGGGCGGAAGGAGTACCAGGTCTCGGCGAACTTGCGCGGGTCGGAGGAGACCTGGCGGCCGCGCCACTCGCTGACCTTGCCGACCACGATCAGCTCGCCGGTGACGGTGTGCTGCCACTCCAGGGCGACGTGGCCGCAGTCGTCGGCGAGCAGGAACTTGCGGAGCACGCCGGAACTGGCGCCGCCGAGGGTGTTGCGGTGGCCGGGGAGCATGACCGAGAAGATCAGCTTGAGCAGGACGGACTTGCCGCCGCCGTTCTCCAGGAAGAGCACGCCGGCCGGGGCGGGGCGGCGGACCGGGCCCTCGGTGTCCTCGCCGAACAGGCCGATCTGCTGGGGAGCCGGATCGGTGACGGGCTCGCCGACGCCGCGCAGGTCGAGCACCGTGTCGGCGTAGCGGGCGCCGGCCGGTCCGATCGAGTAGAGGCGGACCCGGTTGAGCTCGTACATGTGCGGCGGTTCTCCAGGAGGCGGGTGGGTCGGAGGATCGGAGGTGCCGGCGTGGGGGCGGGGGTGCCGGCGGGGTCGCGGTGCGGCCCGGGGAGGGTCGCGGTGCGGCCCGGGGAGGGTCGCGGTGCGGCCCGGGGAGGGTCGCGGTGCGGCCCGGGGCTAGAGCGAGTGGAACGGCAGGCCGGCGTCGGCGACCAGGTCGTCCCCGGTGTCCGGGGGCAGCAGGGAGGCGGTGCCGTCGGAGACCGGGACGACGCCGAGGTCGAGCAGTTCGGCCATGGCGGCGGTGCCGGCCAGGTCGCGGACCTGGAGCTGGTAGCGGGCGGTGGTGCGGTAGGTGCCGCCGGCGTCGTCGGAGACCTTCTGCAGGAACCCGGAGTCGACCAGGAACAGCACGGCCTTGGCGACGATGCCGATGGTGGAGCCGGAGAGCCGGCGGGCGTCCTTGGTGGCGCCGGTGGCGGTGCGCCGGGCCCAGACCCGCCAGGCGGCCTCCAGGCCGGGGGCGTCGCTCTGCGGGTCGGTGTTGTCGCCGTCGGCGGCGGCCTGCTCCTCCAGGCGGCGGCAGGCCTGGCGGACGAAGGAGTCGATGCCGTTGACGGTGATCCGGCCGAGGTAGCCGTCGTCGGCGAGGTCCTCGGGGCGCGGGAAGGCCATGGCGGCGACGGCCAGGTGGGCGAGGCCGTGCAGGAAGCGGTCGGTGGACTCGGAGGCGGCGCGGCGCGAGTAGTCGCCCATCCGGACGGCGAAGAGGGAGTCCTCGGCGGCGGCGACGGCCATGCCGGCGCGCGGGGAGACCTCCAGCACGACCAGGCCCATGCCGGTGGCGACGGCGTCGGCGAGACGGGCGAAGGGCGGGTCCTCGCGGTGGCGGCGGACCAGTTCGGCGTACTCGGCGTCGCGGGCGGGGAGCAGCTTGGCCTGGAGGCCGAAGGAGACCAGGCGGGCGGCGTCGGCGACGTCGGCCGGGGTGATCGGCGCGGGGGCGGCCGGTTCGGTCTCGGGCGCCCAGGACGTGTCGTGGTGGGTCGTCACGGGCGGTGCTCCTCGGGGCGTTGCGGGGGTGCGGGTGGGTGGGTGCGGGCGGGTCGGCGTCGGCCCGGACGGGGGTCAGCCGGCGTCCTTGCGGTCGGCGGCCATCCCGACGGCGTCGAGCAGGGCGCTGCCGACGATGAGGTCGGCGCCGCCGAACTCCCGGTCGTGCAGCGGAGTGCCGTCGTCGACGGCGAAGAGCAGCCGCTCCTCGCCCTGCCGGTAGGCGGTGCCGACCGGCGGGCTGGCCGCGTGCACGGCCAGCAGGGCGACCAGGTACGGGAGCTCCGGGTCCTGCGCGCGGGCCTCGGCGAGCAGACCGGAGAGCCGGCGGGGCGCGTCGGCGGGCAGGTCCAGCAGGTCGAGGGCGGCTTCCAGCTGGGCCTCGGAGAACCGGCTGTCGTCCGGGGTGGCGACGAGGTCCGGGTCGGGCAGCTCGGCGCCGAGGTGCTCGCGCTCGACCGGCGGGGTGAGCAGCAGGTCGACCAGGTCGGCGACACGCACCGAGACGGGCGTGCGCAGGCCGGTGCCGCGGGCGAAGAACGCGCCGGTGGGGCGGACCGCCTGGGCTATCGGCAGCCGGAGCACCGGGGCGAGCAGCTGGCCGTAGAGGTCGATGCCGCTGCGGGCGCCGGGGGTGGCGAAGGCCTGCCGGTCCTGCTCGGCGCGGAACAGCGGGCCGGCCTCCAGGAGCCTGGTCTGCAGCTGGGTGTGGCGGCGGATGCAGTCCTTGACGATGTCGACCAGCTCGGCGGCCCGGCGCTTGTGCTCCGGCTCCTCGGCCTCGTCGCGGGCCTTGCGGATGTTGGTGAGGATCGCGTTCTCGTGCCGGTAGCGGTCGGCGATGTGGTCCAGCGCCTCGTCGATGAGGTCCGGGATCGCCCGCATCCAGTCGACGGCGCGGACGTTGCGCCGGGTGGCCTCCAGCGCGCGGCGCAGCGTCTCGGCGTACTGGACGGTGCGGTAGCGGGCCTGCTCGGCGGCGAGCTGGGCGTCGGCCAGGCGGCCGCGCCGGATCAGCACCTCCAGCTTGACCTCGGCGGCGATCTGGGCGGAGGTGACGTCGGTGTCCAGGGCGCCGACCAGGACGTTGACCGCCTCGTCGGTGGTGCGCAGGTAGACGCCGCCGTCGGGGCCCGGGACCTCCTCGATCAGCTTGAAGTCGTAGTCGCGGCGGACGTACTCGCCCTCGGCGCTGAAGGTGCCGTAGACGGCGCGGAAGCCGCGGTCGACGCTGCCGACGTTGATCAGCGACTCCAGCACCCAGCGGCCGACCCGCTGGTGCTCGGCGGTGGGGCGGCCGGGCGCCTGGGCGGCGACCCTGGGCAGCAGCCGGGCGAGCACCAGCTCGCGGTCGGCGCCGGTGTCGAAGTCCATGTTGAGGGTGACCAGGTCGATCGCGGCGAGCCCGACCTCGGCCATCGCGTAGCCGCCGTACTCGCCGGCCAGCATCACCTTGCGGCTGTCCAGGTCGTGCAGCGGGGCGGTGCAGGCCAGCGCCTTGAGCCGGCGGGCCAGGCCCTCGTCGGCGGCGGGGCCCTGCGCGGGCCGCGCGGCGGCGACGGCGGACCCGGCGGGCGGCCGGGGGCCGTGCTCGGTGGGCTGGTCGGCGATGACGGTCACGGGGGACAAGACTAGAGGCAGGGGCCGACATCGACCGAAACGGACCTTTCGGACAGCCACCCGGGCGGGGTCGGGGGCGGGGTCCGGGCAGGACCGGGGGCGGGGCGGGCGACGGGGTGCGGCGACCCCGAAGGATGGGTTGAACGCGTTCAATTTCAGGGTCTAGAGTCGTTCCCGAGCAGGCGGGAGAAGCCCGGCCTGCCTCCTCGGCATGTCCTCGACATGCCGCCGGTCCGGGGGTGGACGCAGATGAACGACGCGACCGACGGCGAACGGGCGGCCCTGCGGAAGGTCCGGCGATGGCTCCGGATCTTCGCGGTCTGCCTGGTCCTGAGCGGACTGACGGCCTTCCCGCTGGAGAGCGAGACCCGCTGGCTCGCCGAGCTGGCCGCCGGCCCCGGTGACCGACCGCTTCCCCGCCCTGCTGGAGTGGATCGAGCGGGTCCGCGACGGCCTCGCCGAGACCAACGCCCACTACCCCTTCCTCGCCTACGGCACCGACTGGCTCGCCTTCGCCCATCTGGTGATCGCGGCGGCGTTCTGGGGACCCCTCCGGGACCCGGTGCGCAACGTCTGGGTGATCCGCTGGGCGGTGCTCGCCTGTGCCGGGATCATCCCGCTGGCACTGATCTGCGGACCACTGCGGGGCATTCCGCTCTACTGGCGGTTTGTCGACATGTCGTTCGGGATCGTGGGCGCCGTCCCGCTGCTCCTCGTCCTGCGCGCGCTGCGGCCGCTGGTCGAGCGGGCGGAGGCGGCCGGACACCCCCGGCCGGCCTGACCGGCCCGCCCGACCGGCCCGCGCAGCCGGGCGGAAGAGCGGCGCGCGGCGCGCCCCGGTGCAGGCCCTACCATCTGCCTCAACAGCTGCTGGAAGGCGGACGGGCGTGGCCGATGCGGTGATCGATCTCAATGCGGACCTCGGCGAGGGGTTCGGACGCTGGACGCTGACCGACGACGAGGCCCTGCTCTCCGTCGTCACCAGCGCCAACGTCGCCTGCGGCTTCCACGCCGGGGACCCCTCCACCATGCGCCGGGTCTGCGCGCTGGCCGCCGAACGCGGCGTCCGGATCGGCGCCCAGGTGTCCTACCGGGACCTCGCGGGCTTCGGCCGCCGGGCGATGGACGTGCCGCCCGACGAACTGGCCGACGAGATCGCCTACCAGATCGGCGCCCTGCAGGTCTTCGCCCGCGCCGCCGGCTCCCGGGTCTCCTACGTCAAGCCGCACGGCGCCCTCTACAACCGGGTGGTCGCCGACGCCGACCAGGCGGAGGCCGTGGTCGCCGGGATCCTGTGCTCCGGGGCGGCCGGCGACGGCCCGCTGCCGGTGCTCGGCCTGCCGGGCTCCCGGCTGCTGGCGGTCGCCGAGGGCGCCGGACTGCCGGTGGTCACCGAGGCGTTCGCCGACCGCGCCTACACCTGGGCCGGCACCCTCGTCCCGCGCCGCGAACCCGACGCCGTGATCCACGACCCCGAGAAGGTCATCACCCGCGCGGTCGGCATCGCCCGGGACGGCACCGTGGAGGCCGTCGGCGGCGAACCGATCGCGGTCGAGGCGCGCTCGCTCTGCGTCCACGGCGACACCCCCGGCGCGGCGCAGCTCGCCTGGCGCATCCGCGGCGCCCTCGCCTCGGCGGGCGTGCGGGTGGAGGCGTTCGCGTGACCGACCGCGCCGGGGAGCCCGACCCCGCCGACCCGGCCGGCCCGGAAGCGGCCGACCCGATTGCGGCCGTCGGGCCGGCCGTCCGGCCGGTGGGCGAGCACGCGCTGCTCGTGGAACTCGCGGACACCGCCGAGGTCACCGCCTGGTACGGCTGGCTGCGCGAGCGCCGGGCGGCCGGCGACCTGCCGCCGGTCGAGGAGATCGTGCCCGCGGCCCGGACCGTCCTGCTGGACGGCGTGGCGGACGTCGGCGCGCTGACCCGGCTGCTGCGCACGGTGCGCCCCGGCGCGGCGTCGGCGACCGCCGGGCCGCTCGTCGAGGTGCCCACCGTCTACGACGGCGCGGACCTCGACGAGGTCGCCCGCCGGTGGGGCGTCTCCCCCGAGGCGGCCGTCCGGATCCACACGGAGCCCGAGTACGTGGTGGCGTTCTGCGGATTCGCCGCCGGCTTCGGCTACCTCACCGGCCTGCCCGCGCGGTACGAGGTGCCACGCCACGCCACCCCGCGCACCAGCGTCCCGGCGGGCTCGGTCGCCCTGGCCGGCCGCTACACCGGCGTCTACCCGCACCCCTCCCCCGGCGGCTGGCAACTCCTCGGCCGCACCGCCCTCCCCCTCTGGAACGCCAGCCGTACCCCACCCGCCCTCCTCGCCCCGGGCACCCGCGTCCGCTTCACCCCGCTCCGGGGCGACACCCCATGACGGGCGAGGCCGACGGCACACCACCGGCCGACGCATCTCCGGGAGCACGGGGCGAGGGCAACGCGCCCCCCATCCGCCACCCAGCCCGAGTGGCCACTCCAGCAAGTCACTCCAGCAGGACACCGCCCGCACGGAACGACGTGACCGCCTCCACCAACGCGCCACCCGGACCCCGCGCCCAGGCACCACGACGCCCGGAAGGAACAGCGTGACCGCCTCCACCAGCACTCCACCCATACCCCGCGCCCAAGCGCCGCAGCTCCCTGGAGGGTCGGCGTGACGGGTGCGATGGTGGTGGTGCGCCCGGGGCCGTTGACCACCGTGCAGGACCTGGGGCGGCGCGGGGTGGCGCATCTCGGGGTGCCGCGGGCGGGGGCGCTGGACGAGCCGGCGCTGCGGGCGGCCAACCGGCTGGTGGGCAACGCGCCCGGGGCGGCGGCCCTGGAGACCACGCTGGGCGGGATCGCGGTGCGGGCGTTGCGGCCACTGACGGTCGCGGTGACCGGCGCGCCCTCGCCGGTGCGGGTGGACGGGCGGCCCGCTGCCTGGGGCGCGCCGGTGGCGGTGCCCGCCGGGGCGGTGCTGGACGTCGGTGCCGCGACCTCCGGGGTGCGCGCGTACCTGGCGGTGGCGGGCGGGGTCGCCGTCGAGCCGGTGCTCGGCAGCCGCTCGGCCGATCTGCTCTCGGGCCTCGGCCCGGCCCCACTGGCCGTCGGCGACGAGCTGCCCGTCGGCCCGCGTCCACCGTTCGGGCCGCTGCCGGAGCTGGTGCCGCTGCCCGCTCCACCGGCCTTGCTGGCGCTGCGACTTCGGCTCGGGCCGCGCGCCGACTGGTTCACCCCGGACGTCGCGGACCGGCTGTCCCACGCGACCTTTCGGGTCGCCCCGGCGAGCAACCGGATCGCGCTGCGCACCGAGGGCCCTCCGCTGGCCCGCGCCCGGGAGGGCGAACTGCCCAGCGAGGGCATGGTGCTGGGAGCCGTTCAAGTCCCGCCGGACGGACTGCCGGTGGTCTTCCTGGCCGACCACCCGACCACCGGCGGCTACCCGGTGGTCGGTGTCGTACCGCCCGCCGACCTCGCCGCCGCCGCGCAGGCCCGCCCGGGCACCCCGCTGCGCTTCGCTGTCCTCCCCGGACGTCCGGCTAGCGTCCCAACAGGGCCGAGGCAATGACGCGTTGACGGTCGTCGATGACCGAATCGCCGCCCTCGACGCCCCAGAGGACGTTCTGCAGGACGCGGGCGAGGGTCCAGCGGACGGCCCGGTCGCGGTCCAGGGCGAGGCGATCGGTCATCAGGTCGAAGCGGCGGCGCACGGCGCACGGCAGGTCGCCGGTGGCGGTGAGGTCGGACCAGCGGTTGCCCAGCGCGGGGAGGAGTTCGAACCCCGGATCACCGGCCAGGGGCTTGGGGTCGATGGCGAGCCAGCCGGCGCGGACACCGGGAGCGAGCGGGGCGAGCACGTTGCCGTAGTGCAGGTCCCAGTGCAGCAGCCGGTGGCCCGGCTCGGGCCGGACCTCGCGCAGGGCGGCCGCGAGGTCGGCGAGCAGTCGGCGGTCGGCCTCCTCGGCCAGCCTGCCGCGCGCCTCCGAGACACCGGCCAGCATGGCGTCCGCGACATCCGACAACTTCCGCACACCTGACGGAGCCTGATTCTCAGTCAGTTGCGCCAGCAGCTCGGCGATGACGGCGGTGGCGGCCAGGTCGTCGGGGACGTCGAGCAGGGAGCGCCCGGGGTCGAGGCGCTCCAGCAGCATCGAGCCGGTGGCCGGGTCGTGGTCGAGCAGCCGGACGGCACCCCGGCCGCCCCAGGCGCGCAGGGCGAGCGGTTCGCCGGCCGTCTCCTCGTCCACGGGCTGGAGCTTGAGCACGGCGCCGGTGCCGTCGGCCCTCCGGACGGGCAGGACGAGACCGACCACGCCGTGCGCGGGCGCACCGTCGGGCCGCAGCTCCCAGCGGCCCGCCAGCTCCCGGGCGAGCCCGGGCAGTCGGTCGACCCAGGCGCGCCCCTCCGCCCCGAGGAACCGGACGAGGGAGGCCGCCAATGCCTCGGGCACCTGGATCGGCACGCACACTCCTCACAGCGGATCAAGCACAACGACAGGACGGCACCGACGCTACGCCACCGCGGCGGCGACGGCCCTGGCGAAGCCCTCCGGATTGTCGATCATGATGTTGTGCCCGCAGTCCGGCACCGCGTCGAGCACCACGCCCGCCGCCCGGAGCCCCTCCGCGCCGGCCGGCTCGCCGTCGGCCGCGGGGTGCAGGAAGGTGCGCGGCAGATCCAGGCCGTACAGCTGCTCACGCAGGGACGGCACGGTCGCCCGGCAGCGGTGGACGGCACTGCGGTGGAGCGCCTCGGCGCCCGCGAGCCGCATGGTGGCCCACCAGAACGGGCCCGCCCACCGCTCGACCTCCTCCCGGCCGCCGGCCAGGAACTCCTCCTCGGTGAACGCGGCGATGCCGCTGCCACCCGGACCGCGGGCGGGGGCGACCGGGTCGATGACGGAGTCGACCAGCACCAGCCCGGCGACCAGCCCGGGGTGCCGGTGGGCCAGCGCGATCGCGACCGCGCCACCCAGGCTGTGGCCGATCACCTCGACGCGCTCCGCCCCCGCCGCGCGGACGGCCGCGGCGACGGCGTCGGCGTGCGCCTCCAGTGTGTAGGGGAAGTCGGCGGGCCGGTCGCTGATGCCGAAGCCGAGCAGGTCGAGCAGCAGCGAGCGGTGACCGGCGAGCAGCGGGTGGGCGGCGGCCGCGGCGTAGTAGACGGGCGAGCTGGCGCCGAGGCCGTGCAGATAGAGGCGGACGGGCTCCCGGCCGGGGATCTCCACCCAGCGGATCCGGTCGCCGTTCGGGGTGACGGTGGCATCGCGCACGGTCGTACTCCTCCTGCGGTTCGTCGGGGCGGCGCCGCGGGTCCTCCGGGGCGCCGGAGAGACCATACCTCGAACCCGAGGTATATCAACACCGATATATCGGCGGTCGGATCTGAGAGAGTGGGCCCATGCTGAAGCTCGCGATCCTCGGGTTCCTCCACGACCGACCCCTGCACGGCTACGAACTGCGGCGCCACCTCGCCGCGCTCACCGGGCACGTGCGGCCGATCAGCGACGGCACGCTCTACCCGGCGATCAAGCGGCTGGAGGCCGACGGCCTGCTGGTGCGCGCCACCGAGCCCGGCGCGGCGGCGGCTCCCCGGCACACCCTGCGGCTCACCGACGCCGGCCGGGCCGCCCTGCTGGAGCGGCTGCGCGCCCCGGAGGAGCTGGACGTCAGCGACGAGAACCGCTGGTTCACCGTGCTCGCCTTCCTGCGCCACCTCGACGGCGAACCGGCCGCGCAGGCCGCCGTGCTCCGGCGCCGCCTCGCCTTCCTCAGCGAGCCGGCCAGTTTCTTCTACGACGGCAGCCGGCCGATGGGCGCCGAGGAGGTGGCCGATCCGTTCCGCCGCGGGATGCTGCTGATCGCCCGCGCGACCACCACCGCGGAACTGGACTGGCTGCGCGCCACCCTCGCGGAGCTCGACCGGGCGGCCTGAGCGCACCCGCAAGAACGCCGCGGCCCGCGCCTGCCCCCTGCGGAGG
>NZ_JBHVPZ010000055.1:0-29055 GCF_042887135.1 Kitasatospora sp. NPDC057965
GAGCTGTGCTTCGGGGCGGGGGCCGGGCTGGCGGTGGGCGCGGCCGGGTGGGCGCTGGCCCGGGCGGCGGTGACCGGCGCGGCGGGCGTCGCGGCGGGCGTCGAGGGGGCGCGCGGCCGGCCGTAGGGCGCGAAGGCAGCGGTCCGCGCGGGCGTGCGGTGGCGTGTTGGTGCGTTGGTGCAGGCGTGCGGTGCTCCGGGGCGGGCCGCGCCGTCCGGCTGGACGGCGCGGCCCGGTGCCGGGGTGTCAGACGGAGCGCAGCTCGGCGTAGCGGCGCAGGAACAGCGCCTCGGTGAGGGCCATCCGCTCCAGCTCCAGCGGGTCGACGCTCTCGTTGACCGCGTGGATCTGGGTGGTCGGCTCCTCGACGCCGATCAGGATGATCTCGGCCTGCGGGTAGAGGGTGCGCAGCGTGTTGCAGAGCGGGATCGAGCCGCCCTCGCCGGAGGCCACCATCGGGGTGCCGAAGGCCTCGGCCATCGCCTCGCCCATCGCCTCGTAGGCCGGACCGGAGGTGTCGGCGCTGAACGCCGCGCCGTTGCCCTGCCGCTCCACGGTGATCTGCGCGCCGAACGGCACCCGGCTCTCCAGGTGGGCGACCAGCGCCTCCTGGGCGGCCGTGGTGTCCATGCCCGGCGGCACCCGCAGGCTGACCGAGGCCTTGGCGGACGCCTGCACGGAGGAGGTCGCTCCGATCACCGGCGGGGCGTCGATGCCGAGCACGGTGACCGAGGGGCGGGCCCAGAGCCGGTCGGCGACGGTGCCGGTACCGGTCAGCGCGACGCCGTCCAGCACCTTGGCGTCGGCGCGGAACTGCTCGTCGGGGTACTGCACCCCGTTCCAGGACTGGTCGGCGGCCAGGCCGGCCACCGCGACGTCGCCGTTCTCGTCGTGCAGCGAGGCGAGCACCTTGACCAGCGCCTGCAGGGCGTCCGGGGCGGCGCCGCCGAAGGCGCCGGAGTGCAGGTTGCCCGCCAGCGTGCGGACCGAGACGTCGACCACCGTCATACCGCGCAGGGAGGCGGTGACGGTCGGCAGGCCGGGGGCGAAGTTGCCGGTGTCGCCGATCACGATGGCGTCGGCGGTGAGCAGCTCGGGGTGGGCCTCGGCGTAGCGCTCCAGACCGCCGGTGCCCTGCTCCTCCGAGCCCTCGACGATGACCTTCAGCCCGACCGGGTAGCCGCCGTCCACCTGGCGCAGCGCCCGAAGGGCCGTCAGGTGCATCAGGATGTTGCCCTTGCAGTCGGCGGCGCCGCGCCCGTACCAGCGGCCGTCGCGCTCGGTGAGCTCGAAGGCGGGGCTGAGCCAGGCGTTCTCGTCGAGCGGCGGCTGGACGTCGTAGTGCGAGTAGAGCAGCACGGTCGGGGCGCCGGCCGGGCCGGGGAGCTCGCCGTAGACGGACTGGGTGCCGTCGGGCGTGTCCAGCAGCCGGATGTTCGTCAGTCCCTCGGCGGCGAAGGCGTCGGCGACCCAGCGGGCGGCCTTCTCGCACTCCTCGACCGGGAACTGGCGCGGGTCGGCGACCGAGGGGAAGGCGACCAGGTCGGCGAGATCGGTGCGGGCGCGGTCCATGAGGGACCGGACGGCGTCGGCCAGGGGCTGCTGCGACATCGGGTGCTCCGGGGAGGGCTGGTCCGTCCGAGGGGGTGGTGCGGGCGAACGGCGTTGACGGTGGGTGATGCCGATCATAGGCGGCGCGCGGCGGTGGCCCGCGGGGGAGGCCGCGGGGGAGGGCCGCCCGGTGCCGCCGGGGGCGGCCGACCGACTGCCGACCGGCTGCGCCCGACCGGCGATTCGGTCGCGCGTTCGGGGCGGTGCGGCCGACGGTGGAGGGGGTGGCCGCATAGGATTGCTGCCCGTGACTGACTCCGGAAGCCCCGATTCTCGTAGCCCGCTCGACGCCGAGGCCGGCGGGCCGGACCGGCCGGGCCCGCTGGACGGCGTCTGGGACGTCGTCGTGGTCGGCGCCGGGCCGGCCGGCTCCTCCGCCGCGCACGCCGCGGCCGTGCAGGGCCGGCGCGTGCTGCTGCTCGACAAGGCCGAGCACCCCCGGTACAAGACCTGCGGCGGCGGCATCATCGGCCCCTCCCGGGACAGCCTCCCGCCGGACTTCAGACTGCCGCTCCAGGACCGGGTGAACGCCGTCACCTTCGCGTACGACGGCCGGTTCACCCGGACCAGGCGCTCCCGGCGGATGCTGTTCGGCCTGGTCAACCGGGACGAGTTCGACCTGCGCCTGGTCCAGGCGGCCAAGCAGGCCGGGGCGGTGCTGGTCACCGGAGTGACCGTCACCGGGGTGGAGCAGCGCGGCGGCGAGCACCGGACGGCGCTGGTCACCGCCTCCGACGGGCGCAGCTTCGAGGCGCGCGCGGTGGTCGGCGCGGACGGCAGCGCGAGCCGGATCGGCCGGCACGTCGGCGTCTCCTTCGACCAGATCGACCTCGGTCTGGAGGCGGAGATCCCCGTCCCGGCGGACGTCGCGGCCGACTGGGCGGGCCGGATCCACCTCGACTGGGGGCCGCTGCCCGGCAGTTACGGCTGGGTGTTCCCGAAGACCGAGTCCGCCAGCCTGACCGTCGGGGTGATCTCGGCGCGCGGCGACGGCGAGCGGACCAAGCAGTACCTGGCCGACTACATCCGACGGCTGGGCCTGTCCGGCTTCCCGCCGAGCGTGGAGTCCGGGCACCTGACCCGCTGCCGGGCCGAGGACTCGCCGCTGTCGCGCGGCCGGGTCCTGGTGGCCGGCGACGCGGCCGGGCTGCTGGAGCCGTGGACCCGTGAGGGCATCTCCTACGCGCTGCGCTCGGGCCGGCTGGCCGGCGAGTGGGCGGTCAAGGTGGCCGAGGCGGGCACGGCGGCGCAGGTCCGGCGCGAGGCGCTGAACTACGCCTTCGCGATCAAGGCCGGCCTGGGGGTGGAGATGCGGGCCGGCAAGCAGATGCTGAACGCGTTCGAGCGCAGGCCGTACCTGTTCCACGCGGCGGTCTGCCTGGTCGACCCGGCCTGGCGGGCGTTCGCCCGCACCACCCAGGGGCACCTGACCTTCGCCCAGGTGCTGCGGCAGTACCGCTCGGCCCGCCGGCTGGCCGCCCTCGCCTCGCGCTGAGCCGGCGGGGACCGGACCGGCGGCGCATGACGTGACGCCGGGTCCGGCGGGGCCGGTACCCCGCCGGACCCGGCGTGCGCGCGGTGCGGGTGCTACTTGAGGCCGCCGTCGACGGCGTTGATCAGGGTGCCGCCCGGGGTGTCACCGGTCATGTCCCAGATCATCGCGCCGAGCAGGCCCTTGGACTTCAGCCAGGCCGTCTTCTTGCCGATCGACCAGGCGTCGTCGAAGGTCCACCACTGCCCGCCCGCGCCGGTGTAGCCGTAGGTGGCCACCGACTGTTCGTCGTGGTAGACGGAGAGGCTGGGGAAGGTGGTGATCAGGTTGTTGTACCCGCGGGTGCCGGCCTCCTCGGCGAACTGGCCGGGGGCCGCGCCGGTCGCGCTCTGCCACTCGCCCTTGACGCCGCCGTCCGCCACGCCCTGCCAGCCGCGGCCGTAGAAGGCCAGGCCGATGGTGAGCTTGCGCGGGTTGACCCCGGCGTCCAGGTAGGGCTTGACGGCCCCCTCGACGCTGAAGTGGGTGGTGTACGGGTCCTGGGCGTCCACGTAGAGGTTGCCCTGGTGGCCGGTGCGGTTGGGCTCCCACGAGTTGTCGCTGCCGGCGCCGTGGAAGTCGTAGCCCTGGATGTTGGCGATGTCCAGGTAGTTGAAGATCTTCGAGAGGTCCCAGCCCTGGTTGATCTTGACCGGGTCGGCCGGGGTGAAGGCGGTCAGCAGCTTGTGCGAGCCGCCGAGCGCGTCCAGCTGCTTGCGGAACTCGGCGAGCAGCGCGGTCAGGTTGTCCTTGTCGTTGGCGCTGTAGTGGTTGCCGGCGTGGCCGTCGGGCGAGCCGGGCCACTCCCAGTCGATGTCGATGCCGTCGAAGATGCCGGCCGCGACGCCGTCGCCGCCCGCGCCGTTGTAGGCCGGCAGGTTGCCCTTGATCCAGATGTCGAGGCAGGACTTGACGAACTTCTGCCGGGACGCGTCGGTGGCCGCCACGTCGGAGAAGTACTTGGAGAAGGTCCAGCCGCCGAGCGAGGCGACGACCTTCAGGTTCGGGTACTTGGCCTTGAGCTTCTTCAGCTGGTTGAAGTTGCCGCGCAGCTTGCCCCAGCCGTCGTCGGCCACGCCGTCGACCGACTGGGCGGCGCTCATCGGGCGGGCGTAGTCGGCGTCGGCGTCACCCGCGCCGGTGCCCTGGTCGGGGTCCTGCGGGTTGGACGTGGTGCCCTTGGTGACGCCCGCCAGGCAGGTGAGGTTGACCGGGTCGATGTTCTCGAAGGCGTAGTTGATGACGTCGAGCTTGGCGGCGCTGCCCGAGGTGTCGAGGTTCTTCACGAAGTACTGGCGCCCGTAGATGCCCCACTGGGTGAAGTAGCCGACCCGGGCGTACTTGCCGGCGCCGACCAGGTCGGAGGTGGTGACCTTCAGCGGGGTGGAGGCGGGGGAGGCGTTGTCGGCGCCGTCGCGGGCCTTGACGGTGAACGTGTAGGAGGTGGACGGGGAGAGGCTGCTGACGGTGGCGGTCAGGGTGGAGCCGGTCACCGTGCGCACCAGCGTGCCGTCCTGGTAGACGTCGTACGCGGCGACCTTCAGGTTGTCGGTGGCGGCGTTCCAGGCCAGCGTGACGTCGCTCGAACCCACCGCGGTGGTGCGGAGGCTGGTGGGCGCGGTGGGCGGCACCTGGTCGGTGGACGGGTCGAAGGTGGAGGCGGTGACCGACGCGCTCGCCGGACCGAGGTTGCCGCGGGTGTCCTTGGCGCGGACGGTCAGGGTGTAGCTGGTCGCCGGGGTCAGCCCGGTGACCACCGTGTCGGTGGTGGTGCTGCTGCCGACCACGGTGCTGCCGTTCAGCACGTCGTAGGAGGCGACCGGGAAGTCGCCGCCGGTCGCGGCGGGCCACTTCAGGGCGAGCGTGTGGGCCGTCGCGTCGGTCACCGTCGGGGTGCCCGGGGCGGACGGCAGGACGTCCGAACTGCCGTCGCACTTGTCGCCGTTGATCCGGCATCCGGTCGGGGTGCCGACCGGGCCGTTGGCGACGAACCAGAAGCTGTACGGCTCGGTCGTCTTCCCCGCGGGGACGTTGGCGTTGTAGAACGCGGCGACGGCGGTGACGTGGCTGCCGTTGACCGTCGCGGTGCCGTTGTAGCTGTTCTGGATGGTCACGCCGGCCGGGAGGTCGAACTCCAGGGTCCAGCCGTTGACGGCGGTGGTGTTGTCGTTCTTGACGATGTAGGTGCCCTTCCACCAGGAGCCGTTGTTCTCGCTGGTGAAGGCGGCGGTGAGCTTGCCGGCCGCGGTGGCGGGGGTGGCCAGGGCGGTGATCGCGGCCAGTGGGAGGAGCAGGACGGAGAGCAGCGCGAGCACTCGGTGGCGCGTTCGACGCGTCCGGGTTCGAACGGACATGGTTCTCCCTGCGACTGTGGGGGTTGGACAGGGTGGCGCAGAACCGTACGTGGTGCGGGGAGCGTTCGATGCCCGCGCCGTGGGGAGACGGGGGCATGGGCACTGTAGGAGGTACAGACCAATGCGTCAACAGGTCTGTACCACTGGCCGGTTGGCGGGAAATCGGCGGCGGCCCGGATCGTCACCCGCCGCGACGGGCGCGACGCGCACCCGCAGGGGCGGGCGGGATGCTCACCCGCCGGGGCGGGCCGGGCCGGACAGCTCGTCGCCCAGCGCGCTGCGCCGGTACAGCACCGAACGCCCGTGCCGCGCCCGGGTCACCAGGCCGGTCGCGTGCAGCACCGCCAGGTGCTGGCTGACCGCGCCCGGCGTGACGCCCAGCCGGTAGGCCAGGTCGGTGGTGGACGCCGGTTCGGCCAGCAGCGCCAGCAGCCGCGCCTTCGGCGCGCCCAGCAGCAGCTCCAGCGCGCGCGGGGGTGTCGGCGGCCGCGGACCGGCCATCCCCGCCTGCCCGCGAGCCGGATAACTGATCTGCGGCGGACGGTCGTTGCCGATCATCGTGACCGCGCCACGGGCGAAGAAGGTCGGCACCAGGACCAGCCCCCGCCCGTCCGCCGTGATCTCGCCGTCCAGGTCCTTCCAGCGGCGGTCGACCGACAGCACCCCGTCCGCCCAGCTCAACCGGTGGTCGAGGTCGGCGAACAGCGCCGCCGCGCCCTGCTGGGCCAGCACCCGGGACCGGTAGACCAGGTCCGCCTCCAGCACCGCCCGCGCCTGCGGCCACCACGCGGGCGCCAGACAGCGCTCCCAGTACTCCTCCAGCGCGTCGGCGATCCGCGCCAGCAGCCGGGCCGGATCGGCCAGCCCCGCCGCCAGCGGAGCCGGCAGCGGCTGGTGGTGCGGCAGGAACGTCTGCTCCAGCTCCGCGCGCAGCTGCTCGGGCGGCAGCGCCCGGACGGCGGCCAGCTCGGAGCGGAAGTCCGGCCACGGGACGGCCGGGCGGGGCGTCAGGAAGTCCGGGATCCAGCGGTTGGCGGCGACCAGCGAGAGCAGCAGCGAGGAGTCCAGCCGCTCGAAGGCCGGCCGCAGCCGCCCGAAGGCGGCGGACTGCAGGGGGTAGACGCCCGGATGGGTCCACATCCGCAGGCTGAGCGCGGCCTCCTGGATCGGCGAGCAGGCGAACCAGGTGGTGGCCAGGTCGGCCAGGCCGAGTCTGAACAGGTGCACGCCGCCCCCCGGAGGTTTCAGACAGAGCCTAAATCAGTACGGCCGGGCGGCGGCGCCGGGGTGGGATCGTGGGCATGACCACCCCACCGGCGGCGAACGCCGCACCGAGCCCGGCAGCCGGCCCCGTACCGAGTTCCGTACCCGACCCCGCCCTGCCCGCGACCGGGGCCTCCCGGCTGCTGCACCCCGACCCGACGGTGCGCCGGCTCGCCCGGATCACCCTGCTCAACACCCTCGGCAGCGGCCTCTCGCTCTCCGTCGGCGTGCTGTTCTTCACCCGCTACCTCGGCCTGAGCGCCGGCCGGCTCGGCCTCGCGCTCGCCGCCGCCGGACTGTGCGGCGTCCTCGCGAGCGTCCCCGCCGGGCGGGCCGCCGACCGCTGGGGGAGCCGGCCGGTCCTGGTGACGCTGGTCGCGCTCACCGGCCTCGGCACCGCCGGCTATACCGCGGTCGGCGGCTACCCCGCGTTCGTGGCGCTCGCCTGCCTGGTCGCCGCCGCCGACCGGGGCGCGGCCGCCGTGCGCAACGCCCTCTACGCCGAAGTGCTGCCCGCCGACAAGCGGGTGGCGGGCCGGGCCTATCTGCGGGTGGTGACCAACGTCGGGATCTGCCTCGGCACCGGCGTCGGCGCGATCGCCCTCCAGGTGGACTCGCGCACCGGCTACCTGACGGCGATCCTGGCCGACGCGGCCTCGTACCTGGCGGTCGCCGTGATGTTCCACCGGCTGCCGATGCCCGGCGCGGGCGCGGCGGGCCCGCGGGGCGGGCGGGGCGGGCGGGAGACGGAGCGGCGGCCGGTCCGCGAACGCAACCCGGCGCTGCGGGACGGGCCGTTCCTGGTGGTGACCGCGCTCAGCGCGGTGCTCGGCCTGCAGTTCGCGATGCTGGAGGTCGGCGTGCCGCTGTGGATCGTCCAGCACACCGACGCGCCGCGGATCACCGTGGCCGCCACCCTGGTCGTCAACACCGTGCTGGTCATCGCCTTCCAGGTCCGCGCCACCCGCGGCACCGAGCACCCGGCCGCCGCCGCCCGGGCATGCGGCCGGGCCGGGCTGATCCTGGCCGCCTCCTGCCTGGTGATCGCCCTCGCCCACGGAGCACCCGCCGCGCTCGCCGCCGTGGTGGTGCTCACCGGCGTCGCCCTCCAGGCGGCCGGCGAGGTGCTCGGCCAGGCCGGCACCTGGGCGCTCAGCTACGACCTGGCCGGCGAACGGGCCCACGGCGCCTACCAGGGCGTCTTCAACGCGGGCAACGCGGCCGCCCTGATGATCGGACCGGCCGTCGTCTCGACCGCCGTCATCGGCCACGGCCTGACCGGCTGGGCCGCCCTCGGCGCCCTGCTCGCCGCCGCCGGCCTCGCGATGGGCCCCGCCGTCCGCTGGGCCGGACGACGGGACGCGGTCCGAGGGGTCTGAGAGGGTTGAGAGGTCTGAGGGTTTGAGGGGTCAGAGGGGTCCGAGGGGCTACTCCGGGACCACCGCGAAGGCCTCGATCTCCATCAGCACCTCCGGCAGGAACAGCGCCGCGACCTGCACCGCGGACGAGGCCGGCAGCGGCAGGTCGCCCAGCGCCTCGTTGCGGGCCTCCCGGATGGCGGGCATGTACGCCATGTCGGTGACGAAGTACGTCAGCTTGACGACGTGCGAGAAGTCCGCCCCCGCCGCCGCCAGACAGCGCCGCAGGTTCTCGAACACCTGCCGCGCCTGCGCCTTCGGGTCCCCCTCCCCGACCAGCCGCCGCTCCTCGTCGAACGCGACCTGCCCCGACACGGCCACCAGCCGCCCACTGCCGCTGACGACCTGCGTGTACCCCGTCCCGGGAGCGACCCCGGACGGCTCGGCGATGTGGGTGAGAGCCGCGGCTCTCCGCTGCGATTCCATGGTCATGCGCCCATCGTGGCCGACACCCGCTCACCACACCAGGCGTTTACCGTCGGTACGCCGACCCCGTACCTGCGGTCACGAGAGCGTCCCGCCAGGAGGCGAACGATTCGTGGACACGGCCCGCACCGAGATCATCGGGGGAGCCGTCACACCGAAGGCCAAGCGCCGCCGCTACGGCCAGTACGGGGCGCCGCTCCACCTCCTGGCCGACCGCCAGGCCCGCACCTGCACGCCGTTCAGCGGGCCCGGTCGGCTCGGCTGCGCCGTCGAGGACGGGCCGCACCCGTTCGGGGCACCCCTCACGCTGCCGGAGCCGTTCGGCCTCGACCTCGACACCTCACGGCTCTGATCCGCGGCGGCGGTCCGAGGGGGCTGGCCGGGGGACGGGCGGGCATGTCAGAGTCGTCCGGGCGCGCCCGTGGGTTCACCGGAGGCGGGCCGTCCGTTCCGACCCACCCTCAGCCGGAAAGCAGGACCGCACCGATGACCAGCGAAGCGCCCCTCGTCCGCGTCACCACCGAGGACGCCGTCACCACCCTGACGCTCGACTCGCCGCACAACCGCAACGCGCTCTCCACCCGGCTGATGGCCGAGCTGACCGCCGGCCTCGCCGCGGCGGCGGCCGACCCGGAGGTGCGCGCGGTCGTGCTGACCCACACGGGCAAGGTGTTCTGCGCCGGGGCGGACCTCTCGGAGGCGACCGGCGCCGACCCGACGGTCGGACCGCGCGGGCTGGTCGACCTCCAGCGGGCCATCGTCGACTGCGCCAAGCCCGTCATCGCCGTGATCGATGGACACGCCCGGGCCGGCGGGCTCGGACTGCTCGGCGCCGCCGACCTCGCGCTTGCCGGACCGGCCGCCACCTTCGCCTTCACCGAGGTCCGGCTCGGGCTCGCGCCGGCCGTCATCTCGCTGCCGCTGCGCCCCAAGCTGGACCCGCGCGCGGCCTCCCGCTACTACCTGACCGGCGAGGTCTTCGACGCCGCCGAGGCCGCCCGGATCGGCCTGATCACCCAGGCCGTCGACGCGCCGGAGGCGGCCGAGGTCGCGCTCAAGGGCCTGCTGGACGCCCTGCGGCTGGGTTCGCCGCAGGGTCTCGCGCAGTCCAAGCGGCTCGCCAACGCCGAGGTGGTGCGCTCCTTCGAGCGGGACGCCGACGAGCTGGTGGAGCTGTCGGCGCGGCTGTTCGGCTCGGAGGAGGCGCAGGAGGGCATGCGCTCGTTCCTCGAGAAGCGCCCGGCGCGCTGGGTGCGCTGACGCGCCCCGCGGGCTCGCCGGGCGCCGGAGGGCACCCGGGGGCGTCAGCCGATGGTCGCGGTCGCGCGCCACAGGTCGAGCAGGGTCTCGTCCCCGGTGCTGACCACCCGCCCGGTGCCGGCCGGCAGGCGGTTCCAGAGCAGCAGGTAGAGGTCGCGGGCCGGGCCGGTGAGCGTCAGGTCGGCCGGGCGCTCGGCCTGCTCGGCGCGCTCGGCCCGCTCGACGGTGAGCGGCTCCGGACCGATGGTCAGCAGCCAGCGGCCGGGGCCGTCGCTCGCGCTGATCCGCAGCGTCCGCGGCCGTTCGCCGCGGACCTTGGAGCGGGGGAGGCTCAGGAAGCCGACCAGCAGTTCGTCGATGCCGTCCTGGGAGAACTCCGGGTCGGTGTGCGGGCCCTCGGTGCCGGCTGCCGCGTCGGCGTCGATCCGGTGCACGGCCGTCTCGTGCGCCTGGCGGCGGGCCCAGAACGCGAGCGGGTCGGCCCCCGGGAGGAAGCTCCAGCAGTCCAGGTCGGCCGGGGCGGCGGTGAGCGCGTCGACCAGCGCGGCGTGGCCGGTGCGGAACCACTCGACCAGGTCGGCGTCGTCCGGCTCCGGCCCCCAGACGGCCTGCTGGCGCTCGGCGTCCATCGGGGCGGGCAGCCGGTCCCGGACGGTGGCCGTCGCCCAGCGGTGCACCTGTCCGGTGTGCAGGACGAGGTCGCGCAGCCGCCACTGCGGGCAGGTCGGGACGGGGGCGGTGAGGTCGGTGCGGGCGGCGGCGTCAGCGAGCAGGGTGCCCTCGCGGCGCAGGACGTCGAGGTGCGCGGTGATCTCCATGCCTTTGAGTCTGTCAGCAGTGGCGGTCTTCGGACATCGCCTTCCGAACAGGTTTTCGAGGTATCGGGAAGGGTGCCGCATCCGGTCGACGGCCCCCCGGGGCGGTCGCGGCGGGGGTGTGTGACCTTGGCCGCCCTGTCGCCGGGCGGACCCTACGGGCCGGTAACGTGAGCGCATGTCGATCACGCGTTCCCTGTTCAGCGCCGCCCGCGCCGGCGGCCGGCGCGCCACGGGCCGGCTCGTCCACCGGGGCTGGCAGTGGGTGCAGCGGGCGGGCGCGGTGTCCAGCGAGAACCCCGGGCCGTACCGGTTCGGCGAGCTGGGCGCGGGGACGAAGCTGACCTTCCCGCTCGGCGCGGTCTTCAACGAGCAGTGGATCACCATCGGACCGTTCTCGATCATCGGCGAACGGGTGACCATCAGCGCGGGCTTCCTGCCCGGCCTGGACCTCGGCCCCGATCCGATCGTGCGGATCGGCGGCGGCTGCGTGATCGGCCGGGACAGCCACATCGTCGGCCACCAGTCGATCGTGCTCGGCGACGACGTGTGGACCGGCCCCGGCGTCTACATATCCGACCAGGCGCACGAGTACCGGGCCACCGACCTGCCGATCGGCAAGCAGTGGCCGCGCAACGAGCCGGTGGAGATCGGCTCCGGCAGCTGGATCGGCACCGGCGCGGTGATCCTGCCCGGCGCCCGGCTGGGCCGCAACGTGGTCGTCGCGGCCGGCTCGGTGGTGCGCGGCGAGGTGCCCGACCACACGGTGGTCGCGGGCGCCCCGGCCAAGGCGGTGCGCCGGTGGACGGCGGAGGAGGGCTGGCAGCCGCCGTTCCGCACCGAGCCGCCGCGGCCGCTGCCGGACGACGTGACGGCCGCGCAGCTGCGGGCGCTGGGCGGGTGGGACCTGCGGCTGCCGGACGAGTCGGAGGCCTGACCGGGGCCCGGGCCCGGAGTCCGGGCTCGGGACCCGGATGCTGCCGGCGGCGCTCGCGGGTGCCGCCGGCCGTGGCCGGGTTCGACCTGGTCGGGCTCGGCCGGGCGCCTGTTCGGGCGACCGGGTGCGGCTGCCGTCAGCCCCGCGTCGGGCTGCGGAAGGTGAGGGCGGCCGTGGTGCCGTCGGGGATCAGGGTGTGGGTGGCCGGGGCGGTGAGGAGGGCGGCGTCGTAGCGGGCGAGGGCGGTGCCGTCGAGGGTCGCGGTGCCGGAGAGGCAGACCAGCAGCACGGTGGCGTCCGCCGGGACGACGATCGGGCCGGGCCGCTCGGTGAGGACGAGGTCGGCGGTGGCGTGGCCGCGACGGGTCATCACGTTGAAGTCGACGAGCGGGCCGCCGAGCAGCCGGCAGTCGGTGGCCGAGTCGCCGGAGAAGGCGAACGGGCGGAACGGCGCGTCGACGAGGTGCTCGACGCCGTCGACGGTCAGCGCCATGCCAGGGCCCTCGACCACGGTGATCACCCGGTCGACGCCGGGGAACGCGGAGAACGGCCCGGCGGTGGCGACGTCGGCGAGGCTGACCCGCCACCGGAAGTCGTCCGGCCCGCCGGCCGCGGGCTCCCCGGCGACCACCCTGGTCACCCCGCCCCCGTTGCGCCACGCCGTGGCCGGCCGCTCGGCCGCACGCAGGAACCGGACCGGAGCCGTGGTGTTCGTCATGGCGTGATCCTCGCACGACGGCCGGTGGGGGCGGGGTGACGGTTCAGCGGGGGCGGCGGCGGGCGGTCAGGGGCAGGACGGCGGCGACGGTCGCGGTGGCGGCGACGGTGGTCAGGGCGAGCGGCAGGCTGGTCGCGTCGGCGAGGAAGCCGATCACCGGTGGGCCGATCAGCATGCCGGCGTAGCCGAGCGTCGAGGCGAGGGCGACGGCCTGCGGACCGCCGGCGGCACCGGCCTGGGCGATGGCGAGCGGGAAGATGTTGGCCAGGCCGAGCCCGACCAGGACGAACCCGGCCACGGCCAACGGCACCAGGGGCGCGAGCGCCGCCAGCAGCATCCCGGCCGCCGCGGTGAGACCCCCGAGGACCATCACCCGGTGCTGGCCCAGGCGCAGCGAGAGCCAGGTGCCGCCGACCCGCCCGGTGGTCATGGCGAGCGCGTAGGCCGCGTAGCCGGCGGCGGCCACCCGGGCGCCGGCGTGGACGTCGTCGGTGAGGTGCAGGGTGGTCCAGTCGGCGACGGCGCCCTCGCCGTACGCGGTGCACAGGGCGGTGAGGCCGAGCAGCAGGACCAGCATCCGGCCGGCGGCGGGCGCGGCGGGCGTGGAGGGTGAAGGGGAGGACGGGGGTGTCGGGGTGGTGGCGAGCGGTCGCGGCGCAGGGCTGCGCAGCAGCGCGACGCCCGCGGCCACGGTGACCAGGAGTCCGGCGAGTCCGGCCAGCGCGAGCCACTGCGCGGCCGAGAGCGGGCCGGCGAGCAGGCCGCCGACGCCCGCCCCGAGCAGGCCGCCGAGGCTGTACCCGGCGTGGAAACTGGGCATGACCGGGCGGCCGAGTTCGCCGACGATCTCGACGGCGGCGCTGTTCATGGCCACGTTGGCCCCGCCGTAGCCGGCGCCGAAGAGCAGCAGGACGCCGCCGAGCGCGGCCACCGAGTGGGTGTGCGCGGGCAGCGGGACGGAGAGCGCGAGCAGGGCGAGCGAGGCGACGGTGACCGGCCGGGAACCGTGGCGCAGGCAGAGCCGGCCGACGACCGGCATGGTGGCGACGGCGCCCGCCGAGACGCAGAGCAGGGCCAGTCCGAGGGTGCTGTGCGAGGCGCTGACCTGGCTGCGGACGTCCGGGATGCGCACCACCCAGGCGGCGAAGAGCAGGCCGTCGACGGCGAAGAAGGCGGTGAGGGCGAGCCGGGCGGTGCCCCAGGAGGCAAGGGAGTGCGCGGACGGGCTGGGGGATTTCGCCGCGATGCTGCGAGACTGGGAGGATGCTCGGCCGGTGGGGCCGGCGGGACGGATTTTGTTTCGGAGCGGCACAAAGTAACAATAGGTCCGTGCAGCTCTCACCTTCAAGCCCGAAGCCCGGGACCGGGGCCGACCACGACGCGCAGCGCGACGCCCACCGCCGCTCGGCGCCCGACCGGGGGCGGACGCTGCTCGGCCCCGCGCTGCAGCTGATCCACACCGGCCAGACCCCGACCCGCTCGGCGCTCACCCGCGCGCTCGACGTCACCCGGGCCACCGCCGGCGCCGTCACCGCCGAACTGGAGGCGCTCGGCCTGATCACGGTCGACTCCCGCCCGGCCGGCGGCGGCCGCGGGCGCCCCTCGCACCGGCTCGCCATCGACCCCGCCGGTCCGGTGGTGGTCGCCGGGCAGATCCACGCCGACGGCCTGAGCGTCACCCTGGCCGGCCTCGGCGGCCTGCTCGACCCGCCGGTCCACCTGCCGCTGCCCGCCGCCACCGACCCGGTGCGGATGCTGCGCGCCGTCGCCCAGGCGGGCGCCGAACTCGCCCGCGGCACCGAGCGGCGCTGCCTCGGCGCGGCGCTCGCGCTGCCCAACCCGGTCACCGAGCCGGACGGCACCGCGCTGGCCGCGCTGCACTTCGCCTGGCCCAGCGGCACGCCCGTCGCCGACCTCTACGACGTGGAGGTGGGTCGCGCCGACCACGGGCCGCACGCGCTCGACCCGCTGCCCACCGCGATCGCCAACGACGCCAACCTGGCCGCGCTCGCCGAGTACCGGCACGGCGCCGGTCGCGGTGCGCGGCACCTGCTGCTGGTCACCTCCGGCCATCGCGGCGTCGGCGGGGCGCTGGTGATCGACGGGCGGCTGCACACCGGCAGCGCCGGACTCGCCCTGGAGGTCGGCCACCTGACGGTCGACCCGCAGGGCCGGCCCTGCGGCTGCGGCAACCGCGGCTGCCTCAACTCGGAGACCGATCCGGACGCGCTGTTCGCCGCCGCCGGACTGACCCCGGACCCGGACCGGCCGCTGCTCGACCAGGCCGGCGAGCTCTGCCGGGCCGCCGCCACCGACGAGCGGGCCCGGGTGGCCGTCGAGCACGTCATCGACCGGCTCGGCCTCGGCCTGGCCGGGGTCGCCAACATCCTCAACCCGGACCGGGTGGTGCTCAGCGGGCTGCACCTGGACCTGCTGGAGGCCGCGCCGGACCGGCTGCGCGCGGTCGTCGCCGAGCGCAGCCTGTGGGGGCGCAGCGGGCGGGTTCCGATCGTCGGCGCGGAGCTGGAGCACAGCGCGCTCGCCGGGGCGGCCGAGCTGGGCTGGCTGCCGTACCTGGCCGACCCGCAGTCGGTGGCCGCGGGGTGGGCGGGGCGGTAGCGGGGCAGTAGCGGAGGTGCAGTGGGTGCGCAGCGGGGCGATAAGCGGAGCCTAGAGCTTCAGATAATGTTACTTATCGTGACACCCGTACACTCGTAGTGAGCATTGGAGGGGGGCTTCCAGGGGGACTCGCACGAGGAGAGTGGCATGGGGACCGAACCGACCGTGGGACAGAGCGTGGAGCCGGGCATGGAACCGACCGTCGACGCGGACCGCTCCGACCCGGAGTACCGGCGCTGGCTCAAGGACGCGGTCCGCAAGGTCCAGGCCGACGCCAACCGCTCGGCCGACACCCACCTGCTGCGCTTCCCGCTCCCGGCGGAGTGGGGCATCGACCTCTACCTCAAGGACGAGTCCACCCACCCCACCGGCTCGCTCAAGCACCGGCTGGCCCGCTCGCTGTTCCTCTACGGGCTCTGCAACGGTTGGATCCGCCCCGGCAAACCGGTCATCGAGGCGTCCAGCGGCTCCACGGCCGTCTCCGAGGCCTACTTCGCCCAGCTGATCGGGGTGCCGTTCATCGCCGTGATGGCCAAGTCCACCAGCCAGGCCAAGATCGACCTGATCGAGTTCCACGGCGGCGAGTGCCACCTGGTGGACCGGCCGGACGAGGTGTACGAGGCCTCGGCCCGGCTCGCCGAGGAGACCGGCGGCCACTACATGGACCAGTTCACCTACGCCGAGCGGGCCACCGACTGGCGGGGCAACAACAACATCGCCGAGTCGGTCTTCGCCCAGCTGCGCCTCGAACCGCACCCCGAGCCGGCCTGGATCGTGGCCACCGCCGGGACCGGCGGCACCTCGGCGACCATCGCCCGGTACGTCCACTACATGCAGTACGACACCCGGATCTGCGTCGCCGACCCGGAGAACTCCTGTTTCTTCGACGGCTGGGTGCACGACGACCCGGACGCGGTGTGCGACCGCGGTTCGCGGATCGAGGGGATCGGCCGTCCCCGGATGGAGCCGAGCTTCGTGCCCGGGGCGATCGACCGGATGATGAAGGTCCCGGACGCCGCCTCGGTCGCCGCCGTGCGGGTGCTGGACCGGGTGCTCGGCCGGAAGGCGGGCGCGTCCACCGGGACCGGGCTGTGGAGCGCGCTGCGGATCGTCGCGCAGATGCGGGCGGCGGGGGAGCGCGGCAGCGTGGTCACCCTGATCTGCGACCCGGGTGACCGCTACCTCGACAAGTACTACTCGGACGAGTGGCTGGCGGGCGAGCGGATCGACATCGTGCCTTACCTGGCCGGCCTGGAGTCCTTCCTGGCCGGCGGTGCCTGGGCGGGCTGACGAGTCGGCGGGCCGGCGGGCCGTCCGGTTCCGGGGTCAGGAGGAGGCGGTCCGGCGCTCGGTGAGGAACAGGGCGCCGGTCGCCGCGACCGCCACCGCCGTGGCGCCGTGGATGCCGAACGCGAGCAGCACGGCGCGGACGGTGGCGACGCGCTCGCGGGGGGTGCCGGCGGCGGCTGTGGCGGTGTTCGGGGCGGCGGTGCCGGTGCCGGTGCCGGTGCCGGACATGATGATTCCCCCTCAATTCCATATTGGTCGCTAGAAGTTCTAGTGGCACTAGAAGGCTGATGGAACATCAGTGCGAGCGTCGCTCGAATATCTAGCACTGCTAGGATATTTGGCGTGACAGTCCACGCCCGCCGCGAGCGCGAACGCGCCGAACGGCATCAACTGATCATCAGGACCGCCCGCGACCTCGCCGAGGACGAAGGCTGGGAGGCGGTGACGGTCCGCCGGCTCGCCGCGCTGATCGAGTACAGCCAGCCCGTCCTCTACAGCCACTTCGCCAACCGGGACGCCATCGTCGCGGCCGTCGCCGTGGAGGGCTTCGAGGAACTCGCCGGGGAACTGCGGGAGGCGCCCCGCAACGCCGAAGGACCGGTCGAGGCGTTCACTGCCGTCGTCGGCGCCTACGCGAGGTTCGCGGCGACCTACCCCGCCCTCTACGACGCCATGTTCACCCTCGCCACCGGCCTCCCCTTCGGCCGGCCCGAGGCCCCCGCCCCGCTCAAGGAGGCCTTCGCCGCCCTGGCCGCCCCGGTCGCCGAGGTGTCCGGCCCCCACGACCCGGACACCTTCACCGAGGTGGTCTGGACCGCCCTGCACGGCCTGGTCACCCTCACCCGCAGCGGCCGCCTGCGCCCCGAACTCGCCGAGGACCGCCTGGACCTCCTGATCTCCCTGATGCTCGCCGGCGAACACGTCTGACCGGCCCCGCCGCCACGCCCGGCGCCGCTGCCGGGCCCGGCCCCACCGCCACGCTCGGCACCCCCGCTACGACGGGCGGGCGCCGGACCGGATCACCACCCGGCCACCCGCCGGGTCGATCCCGGTCCGGCGCGGCGCCCCGTCGTGCTCGTCGTCGCGGAGCACCAGCTCGACCCGCCGCTGCTCCAGCTGTGCCCGCTTGCCCGGATAGAGCAGCGCGTGCAGTTCCTCGGTGGCTGCCGCGCCCACGCCGCGCCCACCGTCCGCGGGTCCGCGCTCGCCCCTTCGGGTGAACAGCAACCGCCCGGCCGCGCCGAGGAAGAAGAGCGCGACGAGGAGGGCCGGGAGGAGCAGGCCACCGGCCGCGCCGGTGAGGAGGGTGCTCATGGCGGGTCCAACGGTCCTTCGGCGCCCGGAAGTTCCCGGGCCGCGGCGGGCGGGCCTACGGCAGGCGGGGGGCCGGGAGGTCGGCGGGGACGAGGAGCTGGAGGTCCTCGGTGGACGCGTCGGGGAGCTGGGCGATCCGCATGGCGTGCCGCTCGACCATGGTCTCGAAGACCTGCCGGGCGGTGCGGCCGTTGCCGAAGTTGGGGCCGCGCTCGATGCCGGCGAAGTGGTCGAGCAGGGCGTGCTCGGTGGCGTCGGCGAGCGCGTACTCGTGCTCGGCGCACTGGGCGCGGGCGATCTCCAGCAACTCCTCGGCCGAGTAGTCGGGGAAGGTGATGGTGCGCGAGAACCGTGAGGAGACACCGGGGTTGGCGGAGAGGAAGCGTTCCATCTCGACGGTGTAGCCGGCCACGATGACCACCACCTCGTCCCGGTGGTCCTCCATCAGCTTCACCAGCGTGTCGATCGCCTCCCGCCCGAAGTCGCGGGCGCCGTCCTCCGGCGCCAGCGTGTACGCCTCGTCGATGAACAGGACGCCGCCGCGAGCCCGGTCGAAGGCGGCGGCGGTGCGGATCGCGGTGGAGCCGATGTGCTCGCCGACCAGGTCCACCCGGGCCACCTCGACCAGGTGGCCGCGCTGCAGCACCCCGAGCGAGGCCAGGATCTCGCCGTACAGCCGCGCCACGGTGGTCTTGCCGGTGCCGGGGGCGCCGGTGAAGACCAGGTGGCGGCGGAGCGAGGGCGCCTTGAGCCCGGCCTGCCGACGCCGACGCCCGACCGAGATGAGGTCGATCAGCGTCCGCACCTCCTGCTTGACGGTGGCCAGGCCCACCAGCCCGTCGAGTTCGGCCAGTGCCTCGTCGGCGGGCCGGCAGTCCGGGATCGGCCCGATCGCCGAAGCGGCGGGCGGGGCGGGCGCGGCGGCCGCCAGGGGTGCGGGGGCGGCGGTGAGCTGGGTGCGCGGGGTGGGGATCTCGGCGGCCGCGGCCGACGCCGCCGGCACGTCGTCCGAGGTGCAGCCCTCGACCACCGGTCCGGGCTCGGAGAACTCGAAGCCGGCCCGCTCGTTCTGCTCGGCCCGGCACCGGGTGAGCACCGTGCGGCAGCCGTCGATGATGTGGAAGCCGAAGCCCTTGCCGTGCGAGACCCGGCAGTCCTCGAAGGTGCCGCGCCCCTGGGCCGAGACGTAGACGCCGGCGTCCGAACCGGCCCGGACGGTGCAGTCCCGCAGCACCGGGTCGGCGCCCTTGGTGACGATCACGCCGGTCGCCACGTCGGAGATCTCGCAGCCGGTCAGCACACCGCCGCTGCCGTGGTCGCGGAACCACAGCCCGGTGCCCGCCTCCTGGACCCGGCAGCCGGTGAGCGTCACCGTCGCACCGCCGCTGACCGACACCGCCGAGCTGCGGATCCGGCTGAACGAGCAGCCCTCGGCGACGGCCGCCGAGTCGCGGTCCAGGACGAACAGCGCGTCCGGCAGGTCGTGCAGCGCGCAGTCGGTGAGCGTGAGCCGGGCGCCGTCGCTGACCCACAGCGCCGGGTACTCGCCGTTCGAGCCGTGGATCTGGCAGGACTCGGCGTTCGCCTCGGTGCCCTGGTCCCAGACCGAGAGGGCCCCGCGCCCGAAGTCCCGCACGGTGGAGTGGGCGAGGCTGAGCCGGGAGCGGCCGCGCAGGTCGGCGGCGTTCTCCGGTACGTCGTGCACCCGGCAGCCGGTGAGCACGAGCTCGGCCTCGCCGTCCAGGGTGAGCCCGTTGCCGGTGACCCGGTGGATGTCGCAGTCGACCAGCCGCCCGCCCGCCTGGGCCTCGGCCTGCACCCCGCTGCCGCGGATCTCGTAGATCTCGCAGCCGGTCAGTTCGGCCGCGCTGCCGGGGTCGGAGAGCAGCACGCCCGCGCTGGCGGCGTGGTGGACCCGGCAGCGCTCCAGCGCGGCGGCCGCACCGCCGAGCACCGCCAGTCCGGCCTGGCCGGCGGCGGCGACCTCGCAGTCCTCGAAGGCGGCGGCGGTGCCCGCGCCGCGCAGCCGCAGGCCGAGGCCGTCCGGGTTGGACACCACGCAGCCCTTGAAGGTCGGCCGGGCGCGGTCGGTCACCTCGATCCCGGCGGCCGAGTGGGTCTCCACCCGGCAGCCGGTGAACGCGGGGGTCGCCTCCTCACCGGTGACCAGGACGGCCGGCGCGGACCGGTCGGTGCCCTCGATCACCAGGTCGCGCACGGTCGCCGCGGCGGTGACGGTGAGCGGCACTCCGCCCGGCGGGTCGATCCGGACGCTGCCGGGGCCCTGGGCGGCGACGACCGTCACCGCCTTGTCGACGACCACGTTCTCCCGGAAGGTGCCCGGTCGAACGGTCACCGTGTCGCCGGGTTCCGCGGCCGCCAGGGCCTCCGCGAGCGTGTCGTACTCGCCGGCGCGGCGCCGCCAGCGGGATGCGCTGTCCTGGGTGACCCGGACCCTGTGCTCAGCCATGACGGTCTGTCGTCCCCACCTTCATCGAGCCGGCGATCTGCGGACCGGACGCACGCGGACGCTGCGGCGCGCCCGGACGCGGCGCACCGGGGTGCGCGGGTCGTCCGCCCACCGTAGCGCGCCCGCGCGGGTGCTCCGGCCGCGCGGGCCGGGCGGGTCGGGCGGCCGGGGCCGCCGTCGGCCGACCGCGCTCGTCGGCACCGGCTTCAACGAGCCCGCACACGTCCGGTTCCGGGACGCGGGTGCGGACGCGGGTGCCGACGCCGGCGCGGAAGCGGGCGGAACCGGGTGCGGACGCGGCCGCGCGAGAGCGGGCGCCCGCCGTCAGACCAGGCCGTCGGCCGGCCAGTGCGCGCCGCCCTCCAGCACCTCGACCGGGTCGCCCAGCCGCAGCGTGCCGAGCACGTCGCCCTCGACGCCGGCCGGGCGCTCGGGGATCAGGTTCTGTCCGAACGCCGCCTTCTTCAGCAGCCGGTGGTGCCGGGCCAGGGCGCGCAGCGGCTCGGGGCCGCGCCGGTCGCCGCTCTCCTGGTCGGTGGTGGTGACCACGCAGCGCCCGCACGGCTTGACCACGCGGAAGGTCAGCTCGCCGATCCGGATCCGCCGCCAGCCGTCCTCCGCCCAGGGCTCGCCGCCGGAGACGACGACGTTGGGGCGGAACCGCTCCATCGGCAGTTCCTCGTGGCCGTCCGGGTGCTCGGCGGAGATCAGCGCGTTGAGCTCGGCGAGCGAGGCGGTGGTGGTGAGCAGCAGCGGGAAGCCGTCGGCCATCGAGACGGTGTCGCCGGGGGAGGAGAACTTCGGGTCGACCGGCCGGGCGTGCGGGTCGTCCAGGTGCACCAGCCGGTAGTCGCCGATGTGGTCGGCGATCCAGGACTGGGCCTCCTTGCCGGCCTCGGCGGCGCGGAAGCGGGTGCCCCAGACCTCGACGTCGGCGAGCGGGTCGCCGACCGCGGCGGCGGGGGCGGGGATCTCGGCCCGCGAGCCGTCGGCGGCGGTGAGCACGAGCGCTCCGGTGGGGGCGAGCTCGGCGCGGACCTGGCCGAGGGCGGCGTTCTCGCGCTGGCTGACGAACCGGCCGGTGGCGTCGGCGAGCATCCAGCGCCGGTCGCCGGCCAGGCCCCAGGGTTCGACGCGGGCGCTCTCGGGGCTCAGGCGGTACATGGACTTGACGGGGTAGACGTGGAGTCCGGTGAGCTGCATTCCCCCATCCTGCCAGTCGCCGCCAGGCCGTCGGCGGGCGCGGTCGGTGTCCGGAACCGCGGGTTCCGGCGGGACGTGGCCTCGGCTGCCCGGAGGTGCCGGGAGCTGCCCGGACGGGCGCCCGTCTGCCCGGACGGCCGTCCGGAAGGCGCGCGGATGCGCGCGGATGCGCACGGACCGCCCGGAACGCCGAGTGGGGTGGCGTTCCGGGCGGTCCGTGGATGACCCGTTTCTCCGTACGCCCGGCGGATGTGGGTGCGCCGGGTGGGACTAGGTGGTGCGGGTCCGGGCCGGGTGGGGCCGGCCCGGAGGAGGCGGTGGCTTCAGTAGTTCTGGGCCTGCGGCTGGTAGCCCCCCTGCTGGAACTGGCCGGGCTCGCCGTACGGGCCGGGCCGCTGCGGCTGCATCGGGCGGACCGGGGCGACCGGGGTGACCGCCGGGCGCAGCTGGGCGCCGCCGAAGGACTGCTCGCCGGAGCCGCCGGAGCCGCCGAAGCCGCCGGGCTGGGCGCCCTGTCCGCCGAAGCCCGGCTGGCCGCCGAAGGACTGCGGGCCCTGGGGCTGGCCGGCCATCGCCTGCGGACCGGAGGGGCCGCCGACCGGCTGGGCGCCGAAGGTCTGCGGGCCGCCGTGGCCGCCGACGAAGGTGTTCTGGCCGCCGAAGCTCTGGCCGCCGGACGGCTGGTACCCGCCGGTGGCCGCCTGGGTGAAGCCGGGGGCCGGGGTCTGCGGGCGCTGGCCGGGCAGGTACGGCTGCGGGCCGCCGTAGCCGGGGACCGGCGGCTGCGGCGCGGCGGCGTAGGCGGGCGCGGGCTGCGCCGGGATGTACGCGGTGGCCGGGCCGGAGGACGGCGCGCTGCTCGGGCCGGGGCCCAGGGCGAGGCGGGCGGGCGGCAGGGCGGGGAGGTTGCTGCCGGGGCTGTCGTAACCGGTGCCGTACCGGTTGTTCTCGTAGGACGGGCCGGACAGGCCGGATCCGTACCCGGTCGACAGGGCCGGCGGCAGGGCGGCCGGCACGTTGATGGGCGCGATCTGCGGGACACCGCGTTCTGCGACGAGGCTGTCGTAGATGGGCGTGCCGGAGGAGAAGGACGGAGAGGGGTAGCCGACTCCGTCGTAGGAGCGGGGCGAGGTCATGGGGCATACGGTAAGCCCACAACGCGCCTACTGAGGAGACTGGGAGGCGGAGCAGTTCGAGTGTTTACACAAGCTTCGCCCGAACAAAGGTTTCGAAAGTAGGAAGAACGGACATTTTGGCGGCGAGTTCCGGCCACCGTTCGGCGGGCCCGAGGGTTCGAACGGAGTCCGGACGGGGGCGCCGAAGGGCCGTGTGGTGACAGGCCGGTGGACGGTTCGGGGACCGTCGAAGAAACTTCTGCGGGCGGGGCGCACACCGGCGCATTCGAGCCCCCGCCGGGGGCGCGGCGAGGGCTCGTGAATGTTTCGGGAATAAAGTCCCCGTCAGGGCCGATATGGGCCCCGCGCAGACCGGCTGAGGCTCGTTCGAGGTCTGCCGATGCGGGCCGAGGTGCCGGACGGGACCGATGGGTGAGATCCGCTCAGCGTGCCGGGGCCGGCTGTTCGGTGGTCTGCTCGGCGGACTGCTCGTCAGGCTGGACGGCGACCGGCTCGGCGGACTGGGCGACCGGCTGCTCGGCGCGCTCCTCGGCGGGCTGGTCGACCGGCCCGCGCTGGGCCGGGAAGCCCGGGCGGCCGGCCACCTCGGAGGCGCAGAACGAGCAGCGCACCGCCGCGGCCGGGATCTTGCTCAGGCACTCCGGGCACTCCGTCGTGGCGGCCGGCGCCGGCTTGCCGCCCTCCAGCTTCGCCTGGAGCTTGCCGACCGGCAGCACCACGACGAAGTAGATCACCGCGGCGACCAGCACGAAACCGATCAGCGCGTTGACGAAGACCCCGTACGGGAACCGGGTGCCGGCCACCGCGAAGGTCTTCTCGGTGAAGTCGCCGACCGCACCCGTCGCCACCCCGACCAGCGGGGTGAGGAACGCCGTGACGAACCCGGTGACCACGGCCGTGAAGGCCGCGCCGATCACGATGCCGACCGCCAGGTCGACCACGTTTCCACGCAGCAGGAAGCTGCGGAATCCCTTGAGCACAGGGAACTCCAAATCCGTACGGGGGAGGGTGGGTCGGGACCACGGGCCCCGGCCGGACATCCTGCCGACCGAACGGGCCCGCGGTCCAACCGCGTTCACCCGAACCGCGTAACGGACCGCAGACCGGTGAGGCCCTGTCAGCTGCTGCGCAGGCGCTCCGCGTACGGCTGGATCCGGGTCACCGCCCCGGCGATCCGGCGCACGGTGGCCGCGTCCATCTGCGACCACAGCGGCACGGTGAGCACCGAGTCGGCGAGCCGGTCGGTGAGCGGCAGCGACTCCGCCTGGCCCAGGTGGGCGTAGGCGCGCTGGCGCTGCACCGGCGGGTGGAAGTAGCGGCGCGAGTCGATGCCCTCCGCCCTCAGCGCGTCGGCGAGTTGGCGGGCGCCGAGGCCGAAGACGGCGGCGTCCAGGATGAGCGTGAGGTCCTTGAAGGTGGAGATGTCGCCCTCCTCCGGCAGGGCCAGGCGCAGTCCGGGCAGCCCGGCCGTGACGGCGGCGAACTCGGCCACCAGCGCGCCGCGGTGGGCCACCCGCTCGGGCAGGCCGGCCATCCAGTTGAGGCCGACTGCGGCGTGCAGTTCGCTCATCCGCGCGTTCAGGCCGGGGAACAGGGTGTCGTAGTCGCCGGGGTTGCCGTAGTCGCGGGCGGTGCGCAGCCGGCGGGCGAGGTCGGCGTCGCGGGTGGCGACCAGACCGCCCTCGCCGGCCACCGCGACCTTGGTCGGGCTCATCGAGAACACCTCGGCGTAGCCGAAGTTGCCGATCGGCACGCCCCTGCGGCGGCTGCCGAAGCCGTGCGCGGAGTCGTAGACCAGCGGTACCCCGGCGGCGTCGGCGACCTCCTGGAGGCGTTCGACCTGGCAGGGCGTGCCGTAGACGTGGGTGGCCATCAGCGCGGCCGGGCGGTCGGCGGAGGCCAGCTTGGCGGCGGCGTCCTCGGGGTCGAGGGTGATGTCCCGCTCGCGGGCCTCGGCGAACAGCGGGGTGCCGCCGGCCCAGTGGGCGGCGTGCGCGGTGGCGGAGAAGGTGAACCCGGGCATGACGACCGGGCGGTGGCCGTCGACGCCGGCGGCCTGGAGGACCAGCATCAGTCCGGTGGTGCAGTTGGAGACCGCCACCACGTGCGGCACCTCCAGGAACGCGGCGGCCGACTCCTCCAGTTCGGCGACGGTGCGGCCGTTGGTGAGCTGTCCGCTGTCGAGCACGGTGCCGATCCGCTCCAGCAGCGTGGCGCGGTCGGGCACCTGGACCCGGGTGAGCGGCAGCCCGTCGGGGAAGGCGGGCGTGCCGCCGAGAGCGGCGGGCAGGGCAAGGGTGTCGGTGGTCATGGCGCGGTCGATCCCCCCTGGGACGGTGACGGTGACGGTGACATGGTTGACGACGATGGCGCGACGGACGGCATGGATGTGGACGGGGTGGACGGCATGGACGGGGTGGACGGCATGGACGTGGACGGCGTGGGCGGCGGTGACGTGGGCCGTGGTGTCGGCAGCGGCCGGCGCCCCGGCGGCTCGGCCCGCCGCCGGGCCCCCCACTGGCCGGGCGCGACCCGCCACACCGGTGGCGGCCGACGGCCGGCGGCGGCACCGCGGCTCGCGGCGGCGGCCGGGACGACCAGCAGCACCAGGGCGAGCGGCAGCACCTGGACCCGTTCGCGGGACAGGATGCCCATGTTGTTGATGGTCGAGAAGGCCCAGCAGAACAGCAGCGTGTAGACGGCGGCGAAGGCCACGTAGGAGCGCTGCACGAACAGCCGGGGCAGCCGGCTCAGCCGCGGCCAGGCCCGGATGAACATCACCAGCAGCGCGAAGCACTCCACCGACTGGATGAGGTTCTGGATGTTGGACGCCTCGAACGGGAACGGGCGGAACAGCACGCTGATCACCGCCACCGGCAGCCCCGCCGGATTGAGGCTGAACTTCGGCGCGGCGTCCTCCGGCGCGGTCGCGTTGATCATCGAGTTGCCCTGGCTGGTGCGTCTGGAGGTCTCCGAGAGCACCTGGTTGACGGCGTCCCCGCCGGTCCCGTCGGTGCCGAAGAAGGTGGAGACCTGCTGGAGCATCAGCACCGCCATCGCGCCCAGCACCACCGCGGTCAGGATGGTGCGCAGCGGCCCCAGCGCGCTGACCTGCTGCGGACGGCGGCGCAGGACGTAGGCGACCATCAGCCCGGCCCCGGCCAGCGCGGTGACGTGCGGGCGGACCATCGCGGTGCCCAGCGAGCCGAGCGCGATGCAGGCGAAGGCGCCGAACCGGCGGTCCAGCAGGCGCGCCGTGCCGTAGGTGGTCAGGCCCAGGCAGAACATCATCCAGGCGTCCTTGCCGATGCTGGACGGCCAGAACAGCAGCGAGGGCAGGAAGAAGACCAGCTTGGCGTACTTGCGGGTGTCGGCCTCGGGGAAGGCGATCTGCAGGGCCCGCCAGAACAGCAGCAGGCCCCAGAAGCCGAGCCAGGAGAAGACCAGGAAGCCACCGATCAGCGAGGGGCCGGTGATCGCGTAGACCACGCCGGTGACGATGATGACGAAGCCGGTGCCGGCCACCTTCATGCCCAGGTCGTAGTGGACGCCGCCGAGCAGGTCGGCCTGGCCGAGGTAGGCGGCGAGGTCGCTGCCCTTCTGGTGGTACATCTTGGCGTCGGCCGCGCCGCCGTACAGCACGAAGGCCATCAGGTAGCGCGGGAAGGCGCAGAGCAGTTTGGCGGTCATCGCCAGCAGCAGCAGCCGGAAGACGTCCCGTTCGGGGTTGGCGGCGGCGATCCGGGCCAGGATCGGGGTGCCGATCGCCATCAGGGCCGGGAGGATCAGCAGCGCGCCCCAGGTGTCGTACGAGGTGTGCACGGAGGCGAGCACGAAGAGCGTGACGTAGCCGGTGACCAGGGTGGCGGCGACGGCGGACGGCCAGGGGACGCGGCCGAGGAAGGCCGTCGCCACCCCGGGATTCCCCGCTGTCCCGGGTGTCCCCGCCGCCCCCGGCGTCCCGGGCTCCCTGGGCGCCCCCGGCATCAGAAGACCTCCAGGTCGCCGAGGCTGAACCGCCAGTCGGCGATGCCGAGCGGGGTGGGCCCGGTGGGGGTGCGGGCGGTGAGGGTCATCCCGGTGCGCGGGGCGCGCAGGTAGCCGGTGCGCAGCGCGGCGTCGGCGGCCTCGGTGCCGGGGGAGAGGTGGGTGGCGACGTGGTCGCAGCCGCTCTCCTGGGCGGCGGCGCGCAGCAGCCGGGCGGCGCTGTCCCGGTCGCCGGGGCGGACGACGACGTCGGCGAGGGTGAACTCGGCCAGCGGGCCGCGCCGTCGGGGCCGGCCGACGGCGAGGCCGGTCAGCTCGTCGCCGCGGTGGACGGTGAGCACCCGGTAGTCCAGGCCGGGGGCCTCGCCGTAGCGCCAGCGCAGGTACTCGGGGGTGCGGTGGACGGCGAGGCGGTGGTCGACGGCGTCGGCGGCGGCGCGTTCGCGGAGCAGCTCGGCCAGCGGGCCGTGCCGTCCGGCGCCGGCGTGGGCGTCCAGCCAGGCGGCGGCGGTGGGCAGCCGGCAGTCGTCGCCGACGGGGCGCGCGGGCCCGGCCGGGCGCCGGGCGAGGGCGGCGCGCACGCCCCGGGCGAAGGCGGCCGGTCGTACGGCGCGCACCGCGATCGGCACCCGGCCCAGCTCCTGCCAGCCCATCTTCCGGTAGGCGGGCAGGCTGTTGCCGTTGGGGGTGTTGAACACCAGCGCGGCCTCGTCGGTGACCTGGTCGAGCAGGTCCGAGGTGAGCCGGCGGAAGACGCCGCGGCCCTGGAAGTCGGGGTGGGTGGCGGTGTCGACGGGGCGGACGGCGGCCACCGGGGTGCCGTCCCCGCGCTGCCACTGCCAGCGCAGGAACAGCCGGACGCCGGCCAGCCGTCCGTCCGGGGTCTCGGCGACCATGCCGGGGCTGGCGCCGAAGGGGTTGCGGCGGTGCTTCCAGGTGAAGAACCCGGCGGTGCGGGTGCCGGTGGGGCCGCCCGCCAGGGTGACGGTCAGCAGGTCGAGCACGGCGGGCAGATCGGGCTCGGCGAGCGGGCGGTAGGTCAGCTCGGCGGGGGCGGGCAGGGCGCTCACGTCCGGACTCGCTCTCCCATCGGTGGTCGGGGGCCAATACGGGGGCCAACACGGGGGACTCACGGGGAAACATCGGTGCGTCGGTGGGCCCGGGCCGGCGGCGGGCGGGCGGTCCGCCGCCGACGCCGGTCGGTGCCGGGTCAGTGCCGCAGGACTCGCGCGTACACCGCCTCGACGGCGCGTTGGGCGCCGGCCACGTCGAAGCGTCCGGCACGTTCCCGGGCGGCGGCGGCCAGCCGGGTGCGCAGGCCGGGTTCGCGGGCCAGCCGCTCGAACGCCTCGGCCAGCGCGGCCGGGTCGCCGGGCGGGACGAGGAAGCCCTGCTCGCCGTCGTCCAGCACCTCGGGCATGCCGCCGACCCGGGTGACCACGGCGGGCAGCCCGGCGGTCATCGCCTCCATCAGCGCGACCGGCAGGCCCTCCTGGCGCGAGCTCAGCGTGAACACGTCCAGGGCGGGCAGCAGTTCGGGCACATCGGCGCGAGAGCCGGTGAACACGACGGCGTCGGCGACGCCCAGCTCGGCGGCCCGGGCCCGCAGCTGCGCGTCCAGCGGTCCCGCGCCGACCAGCACCAGCCGGGCGTCGGGGCGGCGGCGCAGCAGCGCGGCGTGCGCGGCGAGCAGGGTCGCCTGGTCCTTCTTGGGGGTGAGGTTGCCGACCGTGCCGACCACGAACGCCTCGGCCGGCAGGCCGAGTTCGGCGCGGGCGGCAGCCCGGGCGGCCGGTCCTCCGGGGGCGCCGGCCAGGTCCGGGCCGTGGTGCACCACGGTCACCCAGTCGCCGGGGCGGCGGCGGCCGGGCGGGATGCTGCGGGCGACGGCGTGCGAGACGGCGATCACCGCGTCGTTGCGCCGGTAGGTCAGCGCGTTGGCCCAGCGGGTGGCCGCGCGGTAGCGCTCCCAGACGTTGTGCTCGGTGTGCACCAGCCGCGGCGCGGTGCCCGCCAGGGTGGGGGCGAGCATCCGGGCGGCGGCGGCCGGGACGGGCATGTGGGTGTGCACCAGGCCGTACCGGCGCGCGGCGAGCAGCGCGCGCAGCCGCAGCGGCCAGCGCGGGTCGGCCCGGCCCGGGGTGCCGGGGGCGCCGCCCAGGCAGTGCACGGTGACCCCGGCCTCGGCCAGCGCGGGGGCGAGCGCGTCCTTCCACGGCAGCACGTAGGCGACCTCGACGTGGTAGCGCGAACGGTCGGCGTGGCGGGCGCAGTTGAGGAGCAGCTGTTCGGCGCCGCCGCGGCCGAGGCCCTTGGCGAGCCAGAGCACCCGGGTGGGGGTGCCGGCCGGGCCGGGCGCCGTGCTCCGGGGCCCGCTCACCGCTCCTCCGCCTCGCGCAGCAGGGCCGGCTCGCCCTGGTCGCCGCCGGCCGGGCCGTACGGCCGGCGGGCAGTGCCGTGCTCGCCGCCGTGCTCGCCGCCGTGGCCGCCGCCCTGGCCGGTGCCGTGCTCGGCTCCCTGGCCGCCGCCCACCTCGCCGCCGTGCTCGTGGCCGCTGCGGGCCCCCTGGCCGTCCTCCTCGGGCGCGCGCCGGGCCCAGCTGGGTGTGGTCCGTCCGCCGCCGAGCTCGCCCGGCCGTTCGGCGCCGTGCTCCACCGCCGGCCCGGCCGGCCGGTGCGGCGCCGCGGCCGCGCCCCGGCCGGC
>NZ_JBHVPZ010000056.1:0-26491 GCF_042887135.1 Kitasatospora sp. NPDC057965
GAGACGATCACGACGCCGCCGTCCGAGGCGACCGTCGACGTGACGCCGCCGGTTGTTCCGTCGGTGAGCATCAACAAGGAGGTCTGCACCTCGACCAACGCCGCTGACTGCGCCGAGGGTGGCCCGGGTCCGTGGGCGAAGAGCACCACGGTTCCGTCCGGCAACACGGCGTACTGGCGGATCACGGTGACGAACACGGGCACGGTCCCGGTAACGGGGATCACGCTGACGGACAGTGTCTCGCCGTCGTGCGTGACGGCTGCCGGGTCGTTCGACCTGGCTGTCGGTGGGTCGCGTCAGGTGTTCTGCAGCCTGGCGAACGTCACCCAGCACACCGTCAACACCGTGACGGCCACCTTCCCCGGCCCGAACGGCCCGATCACCACGCCGCCGTCCGACGCGACCGTCGACGTGACGACGCCGGGTACCCCGTCGATGACCATCAACAAGGAGGTCTGCCTCCCCGAGAAGGACCGCGACTGCGGCCAGGGTGGTTCCGGGCCGTGGGGCAAGGAGGCGACCCTGCACAAGGGCGATGCCTCCGAGGACCCCTGCCTCCCGGACCAGTGCGTGGCGCACTGGCGGATCACGGTGACCAACACCGGCCCGACGGACATCACCGGCATCACGCTGAGTGACCCGCAGGAAGTCTCCTGCGAGACGGCGGCCGGGACGTTCAACCTGGCTCCGGGCCAGACCGTGATGTTCTACTGCTCCAGCCTGATCACCGAGGACTTCACCAACACGGTGAGTGCGTCGGGCTTCGGTCCGGACGGCAGGCCGGTCAGCAGCGGGCAGTCGTCCGCGCTCGCCCGGTGCCTGCCGCCGTGCCCCGAGGAGGACCACGGCCATGACGACGACCACGGCCACGGTCACGGTCACGGCTACTTCGACGAGGGCTGGCGGCCGGAGGGCCTGAGCGGTGCCTGGCAGCCGGACAGCAGCCTGACCGTGCCGTCGTACGGCCTGGACCGCGACGCGGCGGAGGCGTTCGGCGTCATGCTGCCGGTGCTCGACTGGATGGGCTGACCGAGCCCGTAACCGAATGACGGGTGGCCCCGGGAACGGAGACGTTCCCGGGGCCACCCGCCGTTCGCGGCGACCCCCGTCCGGCCCTGCCGGACTGCGCGGGGCGGGGGGTCGGCGCGAGGGTGGGGGAGGGCGTCGAGCCGAGGAGGAGGCATGGCGGAGCAGCGTGAGGAGACCGGCCGCATCGTGGTCGGGGTGGACGGGTCGGAGCCGTCGAAGCATGCGCTGCGCTGGGCGGTGCGGCAGGCGGAGCTGACCGGAGGCGTGGTGGAGGCGGTGATCGCCTGGGAGTACCCGACGTTCCACGGCGCGCGCGGCTGGTTCCCGCCGGGGAGCACCGACGAGGCGGAACTGGAGGGCAAGGCGCGCCGGGAGGCCGCGACGGCCGTGGCGGCCGCGGTCGGCCCGCAGCCGCCGGCGGAGGTGCGGATCGTGGCGCGCTACGGCTCCCCGGCCGGCGCGCTGATCGAGGCGTCCCGGGGCGCGTCCCTGCTGGTGGTGGGCAGCCGGGGGCTCGGCGGCTTCTCGGGGATGCTGCTGGGCTCGGTGGCCCAGCACTGCACCCGGCACGCCACCTGCCCGGTCCTGGTGTACCGCGACGGCGGCTGACGGCCTCCCGTGGGCGGAGCCGTCAGCCGCCGCCCGGCAGCGGTCAGCCTCGGCCGAACACGACGGTGGACGCCGCGGGCACGGCCAGCGAGCCCGCGCGGCGGGGCAGGCCCGTCGCGGCGTCGACGTCGAACCAGGTGACGTCCCCCGAGCGCTCGTTCGCCGCGTAGAGGCGGCGGCCCGCGGGGTCGAGGACCAGGTCGCGCGGCCACGCGCCGCCGCACGGCACCGACGCCACCGGCCGCGCCCCCTCGCCGTCCGCGTCGAGCGCCAGCACGGAGATGGTGTCGCTGCCGCGCACCGCCACCCACAGGTAGCGGCCGTCGCGGGAGACCACCGGGGCCGAGGGCAGCACCGGGACCTCGGGGGCGGCGGGGAACAGCGGGGCCTCGCCGACCGGTTCGAGCACCCCGGTGGCCGCGTCCCAGCGGCACACGGTCACGGCGGGGCGCAGCTCGCCGAGCACGTACGCGTGGCGTCCGGAGGGGTGGAAGGCGAGGTGGCGCGGGCCGGTGCCGGGCGGCAGGACGGTCTGCCCGTGCAGGGTCAGCTCACCGGTCGCCGGGTCCAGGGCGCAGATCCGCACCGCGTCGGTGCCGAGGTCGACGCTCAGCACCCAGTGGCCGGACGGGTCGGGGAGCACCTGGTGGGCGTGCGGGCCGCGCTGGCGCTCGGGGTGCGGCCCGGCGCCCTCGTTGCGCAGCACGGTGCTCGGGGCCTGCGGAGCGCCGTCGGCGGCGAGCGGCAGCGCGGTGACGCTGCCGGAGTCGTAGTTGGCGGTCAGCAGGTGGCCCTGGGCGAGGGCGAGGTGGGTGGGCCCGTCCCCGTGCACCGGTACGGGTGCGCCGAGCGGGCGGGGGAGCGGACCGGAGAGGTCGTAGGCGGCGACCGCTCCCGGCGCCGTCTCCGAGACGGCGTAGAGCACCGGGCCGCCCTCCGTGTGCCCGACGGCGAGGTAGGACGGGTCCGGGACGGCGTCGACGGCGCCGGTCGCGGTCAGCGCCCCGGTGTGCGGGTCCACCGCCGCCACGACGATCCCGGGTCCGCCCGCCGAGGTGAACGACCCGATGTAGACCGGCTCCGCGCCCCTGTCCTCCACAGCACCCTCCGTCGTCCCTGCTCCGCCGTCTGCCGCGAGCGCTCCGACGCTAGCAGCCGGCCCCGCCACGCCGGGAGGCGGCGGAAGGGCCGTCCCGGGCGGCCCGTGGATTTCACCGGAACGCCCCGCCGCCGCGGCGGCCGGGTCGCGCTCCGGGACGGTTGCGGCGACGGTGGGAGGAGCAGCCCGGACGGGGCCGGCCGGCCCCGTCCGGCGGGGGAGGGGGCGAGGTCCGACCGCACCACCGGCCCGGCGGTGCGACCTGCGGGGGAGCGGACGAACTCTCCCGGCGCTGCGGAAGCGAGGCGGCATGCACGACCCCGATCCACCTTTCCGGCCGGTCCTGCGGCGGCACGGCTACCTGCCGCTGGAGGACCTCGGCCTCATCGGGGACGGCACCACCGCCGCCCTGGTCGGCCGGGACGGCTCCATCCCGTGGCTCTGCCTGCCCCGGTTCGACGCCGAGCCGTTGTTCTGCGGCCTGCTGGACCACGCCCGGGGCGGGCACTTCACCCTGGCGCCGGAGGACCTGGTCGAGGCGCGCCAGCGCTACGAACCGGACACCGGCGTCCTGGTCACCGAACTGCGCTCCCGCACCGGCCTGGTGCGCGTCACCGACGCGCTGGCGCTGCGCTCCGGCGCCGACCTCGCCGACGACGCCCCCGCCGACCGCTCCGAACTGGTGCGCTCCGCCGTGGTGCTGGACGGGCGCGTCCGGCTGCGTGCGGAACTGGAGCCCCGTGGCGGCGCGCGGACCAGGGCGCTGTTCAGCGGACTGGAGCTGCGCCCCGTCCGGCGGCCGGGCCTGCGGCTCCACCTGCGCTCCAACCGGCCGCTGCCCGGCCTGCACAGCACCCACGACCTGCGCCAGGGCGAGCGGCTCGACCTGGTGCTGTCCTGGGGCCGCTTCCACCGCCACCACCGGGTCGACACCGACGCCATGCTGAAGGGCACCGCCGACGCCTGGCGCCACTGGATGCGCCACTTCGACTACGACGGCCCCCAGCAGGCCCTGGTCAGGCGCGCCGCCGTCACCCTGAAGCTCTGCGACGACTGGGCCAACGGCTCGCTGGTCGCGGCGCCCACCTCCTCGCTGCCCGCGCCGATCGGCGGGATCCGCAACTGGGACTACCGTTACAGCTGGATCCGCGACGCCGCGTTCGCCGTCTTCGCGCTGCGCCGGATCGGCTTCCGCGGCGAGGCCGACGCCTTCCTCGGCTGGGTGCTCGACGCCTTCGAGGACAGCGGCCGGCCCCGCATCATGTACGACCTGCGCGGCGGCCCCGTGCCGGCGGAGGTCGAGGACGGCGAGCTGGAGGGCTACCAGCGCTCCGCCCCGGTGCGCTGGGGCAACGGCGCGGCCGACCAGCGCCAGCACGACGTCTACGGCGAGATCCTGGACTGCGCCGACCAGTGGCTGCGGGCCGGCGGCGAGATCCAGCCCGCCCTGTGGGCCGGCCTGGCCGGCCTCGCCGACGCCGCCGAACAGGCCTGGCGCGAGCCCGACCAGGGCATCTGGGAGGTGCGCAGCGAGGGCCGGGTGTTCACCTACTCGGCCGGACTGTGCCAGGTGGCCCTGGACCGGGCCGCGCAGATCGGCGAGCGGCTCGGCCTGCCGATCAGCACCGGGCGCTGGCGCGCCTCGGCCGATCACCTGAGCCGGCTCATCCTGGAGCAGTCCTGGGACGAGGAGGCCAGGACCCTCAGCGCCCACCTGGACGGTGGCGGCGTCCTGGACGCCAGCCTGCTCGCGCTCCCGCTGCGGCACGTGGTGCCGATCGACCACCCGCGGATGGTGGCGACCGCCGCCGCCGTCGCCGAGCGGCTGTCCGCCGGCGGCGGGCTGCTCCACCGCTACCTGCACGAGGAGTCCCCGGACGGCCTGGCCGGCGACGAGGGCGCCTTCGTGCTCTGCAGCTTCTGGCTGGTCGACAACCTCATCGGCCAGGGCCGCACCGAGGAGGCCGAGGAGCTGTACACCTCGCTGTGTTCCCGGGCGAGCCCGCTGGGGCTGATGTCGGAACAGATCGACCCGTCCACAGGAGAGTTCATGGGCAACTTCCCCCAGGCGTTCAGCCACATCGGGATCGCCGCCAGCGGCGTGAACCTGGCCCGGGCGAGGGCGGGGGTACGGCGATGATCGAGCGGCTCGCCGTCTTCGGCGCGACCGGGGACCTCACCGCCCGCTACCTGCTGCCGGCGCTGGCCGCCCTGCGGGCCGGCGGCCACCTCGGCGACCGGCTGGTGCTGACCGGCGCGAGCCGGGAGGACTGGTCCACCGAGCGGTACCGGGAGTGGGCCGCCGAGCAGCTCGACCGCCACGGCGAGGACTCCCCGGCCGAGGCCAGGGCGGCCGTCACCGCCTCGGCCCGCTACCTGCGGGCCGACGTCACCAGCCCCGAGGACGTCGCCGCGGCGGTCGCCGGGGAGGGGCCCGTCGCCGTCTACCTCGCGTTGCCCCCGGCGCTGTTCCCGGCCGCGGTCTCCGCCCTGCACCGGGCCGGGCTGCCGGCCGGCAGCCGGATCGTGCTGGAGAAGCCGTTCGGCGAGGACCTCGCCGGCGCCGAGGAGCTGAACCGGCTGATCGCCGGCCTGGTGCCGGAGCGGGCGGTGTTCCGGGTGGACCACTTCCTCGCCATGACGACCGTCCAGAACGTCCTCGGCAGCCGGCTGGCCAACCGGATGCTGGAGCCGATCTGGAACAGCACCCACATCGCCGAGGTCGACATCGTCTGGGACGAGACGCTCGCGCTGGAGGGCCGGGCCGGGTACTACGACCACGTCGGCGCGCTCAAGGACATGATCCAGAACCACCTGCTGCAACTGCTCTGCCTGGTGGCCATGGAACCGCCGATCACCCTCGGCGAGCGCGACCTGCGCGACCGCAAGGTGGACGTGCTGCGCTCCGTCCGGCCGCTGACCGAGAACGACGTGCTGCACCGCACCCGCCGCGCCCGTTACCTGCCGGGCAGGATCGGCGAGCGCTCCGTCCCCGCGTACACCGAGGAGGAGGGCGTCGACCCCGGGCGCCGGACCGAGACCTTCGCCGAGGTGGAACTGGAGCTGAACAGCTGGCGCTGGGCCGGCACGAGGTTCCGGCTGCGCAGCGGCAAGGCCCTCGGGGCGGACCGCAAGGAGGTGGCGGTGCGCTTCCGCCCGGTGCCCCACCTGCCCTTCGGCCACGGCGGCGAGGCCCGGCCGAATGTGCTGCGCTTCGAGCTGGAACCGGAGGGGCTGTCCGTGGACCTGACCGGCATCGGCGTCCGGGCGCACGAGCTGGCCCCGCTGTCGCTGACCGCGGAGATGGACCCCGCCGAGCTGCCCGCCTACGGCCGGCTGCTGCTCGACGTGCTGACCGGCGACCCGGCGCTGTCCATCCGCGGCGACGAGGCCGAGGAGGCCTGGCGGGTCCTCGCACCGGTGCTGTCCGCGTGGGAGCGGGACGTGGTGCCGCTGGAGGAGTACCCGGCCGGCTCGGAGGGCCCGGCCCCGCGGTACCCGTAGGCGGGCGGCGCGCGCCGTGCGTCGTGGTGATCGGGGTCTCCGTAGGCCCTGCTGCCGGGCCTGTTGTCCGGCCGGTGATCTTGTCGGTCCGTCGGTCCGTCGGTCCTTCAGCCCTTCAGTCCGTCAGACCGTCCAGCTCGGTCGCCCAGTCGATCAGGGTGCCCTCGGTGCCCCGGGGGACCAGCGCGAAGCTCTCCCGCCGCAGCCAGCGCCGCAGCTGCCGGGACGGCAGGTCGAGGAGCACCGAGCCGTCCTGCCCCTGGAGCATGATCCGCAGCGAGGCGCGGCCGTGGCAGGTGCAGGGCGGCCAGATCCGCACGTCGCCGTGGCCGGCGGGCCGCTGCAGCCCCTCCCAGAGGAGGTCGCGGGAGAACTGCCAGGTGCCCGCCTCGGCGGCGGCGCCGAGGAACTCCAGGGCGACGGCGAACGGGTCGTCGCCGCGGTAGGCGAAGCGCACGGGGATGTCGAGGGACTGCGCCTCGCCGAGCACGATCCGCGCGTCGAGCACGATGTCGGTGCTCGCGGCCTCCGGGCGGGGCCGGGGGCTGGGGAGCGGGTGGGGCGCGGACATGGGTTCTCCTGGGACGTGGTCGGGGCCGGACGCGGCACCGATCGGTGCGGGGCGAAGAGGGGCCGTCCGCCGGCGTCACCGGCGGCACGATGCTCTCGCCTCGGGCCCTGGGAGCTGCCGGAGCTGCCGGGGAACAGGGGGGAGGCGGATTCACTCCCAGGTTAGGAGAGGGCGGGGGAGCGGGATGTGCCGGTGGTGCACCGCGGCATGACGATCCGCGCACCGTCCGGCCCGCCGTACCGGGTGGGACGCGGACGTACCGTCCGGTAATCGCAGCTCAGCAGGGCGCTGAGCGGGCGTCTTCTCGATTTGTCGAAGGTTTGAGCCGTCGGATTCGCCTCTTGTATGAAGGCGGCCGGAGGTTACCGATGATGAAGAGGTGGATCCAGCGCGCGCTACCCGGTGGCGAGGCGCTGCAGTCGCTGGTGGACGGCCTGGCCGAGGAACTCGGACGGTCCGTCGTCCTCGACGACCCGCTGGTGCGCCTGATGTGCGCCAGCCGTCACTTCGGTGACGAGGACCCGGTACGCGTGCGCACCCTCCTGCAGGGCATCGCGGACGACGAGGCCATCCGCCACGTGGTGTCCCAGGGCGTGACGGGGTGGACCCGACCCGGCTACCTGGAGGGTCGCGACGACCTCGGCCTCAAACCGCGCTACTGCGTACCGATCCTCGAACGCGGTTACATGCTGGGCATCCTCATGGTCGTGGCGAAGGACGGCGACCTCACCGCGGCCGAGACCGGGGCCATCGCCCGGACCGCCCGCGCCGTGGCCGCCGAGATGTACGCCGAGCGCCTGGCCGCCGACACGGACCAGGAGCAGACCCGCGACCTGGTGAACCGGCTGGTCGGGGCGGACTCCGCGCAGCGCAGCGCCGCACGCCGGCGCCTGCTGGACGACGGCCTGCTGCCCGCCGGCCCGCACGTGGTGGTGACCGTCGTGGCCGTCGCAGGCCTGCGCGGGCCCTCCGGCCGGGTCGGGACGGCGCTGCGCGGCGCCCTGGAGCCGTTCCGTCAGACCCGCACGGCCCACGGCCTGTCGGCGGTCGACCAGGACCGGGCGGTCCTGGTCCAGGTCTTCGACCGCGAGCCGGCCGAGGAGGAGCTGGAGCTGCAGGCCCGCGGCGTCGTCCGCTCCCTGGGGACCTTCCTGGACCGGGGCGCGACCACCCTGGTGGGCGTGGGCGGACGCCGGGCCGAGCTCGCGGACGCCTGGATCTCCCACGACCAGGCCCGGGTGGCGCTGCGCGCCGCCCGCCGGATGCCCCGGCTCGGCGGCATCGGGGACTGGGAGCGGCTCGGGGAGTACGCCGTGCTCCTCCAGCTGCCCGACGAAGCGCTCGACGACTCCCTCGTCCCCGAGCCGCTGCGCCGGCTGCTGGACGGCGGCGGCAACGCCCGCCTGGAGGAGACCCTGCGCTGCTTCCTGGAGAACGCCGGCTCGGTGCCGAGGACGGCGGAGATCCTGGAGGTCCACCGCACCTCCCTCTACTACCGCCTGCGGCAGATCCAGGAGATGACCGGCCTGGACCTCGACGACGGCGCGCACCGGCTCGTCCTGCACCTGGGGCTGCGCCTGTGGGACCTGGTCCGCGCTCCGGCCGATCAACCGTCCTGACCTGTGGTGACGCCCTCGGTGGCGGCCGGTTTCGACAGATCGAGGACGCCCGGTTGCTACAGAGTGATGAAGCTTCGTCGGGCAATCCCTACGTCGGGCGGTGGTCCGCGGGGCGGGCGGGCGGCAAGAATCGTCACCACGAGCTGCCACTCCCCGTCGTGACGCGTTCCTCCCCTGACGCGGCACACCCCTCCGCTCTTCCGAGCGTCCTCTTCTGAACGTCCTCTTCTGAACGTCCTCTTCTGAACGATACGAACCGGTCGGAGCCTCCCGTGATCCAGTCGGGTCCCTCGCCCATGCCCGAAACCGGGCCCCACCAGCCCCACCAGGCTGCCCTGACCGCTCCCGACGGCGGCGCAGGCTGCATCGACGTCCTCCCGCCGCCGCCCGGCACCGACCCCGAGGACTGCCTGTACGTCGCCCTGCACCTGCAGGGCGCGGCCTCCGTGCGCCGCGACGGCGCCAGCACCGTCCTGGAACCCGGCGACCTGCTGATCGGCACCACCCCGCACCCGGCGGGTCTGCTCGCCGACGCCGGGTGCCGGATGGTCCGCTTCCGCGTCCCCTGCTTCTACCTCGGCGTCCGGCACGGTGACGTACGGCGCACCGGAGGCCTGCTGGCCCGCGGGGACGAGGGCATCGGCTCGCTCGCCTCCCAGTTCCTGCGCACCCTCGCCGCCCAGCCCCCGGTCCACCGGGCCCGGCACGGCAACCACCTCGCGCGCAGCGTCTCCGACATCGTCGCCGTCCTGGTGGCCGAACTGCTGGAACGGGTCGACCCCGAACACCCGACCGCCGCGGCCGGGATCCTGGCGCGGATCCGCGAGCACATCGAGGAGAACCTCGCCGACCCGGAGCTCTCGCCCGAGTCGATCGCCCGCTCCCAGCACATCTCGGTGCGCTACCTGCACAAGCTGTTCCAGCAGGACGGCACCACCGTCGGCCAGTGGGTGCGCGGCCGGCGGCTGGACGCCTGCCGCCGGGACCTGGAACGGCCCACCCGCCGGCAGAGCAGCGTCGCCGCCGTCGCCCACCGCTGGGGATTCGTCAGCCACTCCCACTTCAGCCGTGCGTTCCGCGAGGCCTACGGGGTCTCGCCGCGCGAGTGGCAGAGCTACGCCGCGCACGCCGACGCCCGGCAGCGGGCCTCCTGATCCCCTTCCCCCACCAGCCCGCCGGCCGACGGGGCCCGCCGATTGACGCGCGGCGCCCCGTCGGCCCGCTGCCATGAGAAAGGCCGACACCGGCATGCCCACCACCAGAACCACCGTCGTGCTCGTCCACGACGGCTGTTCCGACCCCACCACCTGGGTCGGCGTCGTCGCCGAACTCCACCGGCGCGGCCTGACCGTGCTCGCCGCGGCCAACCCGCTGCGCGGACTGGCCCACGACGCCGCGTACCTGGCCTCCGTGGTCGCCGGGATCGACGGCCCCGTCGTGCTCGTCGGCCACTCCTACGGGGGCGCCGTGATCACCGAGGCCGGCGCCGCGCCGAACGTGGTGGCGCTGGTCTACGTCGCGGCCTACCTGCCCGAGGTCGGCGAGAGCTACGACGCGCTCGCGGGCCGCTTCGCCGCCTCGCCGCTGATCTCCCGGCTGCGGCGCACCCCGTTCGCGAACACCACGGCCGGTGCGGACGGCACGGACGGCACCGAGCGGGAGACCGAGGTGTCGGTGCCCGGGGACTGCTTCGGCCCCTACGTCGCCGGCGACCTCGACCCCGAGGTGGCGCAGGTGCTCGCCGCGCTGCAACGGCCGGTCGCCGAGCGGGTGTTCACCGACACGCCCACCGTGGCGGCCTGGCAGGCCAAGCCCGCGTGGGCCCTGGTGGCCGGCGCCGACCGCGCCCTGCCGCCGCCGCTCCAGCGCTTCACCGCCGGACGCGCCGGCGCCACCGTCCTGGAACTGCCCGACGCCTCGCACTCCGTGGCCGTCTCCCGACCCTCGGCGGTCGCGGAGTTCATCCACGACGCCGCCAGGTCGGCCGCCGCCTCCTGAACCACGCCCACGGGGCCCGCCGTCCTCGGCGGGCCCCGTTCGCCGTTGCGCCCGGCTCGGCAGGCCGTCGTGCCCGGCGCTGCATGCGTCCGCGCCCGGCCCCCGTGGTGCACGGGAGCCGGGCGCGGACGGTTCGGCCTCGCCGCCTGCTTCGCCTACTTCGCCAGGAACGCCAGCAGCGCGGCGTTGACCTCCTCGGCGTGGGTCCAGAGCAGGCCGTGCGGCGCGCCCTCGATCTCCACGTAGTCGGCGGAGGGCAGCGCCTTGTGGAACCGGCGCGCGGTGGCGTCGATCGGCAGCGTGCGGTCACCGGTGCCGTGCAGGATCAGCGCCGGGATGTCGATGCCGGCGACGTCCGCGCGGAAGTCGGTGTACCAGGTGGTCGGCGCGGCCGAGGCGGCGAAGGCGCCGCCGCTCGCCGCGACGTTCCAGCTGTTGCGGACGGCCTCCTCGCTGATCCGGGTGCCGAGGTTCTCGTCCAGGTTGTAGAAGTCGTTGAAGAAGTCGGTGTAGAAGGCGAACCGGTCGGCCTTCACGGCGGCGACGACGCCGTCGAAGAACTCCTTCGGGGCGGCGCCGTCCGGGTTCTCGTCGTTCTTCAGCAGCCACGGCTCCAGCGAGGCGAGGAAGGCGACCTTGGCGATCCGCTCGGTGCCGTACTTCGCCACGTAGCGGGCGGTCTCGCCGGTGCCCATCGAGAAGCCGACCAGGACGGCGTCCCGGACGTCCAGGGTCTCCAGGACGGTGTTCAGGTCGGCGGTGAAGGTGTCGTAGTCGTAGCCGGTGGTCGGCTGCGAGGAACGGCCGAAGCCGCGGCGGTCGTAGGTGATGACCCGGTAGCCGGCGTCGAGCAGGGCGGCGCTCTGCCGCTCCCAGGAGGCCCCGTTCAGCGGGAAGCCGTGGATCAGGACGACCGGCTGCCCGGTGCCGTGGTCCTCGTAGTAGAGCTCGATCGGGGCGGTGTTCTCCTGGCCGACGGTGATGAACGGCATGGTGGGTGCTTCCTTCCGGAGGGGTGTGCGGGGCTGCTGGGGGTCGGGCCCCTGCCGCACTTCTGGTGCGGCAGGGGCCCGTGTCACGCGGTGGCGGGGGAGGGTCAGCCCGCGGCGTGCGGGTTGATCATCGACTGGGCGTAGACCAGGCCCAGGCCGTAGGTGCCACCGTGCTCCTTGACCAGCTCGGTGACCGGGACGTAGGTCTCGCCGCGGGCCCAGTCGCGCTGGAGCTCCAGCAGCACCTGGATCCAGGTGACGGGCACGGCGCCGGCGGCGGTCATCCGCTGCAGGGCGTGCTCGTGGGCCAGCGGGCTGACGCCACCGGAGGCGTCGGCGACGACGTACACCTCGTAGCCCTGCTCCAGCGCGGAGAGGGCCGGCAGGACCAGGCAGACCTCGGTCCACAGGCCCGACAGGATGATCTTCTTGCGGCCGGTCGCCTTGACCGCCTCGACCAGGGCCTCGTCCTCCCAGGCGTTCATCGTGGTGCGGTCGATGACCTCCTGGTCCGGGAAGACCTCGCGCAGCTGCGGGAGGATCGGGCCGGAGAAGGACTCGGCGGCGACGGTGGAGAGCACGGTCGGCACGTCGAAGACCTTGGCGGCCTTCGCCAGGCCGACGGTGGCGTTGATGATGGCGGTGCGGTCGCCGCTGCCGGTGCCGAAGAACATCTGCGGCTGGTGGTCGACGAACAGCATCATCGAGTTGTCGGGGGTGAGCAGGTCCGGGCTCGGGGCGGCGTGGACCGAAGCGATGTCAACCATGGTTGTTTTCCTTATCCGCACAGGTGAGTGACGTGACGTCAGGCGCGTTCCGGCTCCCCGGGGCGCTTACGGGAGCGACGCTAATCCGGGCGGACGGGCCGGTCTGCTCGCTCTGCGTCCGGCCGTTGTCCCGACAGCGCACGCCCGCCCCGGGGCGGAAAGTCCCGCGCGCCACGGGCGGTTCGTCCGTACGCTGTCCCGAATGGAGATCCGCATCGCCTCCGACGAGGACTGGCCGAGCATCTACCCCTTCTACGCCGCGATCATGGCCGAGGGCCGGACGTACGCCTTCCCCGAGCGGCAGACCCTCGACGAGGCCAGGCCCTGGTGGATGGAGCGGCCCCCGGGCCGCACCGTGGTGGCCGTGCTCGACGGGCGGATCGTCGGCTCGGCGAAGATGGGCCCCAACAAGCCCGGCCGCGGCGCGCACATCGGCACCGCCTCCTTCCTGGTCGACCCCGCCTTCCAGGGGAGGGGCATCGGTCGCGCGCTCGGTGAGTACGTCGTCGAGTGGCACCGCGAGCAGGGCTTCCGGGGCATCCAGTTCAACGCCGTCGTGGAGACCAACGAGTCGGCGGTGCACCTCTGGAAGTCCCTGGGCTTCGAGGTGGTCGGCACCGTCCCGGGGGTCTTCGACCACCCCGAGCACGGCTACGTCGGACAGCACGTGATGTTCCGCCGCCTCTGAGTTCCGCCGCCGCTGAGCCCGCATGTGCGGGAACATGGTGCCGGCGGGTCGTGTTCTCCGGAGGGGCGGCGGGTGGCGGGGCAGGGGTTATCACGGCAGGAACTGATCCGGCGCCAGCGTCGGAACGGGTTCGTCGGGCGACGCGGGGAGCTGGCGTCCTTCCGGGACGCGTTGCAGCGGCCGTCGGAGGAGCTGACCCAGTTCCTCTTCCACATCCGGGGCCCGGGCGGCGTGGGGAAGTCCACGCTCGTACGGCAGTTGGAGAGCGCCGCGCACGAGGCCCGGGCCGTCACCGCCTACGTCGACGAGTCCGTGACCGGAGTCGTCGAGGCGATGACGGCCATCGGCGCCCAGTTCGCCCAGCAGGGCACACCCCTGAAGCGGTTCGACAAGCTGCTGGCCACCTACCAGCAGCGCCGCCACGAGGCCGACGCCGGAGCCGCCGTGGGCCAGGGGCCGCCCGGTCCCTCACCGTCGACCGCCATCGTCTCCCGGGTCGGCCTGGTCGGGATGGGCATGATCCCCGGCGTCGGCGCAATCACCGGCGCACTCGACCCCAACCAGGTCGCGGCCGGGGCGGAGCAGTTGCGGGGGATGCTCAGCGCCCGCCTGCGCAGTTACGACGACGTGCAGTTGGTGCTCTCCCCGCTCCAGGTGCTCACACCCGTCTTCCTCCAGGACCTCGCCGAGGCCGCGTCGCGCCGACCGTGGGTGGTGCTCTTCTTCGACACCTACGAGCGCACCGGCCCACTGCTCGACGACTGGTTGCGCGATGTCCTGGTCAGCGAGCGATACGGCGAACTGCCCGCGAACGTGCTGGTGGTCACGGCGGGCCAGGCCCGGCTGGACCCGAAGTACTGGAGCGACTGGCACGACCTGGTCGTCGACCTGCCGCTGGAGCCGTTCACCGAGGCCGAGGCGCGTCAGCTCCTCGCGGCGAAGAACGTGACGGACGAGCGCACCATCGAAGTGATCCTGCACCTGTCCGGGCGGCTGCCGCTGCTGGTGTCCACCCTGGCGGAGGCGCGGCCGGTGGACGCGGCGGACGTCGGCGACCCGAGCGGCACGGCCGTCGAGCGGTTCCTGAAGTGGGAGACCGAACCGGCCCGCCGTGAGGCGGCCCTGGCCTGCGCACTTCCGCAGGAACTCGACGAGGACGTCTTCTGCGCGGCCGTTGACGACCCGGAGGCCAGGGAACTGTACGGCTGGCTGCGGTCGATGCCGTTCGTCATCGACCGCGCCGGCCGCTGCCACTACCACGAGGTCGTCCGCACGGCGATGCTGCGCCTGCAACGCCAGCGGTCACCCTCGCGGTGGCAGGAACAGCACACCCGTCTCGCGGACACCTTCCGGGAGTGGCAGGTCCGGCTCGACGACGGCACGGGAGGCTGGAAGGACGAACGCTGGCGCGCCTTCCGGTTGCAGGAGATCTACCACCGCCTGTGCGCCGACCCCAACACGGCCCTCCCGCGGGCCCTGCACGACCTCCTGTACGTTCAGGACCACGATCCCGCCGCCCTCCGTCGCTGGGTCCAGATGCTGACCCGGGCGAGCCGGGACGTCGGTGCGCGCGAAGTGCGGGAATGGGCGGAGCACTTGCTGACTGCCCTGGATGCTCCACAGCCGGGCGCCGCAGCCATGACCCTGCTGCTGTCCCGCGCCACTCTGGATCCGGCGGGCCGGGCCTACGCGTACCGGCTACGGGGTTGGGAGCACATTGGCACTGATGAGTACGACCGGGCAGTGGCCGACTGCACGGCAGCGCTCGCCCTCGAACCGGAGTCGGCTCCCGCCTACCGCGGCCGCGGCTTCGCGTACCACCTGACCGGCCGCCTCGAGGAGGCGTTGGCCGACTTCGACCGCAGCATTGAGTACGGCCTTCGCGATGCTTGGGTGCTGGCCAGACGGGGCGAGACGTACCGCCTGTGGGGGCGGTACGCGGAGGCGTTGGCCGACTTCGACTGTGTGGTGGACATCGACCCGGAAGCCGCCTGGACGATTGCCAGTCGAGGCCAGACGTACGGCGCTGTGGGGCGGTACGCGGAGGCGTTGGCCGATTTTGACCGCGCGATCGAGCTTGAGCCCGACAGTGCATGGATGATTGTCGAACGGGGCCATGTTCTCGAGTCGACCGGCCGCCTCGAGGAAGCGCTGGCTGACTTCGACCGCGCCGTTCAGATCGCGCCCGGTGTGGCCTGGACATTTGCTGGTCGCGGTGAGGCGTACCGCCTGCGGGGGCGGTACACGGAGGCGTTGGCCGACTTCGACTGTGCGGTGGACATCGACCCGGAAGCCGCCTGGACGATTGCCAGTCGAGGCCAGACGTACGACGCTGTGGGGCGGTACGCGGAGGCGTTGGCCGATTTTGACCGCGCGATCGAGCTTGAGCCCGACAGTGCATGGATGATTGTCGAACGGGGCAGTGTCCTCGAGTCGACCGGCGGCTACACGGAGGCGTTGGTCGAGTTCGGTCGTGCCATTGAGCTCAGGCCCGGTCGGGCGGTCGACTTCCGATATCGTAGTCAGGTATATCGACTGTTGGGACAGTACGAAGAGGCCCTGGCCGATGTCGCCTGTGCGCTCGACATCGACCCGGACAATGGTTGGTCCCTGGCCGGGCGTGGCTTGATCTACCGCCTGATGGGCCGGTACGAGGAGGCCTCGGCGGATTTCGACCGTGCGTTCGACGTCACCCCGGGCAATTGCTGGTTCCACTACGAGAAAGCGGTCGTGCTGCACGCCCTCGGTGATCCGGAACGGGACGGACACCTGGCAAGGGTCGTTGAACTGGTCAGGGCCGCGCTGTCCGAGGAAGCGCCCGCCGAGATCGCGGATCTCGGAAACCTCGTCCTCGCCTACTCGGCGATGCTGCAGCGGGAAGAAGCCGAGCGTGCGCTCGACGACTTCTTGAGTCTCGGACCGCCCGCCGGCCGGATCGGCGAGCTGATGATTGCCCTCGCCACCCAGGTGCGCGTGATTCCGGAGGCCGGTGGCAACGTCGCGCTGCTCCGCCGCCGGCTGGAGGACGCCCTCCCCGAATCCACGCCGCCCGCCCTCCGGGAACTGCTGCGACGGGACCGCGGCTGACCCGGCCGAGCCGCGAGCGGTGAGGCCGCCCCTCGCTCCGCCGAGCGAGGGGCGACCTCGGTTCCGGTGGGCCGGGTCAGCAGTTCACGACGGTCGAGATGGTCGAGGTCGACGGCCACCAGCCGGGCTGGTTCACGGTGAACTGGGCGGTCACCGTGGTGCCGCAGGGCACGGTGCCGGTGACGCCGCCGACCTCGGCTCCGCCGACCGGGATCACAACGGTCGGGTTGACGGTGGCGAACGGCGGGCTGGTGATGCCGGCGGTGCTCAGCTGGAACGAGACCTGCTGGTCCTGCCAGGTCGGGTCGGTGGTGACGCGGCCGAACGCGTACACGTGGTTTCCGTTGGTGTTGATACAGGCCCTGACGGTGACCAAGTTCGGCGCACCCGGGGTTCCGCACACGGTGGTGCCCACCGTGCCGGCGGAGGCGGTCTGGACACCGGTCAGTGCAGCCAGGGCGGCGGTACCGGCGAGAACGGCGGCAATGCGCTTCATGGGGTTCCTCCTTCGTTGGGTGTTCCCGGTGGACACCGGGAACACATGTGACATGTCACATCGCTCTCATTGGATTGTGACAGGCCACTACGAAGGGGGATAGTCGCCTGTCCTGTCAGCAACCGGCCACTTGCTGACGGATCCGGCGGTCATGTCACCCGGCCTCGCCACCCTGCGGGAGTGCCGTACGAACTCGCCGCCGTCCTAGGAGGTTTCGACCTGCTCAGGAGTCTGGCTTCCGCGAATCTGAGAGCAGATGTCGCCCCGCTCCGACAGCGCATGGGGCTGGTGCTCGTCACCGGCCAGGAGGCGCCGGGCCCGAAGGGGCTGCTGTTCCAGCAGGACTTGAGCCGCTGGTCCCGGGGCAGGCCGATCGCCTCCGTGGAGGTGAACTTCCACGGAGGGGACGGCTATCGGACCGCTGCCGGGTGGAGAGCCGGTGCGAAGGTGTGGGAGGTCCGGTCCGTCATGCTCCGCCCCGGCATCACCACCAGCCCACGCACCGTCCTCATCGACCGAGGAGCCCGAGCATGCCTGCTCGGACTCCTCGGCACCGACGAAACCCGCCCCCGCCGGCTGGAAACCCGAAACCCCATGTGCGAGGTCACCGGTCAGCGGACGGTGGCCGCACCGTCCGTACTGCCCGCACCGGCCTCGGCGGCCTCGGCGGCGTCCAGCCGTGCGGCGATGTCGCGGGCGTCCTCGAACGTGGTGGGCGCGGCGCGCAGGCCGAGCTCGTCGTGGAGCGCGCTGGCGATCTTGGACAGCCCACGCTTGAGGTGGCTCGCCGGGATGGAGGGTTCGGCGGGGCGGTGGGTGCGGAGGACCTCGGCGTCGGCGCGCAGCTGCTCCAGGGTGAACCGGCCCCGATTGGTCCACCACGGTACGTCGGAGGTGACCTGGTAGGCCCAGTGCCGGCGGCAGGCCTCTTCGAGGAGGTCGCGCACGGCTTCGACACGCTTACGGCTGAGCCCGCCCGTGGTGTAGCGGAACTGGTCGCGGTTGAGGTTGAGCAGCTTCCGGTCCTCGCCGGTCACCTGGAGCCCGGACAGCTGGTGGAGCGAGGCGGCGCTCTCGTCCGGGGCCCGCCGGGTGAGCCGGTAGCGGCCGGACTTGATGGTCAGGATGTGCTCGCCGTGCTCCTCCAGGAAGGGCAGCCAGCGCAGCGAGCGGTTGATCGGCTCACCGGGCACGCCGACGATGATGAAGACATGGACCTGGATTCCGGCGTCGTGCAGGTTCCGGAGAATGCGCCCGTAATTCGCCGGGTGGTTCCAGGGTTTCGCTTCCTGGCGCAGGGTGTCCGGATCGAGCGATTCCAGGCCGAGTTGTACGGCGCTGCATCCGGCTTCGGCCAGTGCCCGGCAGGTCTCCGGCTTCAGCAATTGATCACTCGCGGTCAGATAGCATTGCCAGGTGGCCCGGTGCCCGATGCGCGCGAGTTCCCGTCCGATTCTGAGCTGCCTGGGGATGGTGAGGTATTCGTCGACGAAATCGACGCGTTCGACGCCGAGCGCGGCGATGTGTTCGGCGACGCGGCGTTCGGACATCACCCGGGGTTTGTGCAGGAAGCTGTCGCTGCCGGCCGCTATCGAGCAGAACCCGCAGCGCATGGGGCAGTTGGACATCGTGTAGAGGGGCGGCACGAAGTCGGGGCTCCACTGCCGGATGCCACGGTCGAACACCGGGGTGGGCAGCGACTCGTAGTCGACGGGGGCGGGAGTGCGCGGATTGACGCGCACGGTGTCCCCGTCGCGCCACACCACGCCCGGTACGGTGGCCGGCTCGGCCCCTTCGACCAGCGCGACCACGGGCCGGAAGCCCTCGGCGTAGACGATCGCGTCCCAGTGGTCGAACAGGGCGGCGAACGCGGGGTCGTGGTAGGCGTCCATGGTGCGGGCCCAGTAGTTCCCGCCGAGGAACAGCCGTACGTGCGGCAGCCGCTCCCGGACGAGGCTCGCGAGCACGCAGGCGCTCACCAGCTGCCGCTCGTCGGCGACGCTGATGCCGACGACGTCCGCGCCCGCGGCGCGGATGCGGGCCAGCTCCGTCCCGGCGAAGTAGTCGTGGAAGACGTGCTCCTCGCGGTGGTCGAGCACCCACCGCAGTTCGCCGACGTCGCCCTTGAAGTACCGCGAGTCGCACTTCACGTTGTTGCGCTCGACCCCGAAGTCCTCGAACGCCGAGGCCGTGCTCGCCGAGACCTCCTCGAACAGCCGGCGGGCGTCGTGGCGCCGCAGGATCGAGGCGCCGGGATCGCGGATGGTGCGCAGGGCCTCGTCGACCGGGTCGCCGCCGTGCCGCCGCAGGACGTGTTCGACGGCCTCGACGTAGCCGTAGTGCTGGACGACGTGGTGGCCGCGCTCTTCGAGGATCGCGGTGAGGTAGGCAATTCCCATGGGCAGGTGCCAGATGCTGGAGGCCGGTGGATAACTCAAGAAAACCGAGCGCTGGTCAGGCACTGGATCTTCCCCCTGTCGGGCAAAGGGAGCCAACTGGCCCGAGGGTACGGCGGTATTCCGGTCGGGACAAGGGTGGCCGCCGGGCGGCGGCCGAATTATTGAAAGGGATCTTGCGATCGGGAATTGATCTCCGGGGCGATTGTTTCCGGACATCCGTCATTGATCTCCGACGCGTTCTTCACGCGCTGCCGGACGGCTGTTAGCGTTGTTCCTGTCGGAGTTCGACAAGCCGGGGTGGCGGAAGTGGCAGACGCGCTCGACCTCACGGTCGGGTGTCCCCCAGGGGGCGTGAAGGTTCGAGGCCTTCCCCCGGCACCGAACGGTCGGACCGAGTGGTCGGGGCCGCGCGGTCAGACGCGGAAGTGCGCGACATAGCGGCGCGGATCACGCCGTAGGTCCGTTTCCCAGAGGTGGGCGCACTGCTCGGCGAAGGTCCTGCCGGTGTGCAGCACCTCGTCCAACGGGTCGAGGTAGGAGGGCGTCTCGGGGCGCTCCAGGCCGGCGGCGGCCCGGGCCCGCAGCCCCTCCCGGGCCAGCCGGACGAGCTCGCCCGCGAGTTCGTGCACGCGGTCGCCGCCGAGCATCGTGCGCAGCCCCTCGGTGGGGAAGTCCTCCGCCGCCGACTGCAACTGTCCCGCGCTGTAGTGCCTCAGCAGCTCCCAGGCCGCGTCCCGGGACGGGGCGTGGTAGCTGAGCCCCGTCCACAGCGCGGGCACGACCTGGAGGTTCTGGTACGCGGGGCCGTCGGCCGCGCGCAGTTCCAGGGTGCGGCGGACCCTGACATGCGTCCAGATCTGCGCCAGATGGGCGGTCCAGTGGCTGAACAGCGGCCGGGCGCCGTCGGCGAACCCGTCCCGGAGGAGCGAGGCGAACGGCCGGTCGGGCGGCGCGGGCCGGAGCCCGCCCGTCCGGTCCTGGTAGTAGACCATCGGGATGCTCAGCGCCCAGTCGACCACGTCGTCGATGCCCACATCCCCGCGCAGGGCCGGCCGTACCAGACCGGAGCGCTGCGGGTCCGTCAGCAGCCAGTCCCGGCAGCGGTGCGAGAGCAGCCCGTCGAGCCGGCCCCCGTACAGCGGTGAATTGACGAGCAGCGCGGCGATCACCGGCGACGCGGCCGCCTGCATCCGCAGCTTCCGGGTGAAGTCGTCCTCGGAGAGGTAGTCGAGGTTCACCTGCGTGCACGTCGACAGCGGCAGGAGTCGCACTCCGCCGTTGCCTGCCCCGTCGAAGCGCTCGAAGTGCCCACGCAGGATCGGGCCACGGCTCAGGGGTACCCAGGGGACGGTCTCGATCCGGTCGAACGGCAGGTAGGCGCCCGGCAGGAGTGCGAGGTCGAAACGCCGGAGGAGCTCCGCCAGCCGGACGAGAGTGAGCCGTACGTCGTCCACCGCCGTGGCCAGATCGGCCGCCGGCGGGCCCGAGTACTCCAGCTGGCCGCCGTGTTCGAGCCCGATCAGGCCCCCGTCGGCCAGCTCGACCCCGACCGGTTCCCCCGCGTCGAACAGCACCTTGCCGTCCCACTCCGCGAGCACGGCCTCAAGGACGGCCCGCATACCGTTCCGCCCCGGGTAGGGAGTGGCGAGCCCGGTCCGTGGGTCGACCACGCCGCACTCGATCTCCAGCCCGATCCGCTCGGACGCCGTCGCCGGCGCTTCCAGCGGCGATCGGAGCTCGTCCCGACCCAGCCCAGCCGTATCCATCCGCCCAGCCTCCTCGCACCCGGACAGCCGCACGGCCGCACAGCCGCGCGCGTCGACGTCAGCGACCAGTGAACCCCGCCTCCCGGAGCGCGCCCGGTAGGCATCGCTCCGACGGCGGACGGGTACGCCCGACCGGACCTGTGCGCGGTGGACGGGACCGGCCCGCGCCCTGCTCCCACGCTCCCGTGCCCGCCACCGTCGTGTCAGCCGGCGTGGTGGTCGAACGTTCCTGCCTTGGTGTCACGGAGGAGCGCGGCGAACCTGGCAGGGGTGGTGCGGACGATGACGTTGCCGTCGTCGGACTCGCGGAGTTCGATCACCTCGTCCGTGGCGCGTACCTCGATGCACTCGTCGTTTGCGCCGGAGTAGCTGGACTTCTGCCAGGCAGCGCTACGCATTCTTGCCGTCCACTTCCTTCTTGATGGACTCGATGAAGCCCCGGGAGTCCTCCTTCGAGAGGGCACGCGAGTCGAATCGAGCGATTAGAGATCGGAACCTTGTCGTGTGGGACGGGGCATCGAAGATTCGAATGCCGAGGCCCGTGTCCATCTGCGCGGTGTCCAGCTCGGGGATCGGCCCGTCCGCGTAGGTGAAGTTCTCGTTGGAGCTCGGCATGGCGTCGACGTCGAACGGGATCACTCGGACTGAGATGGTCGGGTGCTCGGAGTCCTCGATGAGGGCGTCGAGCTGCTCGGCGAGGACGGCCGGACCGCTGAACTTCATGCGTAGCGCCGCTTCATGGATGAATGCGGAGTACGGCGTCCTACCGGATCGGACGACACGCTGTCGTTGCATGCGGAAAGCTGTCCTGAGGTCGACTTCGTGGCGTGGCAGTGGCGGGAAGGTCTCGGCGAAGACCGCAGCGGCGTAGCGGCCGGTCTGGAGCAGGCCGGGAACGAAGGCCATCGTGAAGGTGGTGAGCCGCCGAGCGTGGCTCTCGAACTCCGCGACATCGACGAAGTCCGTCGTGAGGACTCCCCGGTACTCCTCCCACCAGCCGGGCCTCTCCCGCTCCGTGATGATGTTCGCGAGGGCCTCGATCAAGGGCTCGTTGGCGCACATGCACGCCGACGCGACCGTGCGCAGGCGCTCCACGCTGATGCCGATCTTCCCCGCTTCCATCTGTGTCACCTGCGCCGGGTTCATGCCGACGGCACGACCGAGCTCACTGCCGCCGAGGCCGGCCTGCTCGCGCATTCTTCGTAGCTCTGCACCGAGCCTTCGCTGACGGAGGGTTGGGTTCGTGCGAGCCATTGGATCCTTCCAGGACAGGAGTGGTCCCAGTCTGCCGCGCTGGTCGAGGCGCGGTCCATTTTGGGCCCTCAATGCCACGTTAGAGGGAATATCAAGCAGCCATGGAAAATTTCACATGCCTCTGCGTTATGGTCTGTGCCATGCCGATCCGACGGATCGTCAGTAACGCCTGCTTTCAAGGGCAGTAGGCGCCTCCTGCCCTCCCGCACCGCAGAGCAGCCACACGTGGCAATTCACCAGCCCCGCCCTGGCCTGGCTCACGGCGACGTCTCCGTCGACCGATCGACGACGAACCCCACTGCACAACCCCACTCGGAGGTTCCCTCATGCGTGCCTTCAACCCGCCCGACTGCTCCATCGCCCGCGCCGAACTCCGCGCGATCCTCAGCTCCGCCGGGTGGCCGCCGGACGTCATCGCCGACGCCGAACTCGCGTTCCACGAGCTGTACATCAACGCCTGGCAGCACGCGGGCTCGCCGGCGCCGTCCGTCCTGGTCTCCCTCAGGCCCACCACCCTCCGCGTCTCCGTCTGCGACGACTGCCCGGACCTGCCGCCCGAGCCCTGCACCCCCGCCGACCCCTACTCCCTCTCCGGGCGCGGCCTCCACCTCATCCGCGCCCTCACCCACCGCTTCGGCGCCACCGCCACCAAGACCGGCAAGGTCACCTGGTTCGAGCTGGACGCCGCCGCGTGAGCGGCCCCATCGCCCCCGACGACAGGTACCTCCGCACCTACACCGAGCCCGAGGTCACCGCCCTCCTCGCCGAACTCCACGAGCGCGGCGCGCCGTTGGGCATCCAGTGGGACTTCGCCCGCGTCAACGGCGTGACCACCGAAGGTCACCTCCTCGTCGACTTCGGAGACACCTCCGTCGCCACCCTCCTCAACCTCCTCCACGTCCTCCGGGAGTGGGGTGACCGGCCGTGGGAGTCGTGATCCCCCTCGTCACCGGGTCGGTGTACGCCGAGCGGACCACCGTCGCCTACCTCACCACCGATGCCGTCCCGGACACCGCCGTGCAGCTCCGGGCGGCCGTCGACCTCGACATCCACGTCGGCCCGGGCGAGGAGCTCGCCCTCGCCCTCACCCGCGAGCAGGCCGAGGAACTGCTCCACGGCCTCGCCGCCCGCCTCGGCCACCGCGTCATCGGGGCCGGTCGATGAGTCTCACCGGCGCCGGCCTCCTGGTCGGCGCCGCCCTCACGGTCCTGCTCGCTCTCGCCTTCGCCACCGTCTTCCTCGGTGTCATCGCAACGCTGCGAATCTCCCGCTTCGACGCCCACCCACCCCACCCCGACGACCAGCCCAACCACCACGACCCCACCCGGGACATACCCACCTGACCACCCCGGCCGCCCACCGCCGGGCCGATCCCCTCCTCGTGGCGCCCGGGAGCCGGAAGAGGATTGACGATCGGCCCGGCCGCTTTGTACGGTGTGTAGCCACCTGCTCACGCGATACTCGGAGGCGTGATGAGCCAGCCCTGGGAAGCTGATCCCGGTGCCGCGCTGAGTCGGCGCATGGGTAGAACGCCAACCGAATTGGGCACCACGGGTGGGCGGGACGGCTGCCCCGACGTGTGGGAGCTCTCGAATGGTGACTTCGCCGTCATCGGGCGGGACCTGACAGCGGCATACCGAGCAGGACTGCCTCAGGACGTGGTGGTCGGTGAGGGTGAGCGTCTCGTCGTGATTCCCCGGGCCACGCTCCTGTCCGCGAAGGCGGACCTGCCGGATGCGTGACCTCCTGGCCGACGTGCCCGGAGACCGACTCCTGGTCGACGAGTACCGGAAGGACTTCCGGCAGCGGGACTTCGCGTTCGACGGCTACGATTCGTGGAAGCTGGAACGCAGGCAGGACTTCCAGGAACCTGAGGACGACAGCTGGCTTGCGTATTCCGCAGGCGATCACGGACGGGCGTTCGAGCTGATCGAAAGCCGGCGTGGCGAACTGCTCCAACTGTCGCGTCTGGCTGCCGAACACGCCTGTCGGCTGCTGCGTGTGCGCGTGGTGGAGTTCCCGCTCACCCCCTATCTCGCATGGGAGTTGCGGTTCCTGCGAGTGCGGGCGGAGTGCGGTGAGCTGATCCGGGTCGTCGGTCCTGAGGTCGTCGCCCCGTACGAACAGGCCGGTCCGCTGCCGGAGCTCGTGACCCTGGGCCCGGACACCGTCTACGACATCTCGTACGACGTGCGCGGCCTCCTCGGCGGTGCGACCCGTCATCTGGACCCCGCTGCCAGGGATCGAGTGGCCGGATTCATCGCCCGCCTGTACGACCAGGGCGAGGACATCAGGACCTTCATGGCGCGTGAGGCGGTCGGATCACCGGTGGAGCGCTGATCGATGACGCGGGAAGAACCCTGGGCCCAGCCGGGAAGCAGCAGTTCAAGCATGTCCGGATCCGCAGGCAATGTCGTCCAAGCCCGGGACATCCAGGGACCGGTCCACATCCGTGCCGCTCCCTCGCCCGAAACCGGCGGGCCCGGTGAACCCGTGCCGCGGCAGCTGCCGACAGACGTCCGCGGGTTCGTCAACCGGGCCGCCGAGCAGAAGGCCATGGACCGGTTGCTCGCGGAGCAACCGCCTGCCGCTCAGGTTCTCGTGGTCACCGGCACCGCCGGGGTCGGCAAGACCTCATTGGCGCTCCACTGGGCGCATGCGGTCCGAGGACAATCTCGCGGCCGCCACCCGGACGGCGGCTGCCATGGGCCTGGACGAGGCCGCCTGGCAGCTCGCGGTCGTCCTTCGTGCCTTCTACATGGTGCGCAATCCCTTCCAGGACTGGTTCGCCACCTCCCGCCTGGGACTGGAGGCCGCACGGCGCTGTGGGGACCGGCACGCGCAGGCGGAGCTGTACGAGAGCCTGGGCATGGCGTACACCCAGTCCGGCCGGCTCGACCAGGCCGCCGAGGAGTACCAGGCCGCGCTGGAGATCCGTCGCGAGCTCGACGATCCCGCTGGTGAGGCGTTGACCCTCAACGGGCTCGGCCTGCTTTCCTTGCGCCAACGCCGACTGGCGGAGGCTCGTGACGCCTTCACGATCGCTCGTGAGCTGTTCCGGTCGCTCGGCGATGCCCACTGGGAGCCTCGGGCGGCGGTCAATCTGGCCGAGGCCCACCTGGCTCTCGGCGCACCGGCCGAAGCGGAGCAACTGATCCGATCAGGCCTGGAGACGTTCCGCGACAGGGCCGATCGGTGGTCCGAGGGAAACGCTCTGTGCCTTCTCAGCAGGCTCCAGCTCGAAAGAGGGCAGGCGGGCGAATGAGTCAACTGGCGGGTAGCCAGGCCCCCCGTCCCGGAACGGGGACCCATTCCGTGATCCACAGCGGCCCGTCCGCGCACTCCCTGCGGACTCCTTCACCGGGCTCGCTGCGGGACCGGAGGACGGCCGCCCAATGGCCGTCCACGACAGCGAGGGACCCGGGAACGGGAAACAGCCCGAACCGGAAGGCGCGGACCAGGTTGTGGATGTCCATGCGGCTCGCCGACCAGTCGATGACGGCGTCCTCCGGGCCCGTCACACCCTCGTAGCCGGCGTCCTCCGAGTCTTGGGCGGTTCCGGTGTGCCCGCTCGCTGCCAGTTCCAGCGCCTCCGAGAGCAGCTCACGGGACAGTGAGCGGACCTGTTCGAAGACCAGGTCGCCGTCCAGGTCATACGGACGGCACGTGCAGATCGGCGAATCCTTCCGGGCCGTAAAACATCAGCACGATCCGTAGCCTGTCCGGCACTGGTCCTCCTGTGCTCCGCGAAAGAGGCTCTCGAAACTACATCACCTTGGATCTGCTCGTGCCCTGGACGGAGACACGGAGGAACAGCCGACAACACCGTCCTGGACGTGGGGCCGTTTGCAGATGCACACCGAAGTTCTCCGAACGCGAGGAGACTTTGTGCGCAAGGCTCGAACTGGGTGGGGATTGTGTGAGGGGTGCGGGTCACACGCACAAGTGAATATCGGGCAATCCGGGTGCGGAGGGTCCGGTTCTCCCACTGTGCTGGGAAGGCTTGGTCGGGCGGGGCGAGGGTGGCCGTCGGTGACGAGAGTGGGGGACCGTGGAACGCACACGAATGCGGACCAAGTGCGCGGCAGGGGTCGCGGGGCTGGTGATGACGGGGATCAGCGGTTGCGGCGCGCTGCCGGAACCGGTCCCGGACACACCGAGGGCCGGCCAGGTCTCGACGTCGGCCGATTCCACGGAGGTCCCGAGCCCATTGCTCCCGGTGGCCGGCGCCGCCGCCGCACTTTTCGTGGGCGTCGGTGGCGTCCTGCTCGTGCTCTGGTGCGACCGCAGAGCCGCGACCCCTGGACCGCCGCCCTCCACCCGCCCAGGCCAGGGCGAGCTGTGACCGGCGACGACTTGCCCCCACTCCGGGGGAGGGGTAGTGTTCTCTAGTCGCTCGGCAGGGAGCACCGGACACGCATCGGCGCGGACGGTCCCGGAGCGGCCAATCCTCTGGAAATGCCTAAGTCTCCCCGGCACGGGGTTTATTTGGCGTGTGCATTTTCGGGAATTGCGGCCGGATTCGCTTTTCGGAGCGGGGATCGGTTAGAGTTTGGAACGTCGGACGGGGCGTCAAGCCGCAGAAGACACCAGCGAGTTGGATGAAGGAAGCG
>NZ_JBHVPZ010000057.1:0-24478 GCF_042887135.1 Kitasatospora sp. NPDC057965
ACACATAGCGGTGATCTTCGCGGACACCTCGACCGCGAAGATCACCGCCAGCTGATCACGCCATGCAGCCGATCAATTACCCAACACTTTCTCAGACGCGCCCGGCCGGTGTGCCTGGGCTGCGGATTTGCCCAAGGGCGGGGGAGCCGCGCGAGATTGACCGAAAATAGGCGGTGCACGTGAGGGCGCACGGCTGCATCGCGTGCGCCTCCCAGGCTTCATCCGGCCAGTGCCGGAGCCGAGGAACGGTGGTCGGCCGCCCGGTACCCCGCCGCTCGGGGGAGATCCCGGCCGGCCCGAACAGGCCAACGGCGACGTCTGCGGCCCCCGGAGGTCGGCCGTCGGAGGCGGGCGCGGTGCACGAACCGGCCGCGCGGGGCCCGGAACTGACGACGCCGATCACGGCGGAACGGTTGCGCTGGACAGGGCCTCGATCTGAGCCGTTCGGCCGCGCCCGCGCTTCGACGGCGCTGTCCGGCCGCTCTGCTGACGGCGGGTGAGCCGCCGGGGCGCGAGCCGCTGGGGAGGGGTGAGTCGCTGGGGAGGGGTGAGTCGCTGGGGCGGGGCGACCCGTCGGGCCGTCGACGCACGCATCCGCCCGTGCCCGGGCGGCCTCCGCGCGATCACGGCCCGAAGTCCGTTATTCGGTCCGGGCCGGACGGTGCGACGGCACCGCGAAGCCGGCCCGTGCCGTGAGCGCGGCCACGTGCTCCGCGGGTGCGGAGCCGGCGGTGGCATCCTCGGCAAACCCGCCGGACCGGTTTCGGACAGCCGGTCCGGTCCTGGAAGCCGATGAAGCACTGCCCGCGATGTGGACCGTTGAAGGCGCGCGCCCGCCGTCAGGGGCGGACGGCCGGGTCATCGCGCCGTCGCGCACGCCGCGTTGCGCCGCCGTGGCCGCTACGCGCCGGCTCGGTCCGCGCCCCTCCCAGGCCCTAACCCGCCAGGCGCGCGACGGTAACACCGCCGCCGACGGAGCGGCGTGGAACACCCGGCCCTCCCGTGAGGGCCTCGGCGCGGGGTGTGGGGACGCCGCGGGCGGACAGCACCTGCCGGACCGCTTCCGGCAGACCGGCTGCCTTGAGCGTCGGCCGGTAGGCGGGCTCGGCCCACGGGCGGCCGTGGTGCAGCCAGACGCTCCGCAGCCCGGCCAGTTCGGCGCCGGCGATGTCCGCGGGGGCGTGGTCGCCGATCATCCAGGTGTGCGTGGCCCAGTCCCCGGTCGGCGCGATGCCGCACCGCTGCGCCGCGATCTCGAAGATCATCGGGTCCGGTTTGAGGCAGTCGGCCTCCTCGGAGATCACCCAGCCGTCGACCATCGGTCCGAGGCCGGTCCGCCGGATCTTCTCCAGTTGGGCACCGGTGCTGCCGTTGCTGACGATACCGAGCCGCCACCCGGCGGCGCGCGCCGCCCGCAGTGCGTCGATGTTGCGGGCCGGACAGTGGATGTGGGAGTTGATGCCGTGCCGGTAGTGGGCGAGCAGCCGGTCGAGCGACTCGTCGAGGCCGTAGCGGCGCCGGGCGGCGGACAGTACGGTGCTGCGCGGTACGTAGCCGCCGCCGTCGATGGTGACGAGCCAGTCGACGTCTCCGGCCGGCAGCGCCCGTTCGGTCAGAAAGTCCTGAGCCCAGGCCCGGAATGCGGCGTCCCTGGGGAGCAGCGTGTTGTCGAGGTCGAGCAGGAGCAGGGGCATGTCGAGCATGGTGCCAGCGGCCGCGCCTATGCACCTGGCAAATGCCAGACGGCGTCCCGAACCGGTGCCCCTTGGCTGAAACGGGTGCCGGAGCGGCGGCGCACCGCCCCCACCGCCCCCACGACCGCTCACCGCCCTCCTGCGGCTCACCGCCCTTCCCTCCGATGACCGGTCGCTCCACCGGCCACCTCGTTCGCCGCCTCGACGGTCGCCTCACTGCCCGGTGACCGTCGGCAACGGATCGTCATCGATCCATGACAGTCCGGTCACGGTGTCCCCGAAGCCTGTTGCGCCGCCCGGTCCGCTCAGTCAAGCTCCAGGGAACCTCCTTCGCCGGAGGGGCGCCTTCGCGTCTGGGCAAGGGGCGCACCGCAGCCGGTGCGCGCATCCCTCGTTCGTGGGAAGAGTGTCGCCCCCGAGGCCGCGCGGCTGGGCTGCGTGTCCGGCCCGTCGTACTCTGAAAGGAACAGGTCACCAACGGTGGTGCTCGGCGCAGACCGACGTCTTCCCGTGTGCGGGCCTGCCGCCCGGGCAGCGTTGTCCTCTCCTGTCGGCCCATCTCCTTCGAAGAGCCTTGTGCCATGGCTGGTTCTGAGCCCTCCCGACCGGTGGAGCCGGGCGAGGACGCCCGTTTCCCCCACCCGCTTCGCCACCTCGCCCGCCGCGGCCGTCCCGGACCGGGCTCCCGCCAGCGGCGGGACGACCGACGGTCCGATGCTCCTCCGGAGCCCCCGGTGACAGGCCGGCCGGGACCGGGCGCCGAACGCCCGAGCGCCTTCGGCCTGCCCGGCGCGGCCGGCGAGCCGACGGTCCGCGAGGCAACCGCCAAGCCCTGCGACCCGGCTTTCCAGCACGGTGTGGTGGTGGGCTTCGACGGCTCGCTGTCCAGTGAGCGCGCCCTCGCCTACGCGGTGGGCATGGCCCGCCGCTCCCAGTGCGGCCTGGTGATCGTGCATGTGGCCAACCGCCTGCCCGCCACCGTCTGGGCCGGCTGCGAGCCACCGGTCTTCGTCGACCTCCCCGACCACCGGACGGAGGTGCTCGGCCTGGAGCTCGCCTGCGCGGACTTCCTTGCAGGGGTGCCCTGGATCCTGGTCGAGCGGGGCGGCGACATCTGCCACGAGATCGAGGAGGTCGGCCGCGAGTTCGCCGCCGATGCGATCGTGGTCGGCACGACGCACGGCCTGCTCGGCAAGATCTTCGGCTCGGTCTCCGGCCGCCTGGCCCGCCGTGCCAACCGCCCGGTGATCGTGATCCCCTGACGGACGGTCCGGTGTCCGTGCGGATGAACAACTGCTCCATATCAACCGGTTGATGAATCGGTCCGCGCCCCGGTGCGCTCCCGACGGCCGGTGGTGGCGTCAACCCCGTTGGCGCCCACGCCTGGGACGGCCCCGGGCACCGTCCCAGGCGCGGCCACCAGCGTTGCCGCTGCCACGCCCCTTGGTGATCGCCCCCGGAGCGGCCCGCCGGTCGGAGCGGGCCGACGGTCGGCGCGGGTGCGGCCTACGACAGTCTCAGGATCCGATGCCGAGCTCTCGCGCGATGAGCATCCGCTGGACCTCCGAGGTGCCTTCACCGATCTCCAGGATCTTGCAGTCCCGCCAGAAGCGGGCGACGGGGAATTCGTTCATGAAGCCGTACCCACCGTGGATCTGGGTCGCCTCGCGGGCGTTGTCGACGGCGGCCTCCGACGAGTACAGCTTGGCGATCGCGGCCTCCTTCTTGAACGGTTCCGAGTGCAGCAGCCGGGACGCGGCGTCCCGCCAGGCGAGGCGGGCGGTGTGGGCGCGCATCTCCATGTCGGCGAGCTTGAACTGGATGGCCTGGTTGGCGCCGATCGCGCGGCCGAAGGCGCGGCGCGTACCGGCGTACGAGACGGACTGGTCGACGCAACCCTGGGCCAGGCCGGTGGCCAGAGCGGCGATCGCGATGCGGCCCTCGTCGAGGATCCGCAGGAACTGGGCGTAGCCGCGACCTCGCTCGCCCAGCAGGTTGGCCGCAGGGACGCGGCAGTCGGTAAAGGACAGTTCGCGGGTGTCGGATGCGTTCCATCCGACCTTCGAGTACTTCTTCGACACCTGGAACCCGGGGGTCCCGGTGGGCACGATGATGGAGGAGATTTCCCGCCGAGGCGAGGAGAATTCGCCCTCTTCACTCGAACGAGCGATCGGTTCGGTGAGCGCGGTGACGGTGACCAGCCCGGTGATGTCGGTACCGGAGTTGGTGATGAAGCACTTGGTGCCGTTGATCACCCACTCGTCGGTGGCCTCGTCGTACCGCGCGGTGGTGCGGGTCGCCCCGGCGTCCGAGCCGCCCTCGGGCTCGGTCAGGCCGAACGCGCCGAGCAGCTCGCCGGAGGTCAGCCGGGGCAGCCACTCGCGCTTCTGCTCCTCCGTGCCGAACCGGTAGACGGGCATCGCACCGAGCGAGACCGCCGCCTCCAGGGTGATCGCGACCGAGGAGTCGACCCGGGCCAGCTCCTCCAGCGCCAGGCAGAGCGCGAAGTAGTCGCCGCCCATGCCGCCGTACTCCTCCGGGAACGGCAGGCCGAACAGACCCATCCGCCCCATCTCCCGCACGATCTCGTAGGGGAACTCGCCCTGCTCGTAGTACTCGCCGATCTTCGGCGCGACCACGTCCTGGGCGAATTCGGCCACGGTGCGCCGCAGTTCCTCGTGCTCGGTGTTCAGCCGGTGGTCGAGCATGATGGTGATCCTCCTGGGGCCCCGCCGGGTGGGCGCGGGCGTGGTCGGGACGACGGCCGCCGGTGCTGGTGTGCCGGGCGGACGGTGTGATGAGCGGACGTGTACGAGGGGGCCGCCCCGGTGCGCGGGCCGGCCGGTGCGGGTCAGTCCGGTTGTCCGGCGGGGGTGGTGCCGAGCAGGGCCTGGACCGTGCGGGAGGGGCTCGGCCGGCCGAGCCGGCGCGCCATCCAGCCGCTGGTGGCGACCAGGGCGCGCAGGTCGACGCCGGTCCGGATGCCGAGTCCGTGCAGCATCCACACCAGGTCCTCGGTGGCCAGGTTGCCGGTGGCGCTCTTGGCGTAGGGGCAGCCGCCCAGCCCGCCGGCCGAGGCGTCCACGGTGGTGACCCCGGAGCGCAGCGCCGCCAGCGTGTTGCTCAGCGCCTGGCCGTAGGTGTCGTGGAAGTGCACGGCGAGCCTGCCGACCGGCACCCCCGCCCCGGCGAACCCGTCGAGCAGGGCGGTGACCTGCCCGGGGGTGGCCACGCCGATGGTGTCGCCGAGGCTGAGCTCGGCGCAGCCCATCTCCAGCAGCCGCACCCCGGAGCGGACCACCTGGGCGACCGGGACCGGCCCCTCCCAGGGGTCGCCGAAGCACATCGACAGATAGCCGCGGACCGGGACGCCGGCCGCCGCGGCCCGCTCCACCACGGGGCGGAACATCGCCATCGCCTCGTCCGCCGAGCGGTTGAGGTTGCGGCGGGCGAAGGTCTCGGTGGCGCTGGCGAACACCGCGACGTCGGTGGCGTGGTGGGCCAGCGCGCGGTCCAGGCCGCGCTCATTGGGCACCAGCACCGGCAGGCGCAGTCCCGGGTGGCGGTCCGGCAGGTCGGCGAGCCGGGGCATCAGCTCCTCGGCGTCGGCGAGCTGGGGTACCCATTTCGGGTGAACGAAGCTGGTGGCCTCGACGGTGCGCAGACCGGCGGCCGCGAGCCGGCCGATGAACTCGGCCTTGACCTCGACGGGGACGAGCGTGCCCTCGTTCTGCAGGCCGTCACGCGGGCCGACCTCGTGGATCCGCACCTCGGCGGGCAGGCCGGGGGAGCGGACCGGGGCCGGCAGGCCCAGGTCGAGGGCGTCCGGTTCGCGGGCGGGGCCGGCGTCTCTCGGTGCGGGGGCGGTCACGACCGCACCGCCTCGGGGGCCTCGGCCGGGGCGTCCGCGGGGGCCGGGACGGTCTCGGCGGGGGCGACCACGACCAGCAGTTCCTCCATCGCCACGGTGGCGCCGGTGGCGGCCCGCAGCTCGCTCACCGTGCCGTCGTGCGGGGCGGTGATCACGTGTTCCATCTTCATGGCCTCCAGGACGAGCAGGGGCTGGCCCTTGCGGACCGCCTCCCCGGCCGTGGTCTTCACGACCGTGACGGTGCCCGGCATCGGCGCGGTCAGCGCCCCGTGGTGGGCGGCGGTGCCGGCGGCGCTCTCGCCGACCGCGTCGTGGGTGTGCACCGGCCAGGCGTCGCCGTCGATCCCGAGCCAGGTCACCGGGCCGGTGGCGGGTGCGGCGGGACCGTCGGCGGCGAGCGCGAAGCTCGTCCGCAGGCCGTCGACGGCCAGGTGGAGGCGGTCCCCGGAGCGGCCGGCCCGGGCCCGGTGGACCGGCCCGGAGTCGAGCCGGATCTCGACCTCCAGGGCGCGGTCGGACGGATTGTCGGTGGCGTCGGCTACGTTGCCCGCAGTGATCGATCGGATGCGCACCGACACCGGGTCCTGGCCGGGGGTACGGAGTCGGTGGGTGGTCCAGGCGGGGTCGCCGCCCAGGCGCCAGCCGGAGGGAAGGGAGAACGGGTCGGTCCAGCCGTCGGCGTCGGCGGCCGGGGTGAGGTCCAGGTGCCGCGCGAGCGCGGCCGCGTAGTAGAGGAGGTGGGCGGGTGTCGGCGGTTGCGGCGGCAGGGAGCCGGAGGGCTCGGCGGGCGGCGTGACGGCGGCGGCCGGGGAGTACGGCGAGGCGAGCAGCCCGGGCTGCTGCTGCGCCGTCTGCTCGACCAGGCCGGTGTCGAGCCGGCCGGCGGCGACCTCCGGGTGGGCGAGCAGCAGCCGCAGGAAGCCGGTGTTGGTGGTGACGCCGAGGATCCGGGTGTCGGCCAGCGCGGCGCGCAGGCGCCGCAGCGCGGTCGGACGGTCGGGCCCGTAGGCGATGACCTTGGCGAGCATGGGGTCGTAGGAGCTGGTGATCACGGTCCCGGGGGCGACTCCGGAGTCCACCCGGATGCCCTCGCCCCGCGGTTCGTCGAGGAGCAGGATGCGTCCGCCGGTGGGCAGGAAGTCCCGTTCCGGGTCCTCGGCGCAGATCCGGGCCTCGATGGCGTGGCCCTGGAAGGAGATGTCGGACTGGGTGAAGGAGAGGGGTTCGTCGGCGGCGATCCGCAGCTGCCACTCGACCAGGTCCAGCCGCCGGGGCCGGCCGGCGGCGGACCCGGCGGTGTCGACGGTGTCGGCCACGGCCACGGCGAGCTCGGTGACGGGGTGTTCCACCTGGAGACGGGTGTTCATCTCCATGAAGAAGAAGTCGCGCACGCCCTCGTCGTCGGCGGGGGAGTCCGGGTCGACGCCGGGGACGATGAACTCCACGGTGCCGGCGCCGGTGTAGCCGCAGGACTCGGCGGCACGGACGGCCGCGGCGCCCATCGCCGCGCGGGTCTCGGCGTTGAGCAGGACGGAGGGAGCCTCTTCGATCAGCTTCTGGTGGCGGCGCTGCAGGCTGCACTCGCGCTCGCCGAGGTGGACGGTGGTGCCGTGGGCGTCGGCCAGCACCTGGACCTCGATGTGGCGCGGCCGGTCGATCCAGCGCTCCAGCAGCAGGGTGTCGTCGCCGAAGGCGGTGCGGGCGACGCGCCGGGCCGCGGCGATCTCGGTCGGCAGGTCGGCCGGGTCGCGGACCAGGCGCATGCCCTTGCCGCCGCCGCCGGCGGACGGCTTGAGCAGCACGGGGTAGCCGATCTCCCCGGCGGCCGCGACGAGTTCCTCGTCGGTGGGCGCCGTGGCCCGGCTGCCCGGAACCACCGGCACGCCGGCGGCCCGGACGGCCTCCTTGGCGTTGATCTTGTCACCCATCAGCTCGACCGCGGCGGGAGGAGGTCCGATGAAGACGAGGCCGGCGTCGGCGCAGGCGCGGGCGAAGGAGGCGTTCTCGGCGAGGAAGCCGTAGCCGGGGTGGACGGCCTGGGCTCCGGTCCGGCGGGCGGCGGCGAGGATCTGGTCGGTCCGCAGGTAGGTCTCGGCGGCGGAGCTGTCGCTGCGGTCGGCCGGGCCGAGCCGGACCGCGACGTCGGCCTCGCGGACGTGCGGCGCGTCGGCGTCGGCGTCGCTGAACACGGCGACCGAGCGCACGCCGAGCCGCCGCAGGGTGCGGATCACCCGGACGGCGATCTCGCCGCGGTTGGCGACCAGAACTGTGTCGAACATGGGAGGCGTTCCTCCGGGTCGAGGGGAGCCGTACGAAGGAGGTGGTGGCACCGGGTGGGTGCCGGGCACCTGGGAGGCGGCGGGGCCGGCGGGCCGCCGCCCGGGGGCTACATGCGGAAGACGCCGAACGGGCCGGGCGCCGGGAGCGGGGCGTTGGCGCAGGCGGTGAGTGCCAGGCCGAGCGCGGTCCGGGTGTCCAGCGGGTCGATCACACCGTCGTCCCAGAGCCGGGCGGTGGCGTAGTAGGCGTTGCCCTGGCGCTCGTACTGCTCGCGCACGGGGCGCTTGAACTCCTCCTCCGCCTCGGCGGGCCACTGCTCGCCGTGCGCCTCCAGCTGGTCGCGGCGGACGGTGGCCAGCACCGACGCGGCCTGCTCGCCGCCCATCACGGAGATCTTGGCGTTCGGCCACATCCACAGGAAGCGGGGTGAGTAGGCCCGGCCGCACATCGAGTAGTTGCCGGCTCCGTACGAGCCGCCGATCACCACTGTCAGCTTCGGGACGCGGGTGCAGGCGACGGCGTTGACCATCTTGGCGCCGTGCTTGGCGATGCCGCCCGCCTCGTACTGCCGGCCGACCATGAACCCGGTGATGTTCTGCAGGAAGAGGAGGGGGATGCCCCGCTGGTCGCACAATTCGATGAAGTGGGCGCCCTTGAGGGCGGACTCGGCGAACAGCACGCCGTTGTTGGCGACGATGCCCACGGGGTGGCCGTGGATCCGGGCGAACCCGGTCACCAGGGTCGCGCCGTACTCGGCCTTGAACTCGGCGAACCGGCTGCCGTCGACCAGCCGGGCGATCACCTCGCGCACGTCGTAGGGCGTGCGCGGGTCGACCGGGACGGCCCCGTACAGGCCGGCCGGGTCGACGGCCGGCGGTTCGGCCGGGGCGAGCGGCCACGGGCGGGCCGGGCGCGGGCCCAGCCCGGCGACGATGGTGCGGACGATGGACAGGGCGTGGGCGTCGTCCTCGGCCAGGTGGTCCGTGACGCCGGAGGTCCGCGAGTGCAGGTCGCCGCCGCCGAGCTCCTCGGCCGTCACCACCTCGCCGGTCGCCGCCTTCACCAGCGGCGGCCCGCCGAGGAAGATGGTGCCCTGGTTGCGGACGATGACGGCCTGGTCGCTCATCGCCGGGACGTACGCGCCGCCGGCCGTGCAGGAGCCGAGCACGGCGGCGATCTGCGGGATGCCCGCGGCTGACAGGCGGGCCTGGTTGTAGAAGATCCGGCCGAAGTGGTCGCGGTCCGGGAAGACCTCGTCCTGCATCGGGAGGAAGGCGCCGCCGGAGTCGACCAGGTAGACGCAGGGGAGCCGGTTCTCCAGCGCGACCTCCTGGGCGCGCAGGTGCTTCTTGACCGTCATCGGGTAGTAGGTACCGCCCTTGACGGTGGCGTCGTTGGCGACCACGACCACCTCGCGCCCGGCGACCCGGCCGATGCCGGCGATCACCCCGGCGGCCGGGGCGGCCCCGTCGTACATCCCGTCGGCCGCCAGCGGGGCCAGTTCGAGGAAGGGGGAGGCCGGGTCGAGCAGGGTGTCCACCCGGTCGCGGGGGAGCAGCTTGCCGCGCGCGGTGTGCCGGGCGCGGGCCTTGGCGCCGCCGCCGAGCGCGGCCGTGCCGAGCTTCTCGCGCAGCTCGGCGACCAGGGCCCGGTGGGCGGCGGTGTTCGTCCGGTACGCCTCGGAGCCGGGGTCCGCGGCCGTGCCCAGCCGGGGGGCCGGTGCGGTGGCGCCAGGGGCGCCGGCCGCGGCGTTGCCGTTGATGCCGGTGGGCGCGCCGGCGGTGGAGATGACCATCCCAAGAGCTCCCTTGCCCTCGGCGGCAGGTGGGCCGGAGGGGCTGGTGAGCCCGCGACCCCCACACGTTAATGAACGTTAACTTCCGCCGCCCAGGTTAACGACCGATAACCCCACTGTCTACGATGGGCCGCATGCCGAATGTTCCACCCGCCTCCGGGCTCCCGCGTCGCGACCAGATCCGCAAGGAGGCCGCCCGGTTGTTCGCGGCCCGGGGCTTCCTGGGTGTCGGCGTGGACGAGATCGGCAAGGCGGTGGGGATCAGCGGCCCCGCGCTCTACCGGCACTTCGCCGGCAAGGACGCCATGCTCGCCGACCTGCTCGTCGGCATCAGCGAGCGGCTGCTGGAGGAGGGCCGGCGCCGGGCGGGCGGCAGCGAGGGTCCGGCCGCCGCGCTGGACGCGCTGGTCGGCGGCCACGTCGACTTCGCGCTCGACGACCGCGACCTGATCACCCTGCACGACCGCGAGCTGCTCAACCTCCGCGAGGAGGACCGCCGGACCGTCCGCCGCCTCCAGCGCGCCTACGTGGAGCTCTGGGTCGACGTGGTCCGCCAGGCCTACCCGCCGCTCGCCGCCCCGTCCGCCGAGCCGGTCGCCCGGGCGTCCGTGCACGCCGTCTTCGGGCTGATCAACTCCACCCCGCACAGCCACGGCCCCAACCCCGCCCACGGGGACGAGCGGGCCGGACTCCCGCGTGACGCGATGGCCGGGCTGCTGCACGACCTGGCGCACGGGGCCTTCTCGGCGGCCGCCGACGCCGTCGCCGCCGACACCGCGCGGGCCGCCGCCGGGGCCGGGCGCGCCTGAGCCCGGATCCCGTCGGTTCGCGTTGCGCCGTCCGGGGGAGGGGCGGTCGCGGAACCGGTCGCGGAACCGACCGCAGGGCCAACCGCAGGGCCGACCGCGGGGTCGACCCGTGCGGGGTCCGGGCCGGTGCGGGCTCGTCCCGACGGCCTAGGACCAAGGGAGGCGGCGCCCTGCGCCGGTGGGCGGTGGGCGTTTCCCGGGTCCGTCGGCGACCCTGGTGGTGGGCGCGCCGCCCCGGCCCCGTCGGGAATCACCGCAGGTTGCGGGCTGTTGCCCCCTCCGTCGGGCCGGGACCTCCGGCTCGCCCTGGCCTGAAACTCCATGGCGGCCACCCGACGGAATGGTTAGCATCCCTAAATATGCCTGAGACTCACGGATCTACGGTGGAGCTTTCCCCGAGCGGCACCCGAACCGACACCCCGGGCGGGTCCGGGGACGGGCACGCCCGACCGGGCCCGTCCGCGGACCCCACGACCGACACCGACACCGGTACCGGCACGCGTGCCGCCGCCACCACCGGTGGCGAAGGCGGCGGCCCCGACGCCCCCGACGCCCCCGACGGCCGGGGCTGGCTCCGACGGCTGCTCGGCTACTGCTGGCGCTCCCGGCGCAGCGTGCTGCTCGCCTTCGGGGCCTCGCTCCTCGGCATGGCCGTCACCGCCCTGGTGCCCCTGGTCACCAAGGTGATCATCGACGACGTCATCACCGCGCACACCCGCCCGCTCGCCCCGTGGGCCGTGACCCTGCTGCTGGCCGCCGCCGTGGTGTTCGGCTGCACCCAGGTCCGCCGCTACTACGGCGGGCAGCTGGCCGTCGACGTCCAGCACGACCTGCGCGCCGACCTCTTCCGGTCGCTCGGCCGGCTCGACGGCCACCGCCAGGACCGCCTGGACACCGGCCAGGTGGTCGGCCGCGCGACCTCCGACCTCCAGCTGGTCAACGGGCTGCTCTCGATGCTGCCCATGATGACCGGCTACCTGATCATGTTCGCCATGTCGCTCGGCGTGATGATCTGGCTCTCGCCGCCGCTCACCCTCGTCGCTCTGGTCATGGCCCCGGCGCTGTGGTGGGTCTCGACGCTCAGCCGCAAGCGGCTCTTCCCCGCCACGTGGGCGGCCCAACAGGAGGCCGCCGCCGTCGCCGGCGTGGTCGACGAGGCCATCGGCGGCGTGCGGGTGGTCAAGGGCTTCGGCCAGGAGGCCCAGGAGCTGGACAAGCTGGAGGCGGCCTCGCGCCACCTCTTCGCGGCCCGGCTCCGCTCGATCCGGCTCAACAGCCGCTACAACCCCGCCATGCAGGCGATCCCCGCGCTGGCCCAGGTCGCGGTGCTGGCCTTCGGCGGCTGGCTGGCGGTCGACGGCCAGGTCTCGCTCGGCACCTTCGTCGCCTTCTCCACCTACGTCGCCCAGATGACCGGTCCGGTCCGGATGCTGACCATGGTCATCACGGTCGGCCAGCAGGCCCGGGCCGGTGTCGAGCGCGTGCTCCAGCTGATCGACGAGCGCCCGCTGGTCCAGGAGCGCCCGGACGCCGTCACCCTCGACCTCACCCGGGAACCGGCCGCCGCCCCCGGCGTCGAGGGCCCCGACACCGAGGACCCCGGAACCGCCATGACCGGGACCGGGACCGCGACCGCGACCGGGTCTGCGAGCCCGCGCGTGGTCGGCCCGCTCACCACCGAGGTCGCGCTGGAGTTCGACCGGGTCGGCTTCCGCTACGACCCCGAGCACCCGGCGCCCGTCCTGCACGGCCTCAGTCTGCGCCTCGCCCCCGGCGAGACCCTGGCCCTGGTCGGCGCGTCCGGCTCGGGCAAGTCCACCGTCGCGCAGCTGGTGCCGCGGTTCTACGATCCGGCGGCCGGCGCCGTCCGCCTCTACGGCCACGACCTGCGTGACCTGACCCTCGACTCGGTCCGGGCAGCCGTCGGCATCGTGCCCGAGGAGAGCTTCCTCTTCTCCGAGACGGTCCGCACCAACATCGCCTACGGGCGACCGGACGCCACCGACGAGCAGATCGTCGCCGCCGCCCGCGCCGCCCAGGCCGACGAGTTCGTCCGGGCCCTGCCCGACGGCTACGAGACCAAGGTCGGCGAGCAGGGGCTCACCCTCTCCGGCGGCCAGCGCCAGCGCATCGCCCTGGCCCGGGCGATCCTCACCGACCCCCGCATCCTGCTCCTCGACGACGCCACCTCGGCCGTCGACCCGCAGATCGAGGCGGAGATCCACGACGCGCTGCGCTCGGTCATGGCCGGCCGCACCACACTGCTGATCGCCCACCGCCGCTCCACCCTCCAGCTGGCCGACCGGATCGCGGTCCTCGACCAGGGCCGGCTGCTGGACCTCGGCACGCACGAGGAACTCGAAGCCCGATGTCCCCGGTACCGGGCCCTGATCACCGACCCCGAGGCCGGCCGCGCCCCCGCCGCGCCGAACCCGGCGGACCCCGAGGACCCGAAGGCCCCGGCGAACCCGCCGAAGCCGGCGGACGCGACCGAACCGACGCGCGGCACCGACCCGGCGGACGCGACCGAACCGATGCACGGCACCGACCCGGCGCGGCCGAAGGACCCGGCCGGGACGGCCCCCGCCGCCGCGCCGCCCGCACCCCCCGCGATGCCCACCCCGGCCCTGGCCAAGGCGGCCCGCACCGCCGCACCCGACCTCCTCGCCAAGGTCGCCGCCCTCCCGCCGGCCGCCGACACCCCGGCCATCTCCCGCGCCGAGGCCGAGCGGGGCGACGCCGACTTCAGCCTCCGCCGCCTGCTGCGCCCCTTCCGCGCGCCGCTCGCCCTCGCGCTGGTGCTGGTCGCCCTCGACGCGGGCGCGGCCCTGGTCCTGCCGATCCTGATCCGGCACGGCATCGACGACGGCGTCAGCAAGGGCGTCATGACCGGCGTCGCCGTCGCCTCGCTCGCCGCCCTGGTCGTCGTCCTGCTGGACTGGCTGGTGCAGAGCGCCGAGAACCGGGTCAGCGGCCGCACCGGCGAACGGGTGCTCTACTCGCTCCGGCTCAAGATCTTCGCCCACCTCAACCGGCTCGGCCTCGACTACTACGAGCGCGAGCTGTCCGGCCGGATCATGACCCGGATGACCACCGACCTGGACTCGCTCACCTCCTTCCTGCAGACCGGCGTGGTCACCGCCGTGGTCAGCCTGCTGACCTTCCTCGGCATCTTCGGGGCCCTGCTGGTGATCGACGCCGGGCTCGCCCTGGCCGTCTTCGCGGTGCTGCCGCTGCTCGTGGTGGCGACCCTGGTGTTCCGCCGGAAGTCCAAGGCCCAGTACGAGATCTCCCGCGACCTCATCAGCACGGTCAACGCCGACCTGCAGGAGAACGTGGCCGGCATGCGGATCGTCCAGGCGTTCCGCCGGCTGGACACCAACACGGACCGCTTCGTCGCCCGCGGCATCGCCTACCGGGACGCCCGTGTCCGCGCCCAGCTCTACATCTCGCTGTACTTCCCGTTCGTGCAGTTCCTCTCCAGCGTGGCCGCCGCGCTGGTGCTGATCGTCGGCGCCTCGCGGGTGGAGGCCGGGACCCTCACCGTCGGCGCGCTGGTGGCGTACCTGCTCTACATCGACCTGTTCTTCGCGCCGGTCAACCAGCTCTCCCAGGTCTTCGACGGCTACCAGCAGGCGGCGGTGGGCCTGGGCCGGATCCGCGAGCTGCTGCGCACCCCGACCAGCACCGCGGTGGCCGCCGACCCGGTGCCCGTCCCGGCCGGACTGCGCGGCGAGATCGAGTTCGACCACGTCGGCTTCGCCTACAACGGCGGCGCGGACGGCTCCCCGGACGTCCTGACCGACGTCAGCCTGCGGATCCCCGCCGGGCAGACGGTGGCGCTGGTCGGCGAGACCGGGGCCGGCAAGTCCACCCTGGTCAAGCTGGTCGCCCGGTTCTACGACGCGACGGCCGGCACCGTGCGGGTCGACGGCGTGGACCTGACCCGCTACGACCTCGCGCAGTACCGCCACCGGCTCGGCGTGGTGCCGCAGGAGGCCTACCTGTTCGCCGGGACGGTGCGCGAGGCGATCGCGTACGGCCGGCCCGACGCCTCGGCGGCCGAGGTGGAGGCGGCGGCCCGGGCGGTCGGCGCGCACGACATGATCGTCCGGCTGTCCGGCGGCTACGACCACGAGGTCGCGGGCCGGGGCCGGAACCTCTCGGCGGGCCAGCGCCAGCTGATCGCGCTGGCCCGGGCGGAGCTGGTCGATCCGGACGTCCTGCTGCTGGACGAGGCCACCGCGGCCCTCGACCTGGCCACCGAGGCGGCGGTCAACCACGCCGCCGACCGGCTCAGCGGCGGCCGCACCACGCTGGTCATCGCCCACCGGCTGACCACCGCCGAGCGCGCCGACCGGGTCGTGGTCCTGGACCACGGCCGGGTGATCGAGGACGGCACGCACACCGAACTGCTCGCCCGGGGCGGGGCGTACACCCGGCTCTGGCAGGCGTTCGTCGCGGAGGGCGGGCATGGTGGTGCCGACGGCCGCGGCGCCGCGGCCGTACCGGCCTCGGACGCGATCGTCGGATAACCGGTCCGAACAGGCCGAACAGCGGTCCGGCCGAACAGCGCGACGGCGGGGCGGCGGTCTGACGGGACAGCGGGGCGGCGGGCACCGGAAACGGGCCCGCCGCGCCGTCACGCCGTCCCGGTCACGCCGCGAGCAGTGCGATCAGCAGCCCCGAGGGATCGATCCCGCGAGGCAGCTCGCTCACCTGCCCGTCCCCGACCTCGACCACCCGCCAGCCGGAGCCGTCGGCCCGCTCGGCGAGGTCGGTGGTGACGAACCGGCAGCCCAGCGCCCGCACCAGCGGCCGGACCACGGACAGGTCGGGGGAGGCCGGGCAGCCGGGCAGGTCCGGGTGCGGCCCGACCAGCACCGGCTCGCCGTCCAGCCACCACGCCCGGGCCTCCACCGCCCGCCGCCGCCCGTCCCGGTCCGCGTCCCGGTCCCCGTCCGCGGCGTCCTCGGAGCCGCCGCCGGTCGGGGACGCGGCGCCACGGGCGTCCCACCCCACCCGGGTGAACTCCTCGAACCGCCGCAGCACCACACCGCCCGCCAGGTGTTCGGCCTGCAGCTCCACGAACCGCGCGACCACCCGTTCGACGGCCGGCAGATCCGCCAACTCCGGGATGTAGCAGGCCTCGTCCCACTCGTCCTTGCGGGACTTCACATAGTCCTTGACGATCGCCGGCCCCTGCCCGCCGAGCCGGGCTACGGCCGGCGCCAACCGCTCCGCTCCGACCGTCCCCGTCCCCGTCCCGGCCTCAGCCCCGGCGTCCGGCATCGGCAGCCAGACGCTCTGTGGGGTGGCGCCTTCGAACACCTCGTACCAGCCCGGAAGTTCATGCGCCGAGGCGTACCCGGGCGGGCTGGTCAGCAGCTGCCCGCCGCGTTCCGCCAGGGCGGCGGCGAAGTCCGCGTACCGGGGGGAGGGGAGCATCCACCCCCGGTACCAGAACGGCCCGCGCCCCGCCGGCACGCGGTGGACGGCCGCGCGGGCGTCGCCCGCGAGCAGCGCGTCATGGTCGACCAGATGGTGCTCGCCGCCCAGGTCGCGCAGCAGCCTGGCCTCCCAGGCGAACTGCGGGTCGACCCGGCGCGGGTCCAGCGGATGGGAGGGGAGGAGGAAGGCTGGTGCGGGCATGGGCGTCAGGGTAAGGCCACCGATGGGTCGACAGGCCGTCAAAACCCCGACGTCACAGGCCTGGACCCGCACGGACGAGCCTGTCCGGCGAGCCGCCCGGCAGCCCGTCCCGGCGGCCCCGCCGACCGGCCCCGACCCGCCCGCCGCAATCCGCTCGACGGCCGGAGCCGCCCGCTGCGAGAGTGACCCGATGCGAAACCTGTGGCGCAACGCGCGAAGGATCCCTCGGCAGGCGGCCCGCACGGTCGTCCTGGACGAAGCGGGCTCCGTCTTCCTCCTGCGCTCGGACAACAGCGAGGTCGGCGTGCACTGGACCATGCCGGGCGGCGGCATCGAGCCCGGCGAGACGCCGCGGACGGGAGCCCGCCGCGAGCTCTGGGAGGAGACCGGCTGGTCCGACCTCGAACCCGGCCCGCTGCTCTGCACCTGGGAACACGACTTCACCTGGCACGGCACACCCGTCCGCCAGCACGAGCACATCTACCTCGCCAGCGGCCCGCACCGCGGCCCGGTCGGCGACGTCAGCGCGATGCACGCCGCCGACCGGATCCTCGACTGGCGCTGGTGGACCCCGGCGGAACTCGCCGACCCGAACGCGGACGCCCTCTGGCCGCCCCGGCTGCCCGACCTGCTGTCGGCCGTCCGCGAGGGCTGGCTCACCGAGCGCCGCGCACCCGAGCCCGTCGACCTCGGCTACATCCCGAACGCCCGGCCCGCCCAGGCCTGACCCGGCCGCCCGTTTCAGGCCCGGTCGACCCGCGCCGGGCCCGGCTGGACCGTCCGGCGTCCGCCGCGCCGGCCCGTGCGCCCGGCGGGACCGGCCTGCCAGTCCCGCGGCTCCAGCTCCCGGTCGTGCAGCGCACCGGGGTTGATCACGACGGAGAGCTGCGCCCCGGCCAGCCGCTCGTAGGCGAGGCCGGTGGCGCTCAGCAGGTGCTCGGTCGGCACCGACACGGCGATCGCGGGCCGCCAGGCGGGCAGTACCACCAGACAGGTTCCCCTGCCGAGCCGAACGAGTTCGGCGGTGGCGCGGACGGCGGGCCGTTCCTCCGCCCGCCCGGGCAGCCCCGCGGGTCCGAGGCGTCCCACGGCCTCCGGCTGGTGCGGGGTGCCGCTGATCAGGACGCCCAACGGTGCCTCGGCGCCCGTCACGGACCGCGTGCCGGTGCCCGTCCCGCTGACGGTGCCGGTCCCGCTGACGGTGGCGGCTCCGGTGGCGGTACCGGTCTCCGTCCCGGTCCGGTCGTCATCGGTGCGCGGTCCGGGAACGGACGGCACGTTCGACGTCGGCGCCGGGCCGGAGGGTGTGGTCTCCGGTGGGAGGGGTCCGGCCGCCCGGGGGTGCATCCGGCGCAGCCGCCGCGACGGTGCCGGGCGCCGGGTGGTGACGGTGCGCAGCTCCTCCTGGGCCGCCCGCAGGACGGGGACGGTCCGGTCCCGGGCGGCCGGCGGCTGCTGGAGCCGGACGAAACCCTCGCCGCGACCGTCACCGCCGTCCGCGCGCTCCGGCCCGGCCACGTCCCCCGCAGCGGCGTCCGGCCCGTCCGGCCCGCCGGACCGGCCGCCGCCGCGCGGCCTGGGCACGGAGCCACCCGTCCAGCCGTCGGCCCCCGCCGCCGCGATCGAGCAACGGCTCGCGCCGTCCGCCGCCGCGGCGTTCCCGGCCGCGTCCGGGCGGATGGGCGCCGACGGCGTGATCGCGGCGGCGGGGGCCGACGGGGACCGGTCGGCGGCGGTCTGGTCGAGCGTGGTCATTGGCACGGGCCCTTCACGGTTCGGTGCCGTCGATCCTCCCGCACCGGGCGATCTCCTCCAAGCGGCTTTCCGCCTCGTGCGCCCCACGCCACCGTCCTGCCCTGTTCGTCCCGTTCGTCCCGACAACCCCAGCAGTCCCAGGGGTCCCAGCCCTTCTGGCCGTCCCAGCGGCCCAGCACCCCCCCCGGGAGAGGGCCGGTCAGGCGCCGGGCGCCACGAAGCCCTTGAGGTCGGCCAGGACGACGTTGGCCGCGGCCACGCCGAGGCCGAGGAACCAGGTCTCGTCCGGGACCGGCCGGGCCTGCCCGGACTTGACCGCACCGAGCGTCTTCCACAGGGCCCCGCCGAGCACCGCGTCCTGGTTGGTGGAGCTGGGCGTGCCGTAGACGCCGTAGAAGACCCAGTCGGCGTCCGCCTTGTCGATCTGCTCGGGGCTGATCTCCACCGCGAGCTCCTTGACCTGCTCGATCTTGGGCTGCGGCAGCTGCGCGTCGGTGAGGATGGTGCCGATGAAGGACAGCTCCGCGTAGAGCCGGGTCTTGCCGGGCATGAAGCGCAGCGGCGTGATGGTCGGCCGCTTGTCGCCGAGCGTGGCGCCGATCGCCGCGGCCGCCGCCTGGTAGGCGTCCAGCTGGGCCCTGGCCTCGGCCTCCAGGCCGAACGGGCTCGCGTTGAGCAGGAAGTTCTGCTTCCACGGGTAGCCGGGGCGCAGCGAGAAGACGGTCGGCGCGATCTTGGAGAGCTGCTCGTACTGGTCCTGGGCGCGCAGCTGGCTGCCGAGGATCAGGTCGGGCTTGAGCGCGGCGATGGCCTCCAGGTTGAGGCTGTTGATGGTGCCGACGTTGGCGGGGTTGCCGGCCTTGTCCTTGAGGTAGGACGGCATCGTCTTGGAGCCGTCGGTGTGGACGACACCGACCGGCTGGACGCCGAGCGAGACGACGTTGTCGAGTTCGCCGGTGTCGAGGACCACGACCCGGACCGGCTTGGCGGGGACGACGGTCTCGCCCATCGCGTGCTTGACGGTGCGGGGGTAGACGCCGGGTGCGGCGTCGGTGCCGAAGCCCTTCATCTTCTCGATCACGGCGGCGTAGTCGTCACCGCCCTGCTTGACCGACTTCTGGTCCGGGGTGGAGCCGCCGGAGGGCTTGGCCGTCCCGCCGCCGGAGCCGGAGGCACCGGAGCCCGGACCGTCGGAGCCGGAGCCGCCCGAGCTGCCGCAGGCGGTGAGCAGCCCGCCGATGCCGAGCACGGCTCCGCCGGTGAGGGCCGCGGTGAGCAGCTTCCGGCGGGTGGGGCGGGTGTCGGTCGGCCGGCCGGGGGTGGGGGACACGCGGCACTCCTTCAGGGACGGGGCGTCGAAGTTAGGTGAGGCAAACCTATCCGACGGCCCCCGAAGTCTCTGCGCCGCATCGCCCGAGGACGGGACCGCGTCACGAATCGTGTCAAACCACAACACTTCCGACAAATCAATTCGGTAACGACCCTTCGAAATAAAGGTACACGCCTTAACGGTCCATGCATCACAGGTCAACGGTTGGGCGTTCCTGGGCAAATCGAAGGGAGTGGTTCAGATCACCTGAGGTTGGCCTACTCAACCTTCAGTACCCGCACCTAGGGTGCGGTGGTGTTTGATCAGCAGCTCTCAGAGCACGGAAGCAGCGGCCGGGCAACGGCGCCCGCCGCTCCGCAGGGTGCCCCGGTCAGTGGCGCCAGTGGTGGAGTCCCCGGCGCCGCTTCGGCGGGGGCGGCGGGGGCGACGGGGGCAGCGGGGGACAAGGGCCTACGGGGCAACTCCGTCGGCCTGCTGAGCAGCGTGGTCCTGGGCGTCTCCACGGTCGCCCCGGTCTACTGCCTGACCGCGACCCTGGGGCCGACCGTCACCGCGGTCGGCGTCCAGATGCCCGCGGTCTTCCTCGCCGGCTTCCTGCCGATGCTGCTCGTCGCCTTTGCGTACAAGGAGCTGAACAAGGACTTCCCGGACTGCGGCACGTCCTTCACCTGGACGGTCAAGGCGTTCGGTCCCCGGGTCGGCTGGATGGCCGGCTGGGGTCTGACGGTCGCCACGATCATCGTGCTGTCCAACCTCGCCGGGGTGGCCACCGACTTCCTGTACCTCATGCTCGGCGAGATGACCGGCAGCGGCGCCGTCGCCGACCTCAACGACAACAAGGCCGTGCACCTGGCCACCGTCGTCGTGCTGATCGCCGCCGCCACCGCGATGAGCTATCGCGGCATGACGGCCACCAAGTGGTTCCAGTACAGCCTGGTCGGCCTCCAACTGGCCGTCCTGCTGCTCTTCTCCGGCATCGCCATCGCCAAGGCCGCCGCCGGCGACCTGCCCCACTCGGTCGGCTTCTCCGCCTCCTGGCTCAACCCGCTGGAAGTGAGCTCCTTCAGCGCGTTCACCGCCGGCCTCTCCCTGTCGATCTTCATGTACTGGGGCTGGGACACCTGCCTCACCATGAACGAGGAGACCAGCGGCAGCGCCAAGACCCCGGGCCGGGCCGCGATGATCTCGATGGTCACCCTGGTCGGCTCCTACCTGCTGGTCGCCATCGCCGCCCAGATGTTCGCCGGCGTCGGCACCACCGGCACCGGCCTCGGCAACCCCGACACCGCCGACAACGTCTTCGCCGCCCTGGCCCGCCCGGTGCTCGGCTCCCCGTGGAGCATCCTGCTCTTCGTGGCCGTCGTCGCCAGCGCCGCCGCCAGCCTGCAGACCACCTTCATCCCGGTCGCCCGCACCCTGCTCGCGATGAGCGCCTACCGCGCCGTGCCGCCGCGCTTCGGCACCGTCCACCCGCGCTACCGCACCCCCGGCTTCGCCACCGTCGCGGCCGGCTTCGCCACCGCCGCCTTCTACGTCGGCATGAGCGTGATCAGCGAGAACGTCGTCCAGGACACCATCCTGGCCCTCGGTCTGATGATCTGCTTCTACTACGCGCTGACCGCCTTCGCCTGCGCCTGGTACTTCCGCCGCTCGCTCCGCGACAGCCTGCGCGACCTCGTCGTCAAGGGCATCGCCCCGCTGCTCGGCGGCATCCTGCTCAGCGGCGTCTTCCTGCAGACCCTCACCGACGCCTGGGACCCGGACTACGGCAGCGGTGCCGTGTTCGGCATCGGCTCCGTGTTCGTCATCGGCGTCGGCATCCTGCTGCTCGGCGCGGTCCTCATGGCCGTGTACGGCGTCTACCGGCCCGCGTTCTTCCGCGGCGAGACGCTGCGCAAGGACACGCCCGCCCTCGTCGTCGAGGACTGATCACGACCGAGGAGTCGAACGGCGGGTGGGCACCCGCTATCCTCGAACCCATGAAGCGCTTCGCAGGTCTCAGCTGGTGGCCGTCCTAGGACGGCCACCAGCCACGCCTGACCAGGGCCGTCCGGGATGGACGGCCCTGTCGCGTTTCTCCGACGGGACGGGCCCCGAGCCCCGGACGGCCACCACCACCGCCGTTCCGAGGAGAGACACCCCGTGACCACGACCACCGCCGCCGCCGACCTCGCAGACCCCGACGACCTCGCCGACCTCGACGCGAGCATCCGCACCGACCCGGGCGCCCACCGCGTCCTCACCGGCGACCGCCCCACCGGTCCGCTCCACCTCGGCCACTACTTCGGCAGCCTCCGCAACCGGGTCCGCCTCCAGCGCCTGGGCGTCGAGATGTTCCTGGTCATCCCCGACTACCAGGTCATCACCGACCGGGACCTCGCCGACCGCCTCGCCGAGCACACCGAGAACCTCGTCCTCGACTACCTCGCCACCGGCATCGACGCCGAACGCGCCACGATCTTCACCCACAGTTCGGTCCCCGCCCTCAACCAGCTGCTGCTGCCCTTCCTCAGCCTGGTCAGCGTCGCCGAACTCCACCGCAACCCCACCGTCAAGGACGAGATCGCCCACTCCAGCCAGGCCGCCGTCAACGGACTGATGCTCACCTACCCCGTCCACCAGGCCGCCGACATCCTCTTCTGTAAGGCCGACCTGGTCCCCGTCGGCAAGGACCAGCTGCCCCACCTGGAGGTCGCCCGCACCGTCGCCCGCCGGTTCAACGAGCGCTACCCGCACCCCGACGGCACCACCGTCTTCCCCCGCCCCGGGGCCCTGCTCGGCGCCGCCCCGCTGCTGCTCGGCACCGACGGCGGCAAGATGAGCAAGAGCCGCGGCAACTCCATCCCGCTCGCCGCCGACGAGGACACCACCGCACGGCTCCTCAAGGGCGCCAAGACCGACGCCGACCGCCGCATCTCCTACGACCCCGCCGGCCGCCCCGAGGTCTCCAACCTCCTCCTGCTCGCCGCCCTCTGCCAGGACCGCACCCCCGAGGAGGTCGCCGAGGAGATCGGCGACGGCGGCGCGGCCGCGCTCAAGCGCACCGTCACCGAGGCCGTCAACGAGTACTTCCGCCCGATCCGCGCCCGCCGCGCCGAACTCGCGGCCGACCGCGGCCACCTCCGCGAGGTCCTGCGCGCCGGCTCCGAACGCGCCAACGTGATCGCCGACGCCACCCTCGCCGAAGTGCGCGAGGTCATGGGATCGCTGTGAACGCGTCAGGGGCATAACCTCTCGGGGCCGGTTCCGCGCCGGCCCCGGGACCACCCCGACCCGCGCCGCCCCACCCCGGAAGGAACCCGGCCATGGACCAGCACCCGACCACCCCCGGCCGAGGACTGACCCGCCCGCCGCACCTCCGCCCCGGGGACCACGTCACCGTGGTCGCCACCAGCGGCCCCATCGACCCCCGGCGGCTCGCCGCCGGCACCGCCCTGCTGCGCTCCTGGGGCCTGCGCGTCACCGTCGCCCCGCACGTCCTGGACACCCACCCCGTCCTCGGCCACCTCGCCGGCACCGACGCCGACCGCGCCGCCGACCTGCAGAGCGCCTGGCTCGATCCCACCGTCGACGCCGTCATGTGCGCCCGCGGAGGCTACGGCGTGCACCGCATGGTCGACCTCCTCGACTGGAACGCCCTGCGCGCCGTCCCACCCAAGGTGCTGATCGGCTACAGCGACGTCTCCTCCCTGCACGAGGCCTTCGCCCAGCGCCTCGGCATCGCCACCCTCTACGGACCGATGAGCGCCACGGCCACCTTCCTGGAGGACGGCCCCACCGCCGAACACCTGCGCCGCACCCTCTTCGAACCCGCCGCCACGACCGTCCTCACCTCGGCCACCGCCACCGCCCTCGTCCCCGGCCGGGCCCGCGGCATCACCGCCGGCGGCTGCACCCACGTCCTCGCCGCCGAACGCGGCACCCCCGCCGCCCGCCCCTCCTACGCCGGCCACCTCCTGGTCCTGGAGGACGTCAACGAGCACCCGTACCAGCTCGACCGGCTCCTCACCCAGCTCCTGCGCTCCGGAGCCTTCGACGGCGTCACCGGCATCGCCCTCGGCTCCTGGGAGGGCTGCGGCCCGCTCGACCGGGTCCGGGACGTCATGCTCGACCGCCTCGGACCGCTCGGCATACCGATCATCTGGGAACTGGGCTTCGGCCACGGCCCGTCCACCCTCACCGTCCCGCTCGGCGTCCCCGCCCTGCTCGACGCCGACGCCGGCACCCTCACCCTGGACCTGCCCGCCCTCGCCGAACGCTGAGTAGGGTTCGCCCATGAACGCGGACCGACCCACCGGGACCTCCGTCATGGCCGACCTCGACGCGGACAGCGTCGCGGCCATCGCCCGCGGCCTGCTGCGAGGCCCCGGCAGCAACGCCCGCACCATCCTCGGACTCGCCGGCCCGCCCGGCGCGGGCAAGTCCACCCTGGCCCGGCACCTCGTCGCCGAGGTCGAGCGCCACGAGGGCCCGGGCAGCGCCGCCTACCTCCCGCTGGACGGCTTCCACCTCTCCGGCGCCCAACTCGACCGTCTCGACCTCGGCCACCGCAAGGGCGCACCCGCCACTTTCGACGCGCACGGCTACGTCGCCCTGCTGCGCCGGGTCGCCACCGACCGCTTCCAGGACATCTACGTCCCCGACTTCGACCGCGACCTCGACGAGCCGGTGGCCGCCCGGCACGTGGTCCACCCGCACGCCCGCCTCGTCATCACCGAGGGCAACTACCTCGCCGCCGCCGACCACCCCTGGCCGGAGGCCCGGCGCCTGCTGCGCGAACTCTGGTACGTGGAGACGGACGACGCGGTCCGCGAGGCCCGTCTCCTCGGCCGCCACCGCGCCGGCGGCCGGGACGAGGCCACCGCCCGCCACTGGGTCACCGGCAATGACCACCCCAACGGTGAGTACGTGAAGGCCGGCCGCGCGCTCTGCACCCGTATCGTCCGAGTAGGCCGTTTGCCTCAGCCCCCGAACGGGCGTAGTGTTCTCTAGTCGCTCGGCAGGGAGCACCGGACACGCATCGGCGCGGACGGTCCCGGGGCGGCCAATCCTCTGAAACACCACCTCTTCCCGGCTACGGGCCGAGGCGTGTCGTTATTTGTTTCGACGCGTTCCGGCTCAGGGTTTATTCGGTGTGCCTGTTTTTGGGGATTGCGGCTGGATTCGCTTTTCGGAGCGGGGATCGGCTAGAGTTTGAAACGTCGGACGGGGCGTCAAGCCGCAGAAGACACCAGCGAGTTGGATGAAGGAAGCGCCGGGAACGGCACGGAAAACATCTGGTAAGCTGGAAAC
>NZ_JBHVPZ010000058.1:0-22905 GCF_042887135.1 Kitasatospora sp. NPDC057965
GGTACTGCAGGGGGGACCCTGTGGGAGAGTAGGACGCCGCCGAACAATTCTTCTGAGAAGCCCCTGCCGGGGATACCGGCAGGGGCTTTTCGCATGTCCGGACCGAAATGCGGCCAGGCGGGGCAGGCGGGTGGGTGCCGCGCCGGCCAGCGCTGCCGCAGGCCCCGATGGCCCATCAATATGGCGCTAAAACTCCCAGCTCAGCGGCCAGATCGCTGGCAAACCGGCGCCTGCGCCGTAGTCTCGAAGGCGAAGGGAACTGGTGTCCGGGATGGCCGCCAGGCACGGCCGGATCAAGAATGGTGCACATGGGACGCGGCAGGCTGCGGGTCTACCTCGGGGCGGCCCCCGGGGTCGGTAAGACGTACGCCATGCTCGCGGAAGCACACCGGCGGTCGGAGCGGGGGACGGACGTCGTGGTGGCGTTCGTCGAGGATCACGGGCGTCGGCACACGGCCGAGCAGGTCACGGGTCTCGAAGTGGTGCCGCGGCAGGAGCTGACCCACCGCGGGGCCGTGTTCACGGAGATGAACCTGGACGCGGTCCTGGCACGCCGGCCGCAGGTGGCGCTGGTGGACGAGCTGGCGCACACCAATGTGCCGGGCTGCCGCAACGAGAAGCGGTGGCAGGACGTCGAGGAGCTGCTCGCGGCCGGGATCGACGTCATCTCGACGGTGAACATCCAGCACCTGGAGTCGCTCGGCGACGTGGTCGAGGGCATCACGGGGATACGGCAGCGGGAGACGGTGCCGGACGAAGTGGTCCGCCGGGCCGACCAGATCGAGCTGGTCGACATGTCGCCGCAGGCGCTGCGGCGCCGGCTGGCGCACGGCAACGTGTACGCGCCGGAGAAGATCGACGCGGCACTCGCCAACTACTTCCGGCCGGGGAACCTGACGGCCCTGCGCGAGCTGGCGCTGCTCTGGACGGCCGACCGGGTTGACGAGTACCTGCAGAAGTACCGCGCCGAGCAGGGCATCAAGGGGACCTGGCAGGCGCGCGAGCGGATCGTGGTCGGTCTGACGGGCGGGCCGGAGGGGGCGACGCTGATCCGCCGGGCCGCCCGGATAGCCGCCCGCGGCTCGGGCGGTGAGCTGCTGGCGGTGCACATCTCCCGGTCGGACGGGCTGGCCGGTCCGGGCTCGGGGTCGTCGCAGACGCTGATCGAGCAACGGGCGCTGGTGGAGAGCCTGGGCGGCTCGTACCACGCGGTGCTGGGAGACGACCCGGCCGCGGGGCTGCTGGACTTCGCGCGCGGTGTGAACGCGACGCAGATCGTGCTCGGGACCAGCCGGCGGCCGGCCTGGCAGTACGTCTACGGCCCGGGTGTGAGCGGCACGGTGACCCGGGAGTCGGGCGACATCGACGTGCACATCGTCACGCACGAGCACGCCGCGAAGGGACGTGGGCGGGTTCCGACCCGCAAGGTGACCGATCTGGGCCGCACCCGGACTATCGCGGGCTGGCTGATCGGGGTGGCCGGGCCGCCGCTGCTGGCGCTGGTGCTCATCAATGTGCACGGTCTGGGTCTGACCACGGACATGCTGCTGTTCCTGTCGCTGACGGTGTGCGCGGCCCTGGTGGGCGGGCTCTTCCCGGCGATCGCCTCGGCGCTGGTCGGGTCCTCGGCGCTCAACTACTACTTCGCGCCGCCGATCCACACGTTCACGATCTCCGAGCCGCAGAACATCATGGCGGTGGCGATATTCACCGCCGTCGGCATGGCCGTGGCGTCGGTCGTCGACCTGGCGGCCCGGCGCACCCACCAGGCGGCCCGCAGCCAGGCCGAGGCGCAGTCGCTGAGCGCGCTGGCCGGCACGGTGCTGCGCGGGGCGCCGAACGGGGAGGGGGTGCTGACGGCCTTGCTGGAGCAGGTCCGGGAGACCTTCCAGCAGGAGTCGGTGGCGCTGCTGGAGCGGCCCGACCGGGTCGGCCCGTGGCAGGCGGTGGCAACGGCGGGCCCGCGTCCGCCGGAGCGGCCGGAGACGGCCGACGTGGACGTGCCGATCGGGGAGACGCTGGCACTGGTGCTGCGCGGCCGGGTGCTGCCGGCCGAGGACCGCCGGCTGCTCGGGGCGTTCGCCGCGCAGGCCGCCGTGGTGCTGGAGCGCCGGCGACTGGCGGGGGAGGCGGCGGCCGCCCGGCGGGAGGCCGAGGGGAACCGGATCCGCACCGCTCTGCTCGCGGCCGTCTCGCACGATCTGCGCACGCCGCTCGCGGGGATCAAGGCCTCGGTGAGCTCGCTCCGGTCGGCGGACGTCGAGTGGGACGAGGAGGACGAGGCGGAGCTGCTGGCGGGGATCGAGGCGGGCGCCGACCGGCTCGACCATCTGATCAACAACCTGCTCGACATGAGCCGTCTGCAGACCGGGACGGTCACGCCGCTGATCCAGGAGACCGACCTGGACGAGGTGGTGCCGTTCGCGCTGGGCGGGGTGGCGCCGGAGGCGGTCCGGCTGGACGTGCCGGAGACCCTGCCGATGATCCTGGCCGACGGCGGACTGCTGGAGCGGTCGCTGGCCAATCTGATCGAGAACGCCGTCAAGTACAGCCCGGACGGGGTGAAGGTGCTGGTCAAGGCCGATGCGCTGGAGCCGGCGGGCGGGCCGGGCCGGGTGGAGCTGCGGATCGTGGACCGGGGGCCGGGGGTGCCGGAGGACGCCAAGGAGCGCATCTTCGCCCCGTTCCAGCGCTACGGGGACGCGCCGCGCGGTGCCGGGGTGGGCCTCGGGCTCGCGGTGGCGCGCGGCTTCGTCGAGGCGATGGACGGCACGGTGTCCGCCGAGGACACCCCGGGTGGCGGACTGACCATGGTGGTCACCCTGCCCACGACCGAGCGTGTCCCCGCGCCCGACGTACCGGAGCTCGCCCCGCCACCCACCTGATCGGTGACGCCCGCGACGACCGTTGAATGAAAGCTTTCGACCACTTCCGACCACTTCCGATCCGACCGACAGCCCCGAAAGGCGGAGCCCGTATGACCCGGGTCCTCGTCGTGGACGACGAACCGCAGATCGTCCGCGCGCTGGTGATCAACCTCAAGGCCCGCAAGTACGAGGTCGACGCGGCGCATGACGGTGCGAGCGCCCTGGAACTCGCCGCCGCCCGCCATCCCGACGTCGTCGTCCTCGACCTCGGCCTGCCCGACATGGACGGGGTCGAGGTGATCAAGGGCCTGCGCGGCTGGACCAGGGTGCCGATCATCGTGCTCTCCGCCCGGCACGCCTCCGACGAGAAGGTCGAGGCGCTGGACGCCGGGGCCGACGACTACGTCACCAAGCCCTTCGGCATGGACGAGCTGCTGGCCCGGATGCGCGCCGCCGTCCGCCGGGCCGAGCCGGTCGCCGGGGAGGACGGCTCGGTGGTGGTCACCGACAGCTTCACCGTGGACCTGGCGGCGAAGAAGGTGAACCGGGACGGTGCCGACATCCGGCTTACCCCGACCGAGTGGCATTTGCTGGAGGTCCTGGTGCGCAACGCGGGCCGGCTGGTCAGCCAGACCCAGTTGCTCCAGGAGGTGTGGGGCCCGGCCTACCGGACCGAGACGAACTATCTGCGGGTCTACCTCGCCCAGCTGCGGCGCAAGCTCGAACGCGACCCCTCGCACCCGCGGCACTTCATCACCGAGCCCGGCATGGGCTACCGCTTCGAGGGGTGAGCGGACGGTGCCGGTCCGGCGCGCCGGCGGCCCTCGCGGCGCGCTCGCGCGAAGTCCCCGGCCGACCTGCGGCCTGCCGCCGGGGCCCCCGGAACCGGTACCCTTCCGGCATGAGTGGTGACAACAGCAGCGGGCCGCCGCAGGGGCGCTTCCGCCGCATGCTCAGCCGGCTGACCTCCTCCACCGAGGAGTTGGAGGCCGAGGAGCTGCGCCAGGAGAGCGCCGCGGAGTCGGGCTGCACGCCGATCGCCAGCTGCGGGGACCGGCAACTGGTCACCGTGGCCGGCACCCTGCGGACCGTGACGCTCCGCCCGCGGGCCGGCGTACCGGCCCTGGAGGCGGAACTCTTCGACGGCACCGAGGCGCTGGACGTGGTCTGGCTCGGGCGCCGCTCCATCGCGGGCATCGAGCCCGGGCGCCGTCTGGTGGCCAGCGGCCGGATCAGCCACGCGCGTGGCCGCCGGGTGCTGTTCAACCCCCGCTACGAGCTGCGTCCGGTCGGACACGGGAGCGAATGAGCGTGAGCAACCAGCCCGGCGGCGAGCCCGCCGCCCAGCTCGGCCTGGTGGAGATCGCCCATGACGAGGAGGCGGCCCGGCAGGCCCAGGCCTCCCGGGAGGCCGCCGACACCGTGATGAAGGCGTTCGGCGGGGTCCGCGGCATGGTCGACATGACCCTGCCCGGCCTGGTCTTCATCGTCACCTACAACATCACCCACAAGGTGCCGGCGGCGGCCTGGGCCGCGCTGGGCCTGAGCGCGCTGTTCGTGGTGGCGCGGCTGCTGAAGCGGGAGACCGTCCAGCACGCCTTCAGCGGGGTGTTCGGCGTCGCCATCGGCGCCTGGATCTCGATGAAGACCGGCAAGGCGGAGAACTTCTACCTGCCGGGCCTGCTCTGGAACGTCGGCTACTGCGTGGGCCTGGCCGTCTCGGCGCTGGTCCGCTGGCCGCTGATCGGCATCATGCTCGGCCCGGTGACCGGCGAGATGTTCACCTGGCGCAAGGAGAATCCGGGCCGGCTGGCCGCCTACACCAGGGCCACCTGGGCGTGGGTGCTGATCATGGGCATCAAGCCGGTGATCCTCTTCCCGCTGTACTTCACCCACAACGTCAACCTGCTGGGCTGGCTCAAGGTCGCCCTGGGCATCCCGCCGCTGCTGCTGGCGATGTACGTGACCTGGCAGATCCTGCTGAAGGCGCCGCCGCCGATCAAGGCGCAGCTGGACGACGAGCCGGGGCCGGACGAGCACCCGGCCGACGGTTCGGCCGTCGGCCGGTAGCAGGCCGTCGGCCGGCAGCAGGACCGGTGGCCGGTGGCGGTCAACGGTCGAGGGCCCGCACTCCGAGCGAGTGCGGGCCCTCGGCGTTTCTCGGCTCCTACTGGGCGCCGGCCGAGCTGGAGAGCAGGTCCTCCAACTCCTCCTCGCGCTCCTGGGCGGCCACGAAGAGCAACTCGTCGCCGCCCTCCAGGGTGTCGTCCTTGCCGGGCACCAGGACCCGGCCCTCGCGCAGGATGGTCACCAGCGCGGTGTCCGGCGGCCACGGCACGTCGCCGACCCGGGTGCCGACCAGCTCGGTGTCCTCGGCGAGGGTCAGCTCGACGAGGTTGGCGTTGCCCTGGCTGAAGCGCATCAGCCGGACCAGGTCGCCGACGCTGACCGCCTCCTCGACCAGGGCGGACATCAGGCGCGGGGTGGAGACGGCCACGTCCACGCCCCAGGACTCGTTGAAGAGCCACTCGTTCTTCGGGTTGTTCACCCGGGCGACCACCCGCGGCACGCCGTACTCGGTCTTCGCGAGCAGCGAGACGACCAGGTTGACCTTGTCGTCACCGGTCGCGGCGATCACCACGTGGCAGCGCTGCAGCGCGGCCTCGTCCAGCGAGGTGATCTCGCAGGCGTCGGCGAGCAGCCACTCCGCCATGGGTACCCGCTCCACCGAGATGGAGTTGGGGTTCTTGTCGATCAGCAGGACCTCGTGGCCGTTCTCCAACAGCTCGCCCGCGATCGAGCGTCCGACGGCGCCGGCTCCGGCAATGGCGACTCGCATCAGTGACCTTCCTTCCGCGGGCCCTGCGCGAACGCGGCCTCGACCGCCGTCAGGTCGGCCCGGCGCAGCATCACGTGCACCAGGTCGCCCTCCTGCACCACCATCTGGGGCGAGGGCAGCACGCCCTCGCCGAGCCGGGTGACGAACGACACCCGGGCGCCGGACGCCTCCTCCAGCTCGCTCAGCCGGTGGCCGACCCAGTCGGGGTCGTAGGCGACCTCGGCGAGCTGGACGGCGCCGCTCGGGTCCTGCCAGAGCGGCTCGGCGCCGCTCGGCAGCAGGCGGCGCAGCATCTGGTCGGCCGTCCAGCGCACGGTGGCGACGGTGGGGATGCCCAGGCGCTGGTAGACCTCGGCGCGCCGGGGGTCGTAGATCCGGGCGGCGACGTTCTCCACGCCGAAGTTCTCCCGGGCCACCCGGGCGGCGATGATGTTGGAGTTGTCACCACTGGAGACGGCGGCGAAGGCGCCCGCCTCCTCGATGCCCGCCTCCTTGAGGGTGTCCTGGTCGAAGCCGACACCGGTCACCCGGCGGCCGTTGAACCCGGCGCCGAGCCGGCGGAAGGCCGTCGGGTCCTGGTCGACGACGGCCACCGAGTGGCCCTGTTTCTCCAGTGCTCGGGCGAGGGCGGAGCCCACCCGGCCGCAGCCCATGATGACGATGTGCACCGGCGCTACCTCACCCGTCCTGTAGGGGTCATGACCTGCGCAAACACCGTTCGATCTCCGTTTCCCCGCCCCGGTGTCCGGGGTGGGCGTCCTCGTGGGGCTCGGCACGACAACCACAGTGTTGCCCGCCTGCTCGTATCCGACACGCTAGCCGGTCCGCCGAACACAGTCGCGACGAAGGGTGGCCTCAACGGGGGGCGTCCGTGGGACGTCGCTTCGTACTGCCCCTACGATTCCTTACCGTGCCTATGCCGACTGACCTACCGAAACGCATCCTCATCGGGCGTGCGTTGCGCAGCGACAAGCTGGGGGAGACGCTGCTCCCCAAGCGCATCGCGCTGCCCGTCTTCGCCTCGGACGCGCTCTCCTCGGTCGCGTACGCGCCCGAGGAGATCCTGCTGACCCTTTCCCTGGCGGGTGCCTCTGCGATCCACTTCTCGTGGCAGATCGGCGTCGTGGTCGCCATCGTGATGCTCGCGGTGGTGGCCTCGTACCGGCAGAACGTGCACGCCTACCCGAGCGGCGGCGGCGACTACGAGGTCGCCACCGTGAACCACGGCCCGAACTCCGGCCTGGTGGTCGCGAGCGCGCTGATGGTCGACTACATCCTCACCGTGGCGGTCTCCACCACCTCGGGCGTGGCCAACGTGGTGTCGGCGGTGCCGGCGCTGCGCGGGCACGAGCTGACCCTCTCGGTCGTCGTGGTCATCCTGCTGATGGGGATGAACCTGCGCGGCGTCCGGGAGTCCGGTACGGCCTTCGCCATCCCGACGTACGCCTTCATGGTCGGCGTGCTCGGCATGGTGGTGTACGGCGTGATCCGGCACTTCGGGATGGGGCAGGACATGCCCTCCGAGAGTTCCGGTTTCCACCTGGCGGCGACCCCGGGGAACGAGTCCCTGGCCGGCTTCGCCATGGTGTTCCTGCTGCTCAAGGCGTTCTCCTCGGGCTGTGCGGCGCTGACCGGCGTGGAGGCGATCTCCAACGGCGTGCCGGCGTTCCGCAAGCCGAAGAGCAAGAACGCGGCGACCACGCTGCTGATGATGGCGAGCATCGCCGTCGTGATGTTCATGGGCATCATCTGGCTGGCCCGGCTGACCGGTGTGCAGATGGCCGAGGACCCCGCGCAGCAGCTGGTCGGCGTGCCCGGCGACTACCACCAGAAGACCGCGCTGGCCCAGATCAGCGAGGCGGTGTTCTCGAACTTCACGCCGGGCTTCTACTTCGTCGCCGCCGTCACCGGGCTGATCCTGGTGCTGGCCGCCAACACCGCGTTCAACGGTTTCCCGGTGCTGGGCTCGATCCTGGCCCAGGACCGCTACCTGCCGCGTCAGCTGCACACCCGCGGTGACCGGCTGGCCTTCTCCAACGGCATCATCCTGCTGGCGCTGGCCGCGATCCTGTTCATCATCGCCTTCAACGCGGACCCGACCCGGCTGATCCAGCTGTACATCGTCGGCGTCTTCGTGTCGTTCAACATGAGCCAGTCCGGCATGATCCGGCACTGGACCAGGAATCTGCGCACCGAGACCGACCCGGCCAAGCGCCGCCACATGCAGCGCAGCCGGGCGATCAACACCTTCGGCCTGGTGATGACCATGGCGGTGCTGATCGTCGTGCTCGCCACCAAGATCAGCCACGCCTGGATCGCCATCGCGGCGATGGTGGTGCTGTTCGTGATGATGAAGGCGATCCGCCGCCACTACGACCGGGTCTCCGAGGAACTGGTCGCCGCCGAGGTGCCGGACGACGTGGTGCTCCCCACCCGGGTGCACGCGATCGTGCTGGTCTCCAAGCTGCACAAGCCGGCGCTGCGGGCACTGGCGTACGCGCGGCTCGCGCGGGCGCACACCCTGGAGGCGGTGACCGTGAACGTCGACCCGGCGGACACCGCGGCGCTGCGCGCGGAGTGGGACGAGCGCGGGATCGAGGTGCCGCTCAAGGTGCTGGACTCGCCGTACCGGGAGATCACCGGCCCGGTGCTGGACTACGTGAAGAACCTGCGCCGCAGCAGCCCGCGCGAGGTGGTGTCGGTCTACATCCCCGAGTACGTCGTCGGCCACTGGTACGAGCACCTGCTGCACAACCAGAGCGCGCTGCGGCTCAAGGGCCGGCTGCTGTTCAAGCCGGGTGTGATGGTGACCTCGGTGCCGTGGCAGCTGGAGTCCTCGGAGCGGCGCAAGCCGCAGAAGGCCTGGTCGGCGCCCGGTTCCGTCCGGCGTGGTGAGCCCCGGGCGCCCAAGGCCGTAAAGTCGGAAGTCTCGGCGAAGCCCGCCGGCCCGGCCGACCGCAGCACGAAGGACTCCTCCCAGTGACCCGCAACACTCCCTCTCGTTCCCATGGCTCCTCGGGCAAGGGCGCCCGCAAGGGCGGCGCCTCAGGCCGGCCCGGGCAGGTCGCCCGGCCGCGCTGGGGCAAGCCGTCGCGGCCGGAGGCGACCGACCGCGACGGGTTCACCGCGCGGACGGCGCCGCTCGCGCCGGAGGAGCGCGCACCGCAGCGTGCGGAGGAGCCTTCGCGCCCGGAGCGCAGTGAGCGTGCCGCGCGTCCGGAGCGCAGTGAGCGCGGCGAGCGTGCCGCGCGTCCGGAGCGGGCTGCGCGCGGTGAGGCGCGCGAGGGCGGGGAAGGGCAGTCGAAGGGCGGTGCGCAGCGCCCGCGCAAGCAGGCCGTGCGTCCCCCGCGGGCGCTGCGCACCGCCGGCGCGCCCAAGGCGTCCCAGACCCCCAAGGCCCCCCGGGCGCCGAAGGCTCCCACCGGCGACCCGCTGGTCGGCGAGCGCTACGAGGTCGAGGTCGGCCCCGTCGCGCACGGCGGCGGTCACTGCGTGGCCCGGCACGAGGGCCGGGTGCTGTTCGTCCGGCACGCGCTGCCCGGCGAGAAGGTGATCGCGCAGGTCACCGAGGGCACCACCACCTCGCGCTTCCTGCGTGCCGACGCGGTGGAGGTTCTGGAGCCGGCCAAGGACCGGATCGCCCCGCCGTGCCCGTTCTCCGGGCCCGGCAAGTGCGGCGGCTGCGACTGGCAGCACGTCACGCCCGGCGGCCAGCGCAAGCTCAAGGTGCAGGTGCTGACCGAGCAGCTGGCCAAGCTGGCCGGCCTGACCCCGGCCGAGGCCGGCTGGGACGGCAGCGTCGAGCCGGTCGGCGGCAAGCTGCCGGCCGGCCAGGTGCCGGCCTGGCGCACCCGCGTGCAGTACGCCGTCGACCCGCAGAGCGGCAAGGTCGGGCTGCGCAAGCACCGCTCGCACGAGATCCAGCCGGTCGACCGCTGCCTGATCGCCGCCGAGGGCGTCACCGAGCTGGGCGTGGAGGCCCGCGACTGGCCGGGCGTCGTCTCGGTCGAGGCGATCGCCGCCTCCGGCTCCTCGGACCGTCAGGTGGTGCTCACCCCGGCGCCGGGCGCCCAGCTGCCGCTGGTCGAGCTGGACCGTCCGGTCTCCATCGCCCGCATCGACGAGCAGGGCGACCCCCACAAGGTGCACGGCCGCGGCTTCGTGCGCGAGCGCGCCGCCGGGCGGACCTGGCGGGTCAGCAACGGCGGCTTCTGGCAGATCCATCCGGAGGCGCCGGACACCCTGGTCGACGCCGTGCTCGACGGCCTGGACCCGCAGTGGGGCGAGAACGCGCTCGACCTGTACTGCGGGGTGGGCCTGTTCGCGGGCGCCCTGGCCGACCGGGTCGGCGAGGACGGCGCGGTGCTCGGCATCGAGTCCGGCAAGCAGGCGGTGGCCGACGCCCGGCACAACCTGGCCGCGCTGGAGAACGTCCGGATCGAGTGCGACCGGGTGGAGTCCCTGCTGCCGCGCACCGGGATCACCGCGACCGACCTCATCGTGCTCGACCCGCCGCGCGCGGGTGCCGGGCGGGAGACCGTCGCCCACCTGGCCGGGCTCGGCGCCCGCCGGATCGCGTACGTGGCCTGCGACCCGGCGGCCCTCGCCCGGGACCTGGCGTTCTTCCGAGCGGGCGGCTACCGCCCGCTCTCGCTGCGGGCCTTCGACCTGTTCCCGATGACGCACCACTTCGAGTGCGTGGCGATCCTGGAGCCCGTCGGGGGCGAGTGACCCTCGGACGCGACGACGACGGAGGCGGTACCCGGGTCTTCCGGGTACCGCCTCCGCTGTCTTGTGCGCTGTCAGGACTGCTGTTCGGGGCGGCGGACAGGTGAGCCGTTCATCCAGGCTGAATCGAAGAGCTGGAGGGCAACGGCGTACAGAAGCCCGGGTGCCCGGGCGTACAGGCAGGGGGCGTTCCGGCCGTGGGCGGAGGCGCTGTAGAAGGTGAGGTAGGCGGCGCGGTCCGTCGCGATCACACGGCAGGTGTTGGGCAGGTTGAAGCTGCGAAGCTCGACGTTGCGTTGCGCGCGGGTCGCCTGGGCCAGGTAGTCCATGTTCGTCCGGACCTGGCTCCTGAGCAGGTCCGGGGTGAACCCCGGATCGAACCGGCGCACGTCGTGGGAGCGCCGGTCGAGCCATGAGTCCCTGCGGGTGTCGGGGTCGGGCAGGACGACCTGGACGGACTCCGGGGAGAGCTCACCGGACCACAGGGGAGAGAAGACTTCACGGGTGAGGACGTTCCCGCGCCCGGTCAGGATCTTGATCCAGCGAGCCCGGCCCAGGTCGCGCGCGATGTCCTGCTCGGCGGACGACTGATGGCGGTACACGCGGCCCAGACCGGTGCCGGTGCACCAGGAGCAGACGGCGATCAGCCACCATGCGGGGCGTGAGCCGCGTAGGAGGCCCAGGGCGAGCACGATCGCGCTGGCTGCCAGCGAACTGAATATCCCGAACAGAAAATCAGTCATGCGAGCCACTTCTTCCTGTCTGGATGATGCCCGACCGCTGGATTCGAAGTCAGCAGAGATAGGGCAGAAGCCGACGCAGAACATGTGCGGCGTTTCGAGCCGCGAGCTCGTGGTACCCGTGTCCCTTCTTCTCGTCAGCGTTGTCGGAGACGCCGCGGATGACGATCCAGCCCGGATTGGTTGCGCCCTGGAAGGAGTTCTCCTGCCAGTACTGACTCAATCCTCCGGCTTCCATGTCCACCGCGAGGACCTTCTCGTGGTAGCCCGTGAGGTAGCTTCGGATGTCGCTCTCGCGGTCGGCGATGACGGCTTCCCCCGACCCGATCACTCCGGGGTACACCTTGAACTCCTCCGAGGCGTAGGCGGGGAGTTGGCCGTGGACACGTGCCGGTGTTCCGTGGTCGGTGAAGAATGCGTTCACGGCGTGAACGACCGGTGCCGGCGCCTGGCGGTGCTCCCCGCGGCGACGGACGTTCCCCTGTGGATTGATCTTGCGGTTCTCGTAGTAGACGATGTCGGTGGAGACGATGACGTTGCCGATGCGCGCGTGTTCGTCGTGGATGCCTCCGCCCACGCCGACCAGGGCCCAGAGACGGGGGTTGTAGTGGCGGCGGAGGTTCTCCAGGGCGGCCATCGCCGATCGCTGTCCCTGACTCTGGCTCTGCGTGGCCACGATGCGGACGGTCGACTCCGGTGTGTCGTGTTCGCCGCGGTAGAAGTACAGTCCGCCGGGTTCCTTGTGGCGTTCCAGCTTCAGTTCGTCGATCACGGAGCGGAGTTCCTCGCTGAGGATGGTGACCACACCGATGTCCCAGCTGAGGGGCCGCTCGTCGGTGGCTCCTCGGCCAGGACTGGCGTCAGCGCGGCCCGAGGGGGCGGCTGCGAAGACCCCGGCGTGCTCTCCGACGGCGTTGTTGGCGAAGTGGTTGTTGTCGCCTCTGCTGACGATGCCTCGATTGGTGGTCACTGGCTTCCTCCGCTTCCGGGATTGTTCGAGCCTGTCGACTGGTTCGCGGAAGCGCCGACCTGGGCCTGGTCGCCCACGGCGTTGCCGCTGAAGGTGTTGTTGTCACCGAAGTTGAAGATCCCGCTGTTGATGATCTTGAGTGCGCGGTCGTTGAACTCGGAGATGTCCACATCCCTGGAGAACAGGAAATCGCCGGCGGCTCGGAGCAGGCGCTGCTCGATCGTCTTCATCCGGCCCAGGATGTCGCTCTTCTCCAACTGGACCTTGGACCATGTCTGGGCGGCCTGCTCCCGTATGCTCACCCGGCTTCCGACCAGGAGGCTGCGGATCGGTGTGGAGGTGAGGTCGCGAGGGAGCAGGGCGGCCTTTCCCAGGGTGAAGAAGTAGCGGACGAGTCGCCATGATCTCTCGATCTCCAGCGGCAGCTTGACCAACTCGAGGAAGGCAGCCAAGGCGACGGCCACGGCTCCGTGGTGGCCGAACTCCTCGGTCTGCTGGAACGATCTCGGTGTGTGGGCGAGAACGCATGCCGCCGTGGAGATCATCAGCGTGCGTCCCTGCAGGCTGACGTGCAGCAGGACGGTCGCGACGAATTCCGACCCCTCCGTCGGTGTGACGACCTCGAGGAAGTGGTGCTGTTTGCTTCCGGGCGTGTTGATGACCGCGCGCAGATCGGCCTCGTCGAACCTCTGGGGAAGGAGTGAGCGGTCCACCGCCACATCGGTTTCGGCCACGTAGACGCGGTCGCGGACCTGCGCGGGAAGCCGGACCTCCTGACTGTCGGTGGCCAATAGCTGAACCGCCTCCCGCAGGTACTCGACCAGTTCGTGGGCCTGGAAGGGAGGTACGGGGTGCTCGCGTTCGTGGAGCGGCGCCTCGTCGTCAGTGCCGGGGCGTAGTAGCTGGATGCTGATCGGAGGGTTCCAGTGATAGACGAGTTCACCAGCCCCCATGAACGGTGAGTCGTCCCCGAAGAGCGTGAAGGCAGTGAGGTCGTCCCCGTCCCCGTCTTCGTCCGCACTGTGGCGGGGGCGGCGGTAGACGGTGCAGACATGTCGCTGCTGTATGTCCGCTGCTCGTTGCCGGCCGGACAGGCGCCGGGGCCGGAGGGACGGCGCGCGCAGGATGCGGTTGAGGATCAGTTGGCGTGTGACTCCGATGACGAGGCACAAGAGCACGATTCCTGCGGCCACGTGGAACGCCGTCCTGGCCTGGTCGGGTTGGGCGAGGGCGGCGGCCAGGCCGGTCAGTGTCAGGGAGAGCGCGGCGGCACCGATGCGTCTGAGTGCGGGGCCCTTCTCCGGGTGCTTTCGGGGGGAGACCAGCCCGAAGAGGTACTGGTGGCCGGGTGCCTTTCCCGGTCCGCGCCGTCCGGGCTTTCGTCTCGGTACCGGATCCCGATCGATGTCCCGGAGCAGCATGGTGAGGCGGAGCAGCCACAGAAGGGCGAGACCGCAGGCGACGAGGATGCTGGTGGTCAGGGCGCCCGCGAGGGCCGGGGCGACCACTGCTCCTACCAGGGTCAAGCGGAGGGCCGCGGCCAATGCGGCGGCTCGCCATGCGTGGCGCATGACAGGAACGATGTCGAACCCGTAGGACGGGGCGACCCTTCGGTGCGGCGCGGTGCAGACTTCGTCGATCACGAGGTCACGGAACCGCTCGTCAACGTACACACCGGTACATAAGTGGCGGGTGGCGGCCGTGGGTTCCTCGGCCGCTTCCTTGGCCAGTGGCGCACGGGAAGTGATCATGCCCTGCCCTTGCCTGGGAGGCTTATGGTCTGTGAGACCATAAATGCCCGAGGGTGTTTTAGTCAATGCGACCTTTAGGGGCTCTGTTGGATGGCAAGCTGAAGGACTCCGCCGAGGTGGAGGCGTCGTGGGTGACCGTGGACTTGGCGATCTTCACCATCAGGGAAGGTCGGCTGATGGTGCTCCTGGTCGAGCGAGGGCGGGAGCCCTTCCTCGGGCGACCCGCGTTGCCGGGTGGCTATGTCCGGAAGAACGAGACGCTGCGTGAGGGAGCACTGCGCGAGTTGTGGGAGGAGGCCCGGATCGACGGTGGCCGACTGCACTTGGAGCAGCTAGGCGCCTTTGGAGACCCGGGGCGCGATCCGAGGGGAAGGGTGGTCACCATTGCCTTTCTTGCACTGGGGCCTGACCTTCCCGTCCCCGTGGGCGGTACTGACGCCAGGACCGCCTACTGGGCGTCCGTGTCGGAGCTGGCCGACGGCGCCCGGGAGCTGGCGTTCGATCACTCGGTCATCCTTGCGGACGCCTTGGAGGAGATCCGCAGGAAGCTCGAGTACACGGCTGTTGCCACGGCCTTCTGTGAGGAGTCGTTCACCTTGAGCGAGCTGCGCGCGGTCTACGAAGTGATCTGGGGCCAGTGCCTGGATCCGAGCAACTTCCGCCGCAAGGTGCTCAATACCGCAGGGTTCGTGCAGCCCACGGGGGAGCGACGGCTGCCTTCCGTCGGACGTCCGGCGGCTCTCTATCGCCGGGGATGCGCGTGGCTGCTCAGCCCGCCCCTGCTGCGTGGCGCCGGTAGTGCCGCGTAGTCAACCGCCGACTGCCGACCGGAGTGGGCGCCGGGGTGGGGCCGCATGGCGAATCGGCGGAGGCGGTGCCCGGGCTCGGTGCCGCCCTCCGTCGTCTGTCGCCTTCGTCGGTGCCGCGGGCGGCTCAGGGCAGGTGGTGCTCCTCTTCCTGGGCGTCGTGCGGCAGGGCGATGCCGTGCTGGGCGGCGAGCCGGATCAGCGAGGCGATCCGGCCCTGGTACGCCTGGACGCCGTCGGCGTCCCCTTCGGCCCGGGCGGCCGCGAGTTCCTTGCGGGCCTGGGCGAGCTGCTCGCGCAGCTCCTGGTCGAACATGGCTGTCATTGCCGGCCTCCACACCGGTCGGTGCCGCTCCAGGGAATGCTCGGGGCACTTCAGAATCTCCGAAGGTGAAGAACTCTTCAAGTCTCCCTCTCCGCCGGTGCCGAGCGCGTCGAGCGGGCGTGCGAGGGGCCGCGCGCGCCCTTGTTGTGCTAGCACTTCAGCGCTAGCTTGAATTTCATGGGTAAGAAGCAGCTGAACGTCCGGGTGGACGCCACCACCGCGGAGATGGCCCGGGAGCGGGCGGAGCAGCAGGGGATCAGCATGAACCAGTACATCGAGCGCCTGGTCCAGCAGGACATGGGCGAGGCCGGGCGGGCTTTCGTCGACGCGGCGGCGCAGTTCATGAAGGAGTACGAGACGGCGTTCCTCGCCGAGTTCGGCGAGCAGCGGGGCGGCGCCGACCTGCAGGACGTGCGCCGTTGAAACTGGAGGTCGACCTCTCGTGGCTGCTCATGACCGCCGAGCAGTACACGCCCGGTGACCCGCAGGTCACCGACTACGGATCGCTGCTCGCCGCCGTCGCGCGGCACCAGGCCGAGATCTTCGACATCGCCGTCTACCCCGAACCGCAGGACCGCGCCGCCGCCCTCATGCACCAGCTGATCCGGGTGCCGGCGCTGGAGAAGACCAACGAGCTGTTCGCCACCGCCGTCGCCTACGCCTACCTGGTGGCCAGCGGTTGCTCGGTGGCGACCACGGCCCGTGAGGTGCGCAGCCTCGCCCGGGCCATCCGCGAGGGGCGGCTGACCGTCTCCGGGGTGGCGGACCGGCTGGCCGCCTGGGTGGTGGACGAGGCCGAGGACGAGGAGGTCAGCGGCGAGGACGACGACGACTCGGAATGAGGGGAGCGGGATCGGGAGGGCGGGCTCAGCTGGTCCCGGCCGCCGGCTCGGTCGGCTCGGTGGGTTCGGCCGGTGCGAGCGGCTCGGCGATCAGCGCGGTCGCGAACGGGCGGAAGCCCGCGCGACGGTAGATCCGGGCCACGTCCTCGTCGGCCGCGGACAGGAACACCGTCCGCACCCCGGTGGCCCGGGCGTGCTCGACCAGCGCCGCGGTGACGGCCAGCCCCAGCCCGCGCCGGCGCGCCGAGGGCAGCGTGCCCACGCCGGCCACCTCGGTGACCGCGCCGACCGGGTTGTGCTGACCCGCGCAGAGCGGAGTGCCGTCCTCGAAGGCCGCCGCCAGCACGGTGTGCCCGGAGGCGATCCGTGCGGCGGTCCGCGCCGCGGTGCCGTCGGACCCCAACACCTGGGCCTTCGCGGCGAGTTCCGCAGTTCCGGTGTCGCCCACGCCGGTGCCCGGCTCGTCGAACGCCAGGTGCGGGACGGCCACCGCGTGCGCGAGCGCCGGGTCGTCGGCGGCCAGCACCCGCACCGCCACGCCGTCGGCCGCACCGTCCGACGCGGGGCCCGGCACGCCCGGGGTGTCCTGCGGGCCCAGCACCAGCAGCGGGTGCTCGTGCACCGTCAGCCCCGCCTCCTCCACCGCCGCGCGCAGCAGGGGGTCGTGCTCGGCCACCCACTCGAACGCCTCCGGCAGGCCCAGCTCGCGCTGGCGGGCCAGCACCCGGCGGACGTCCTCGGTGGTGGCCGCCGGACCCTGGTGGCCCAGCGCCGGCCGGGCGTAGTACGGCCAGCCGGCGCCCTCGCGGACGAAGAGGCTGAGCGGTCCGAAGTCCTCCACGCGCGCGGCGGCGCGTGGAACCGCGTCGTAGTAGCGCTCGATCTCGTCGAGCAGGACCCGGTCGGCCTGGGCGGCGGAGGGGGCGGAGGGGGCGGAGGGGGCGGTTTCAAGATCGTCAAAGGTCACGCCGTGCATCCAAGCAGGCCTGCCCCGTTCATGCCAGGGATTTGCCGGCCCCGGCCCGGACCGCGGGCCCCGCGAGGGCGCCCGGAGCCCCGGAAGGCCGCCGGGCCCGGGCATTTCGCCGCGATTGTTGCCCAACGCTTACAGGCCGGGCGATCTTGTGGGCGGACCCCATGGCATCCTGGGGCTTTTACAGCTCTGCCGGACGGGGACGGCGGACGTCCGCGTTGGGCGAAGCGAGGGGGATGACCGGCTCATGAGGCTCTGCTTTCTGGTGGAGGAGCACTACCGGCACGACGGCATGCCGCTCGACGTCGTACGGCAACTCACCGCGTGGGGGCACCGGGTGGACGTGCTGCGCCCCGGCGACTCGCTGATGGCGATCTCCGAGGCGGTCCGCGCCGGGAGCCACGACGCCTGGGTGCTCAAGACCGTCTCCGGCGGGCCCGGCCTCACCCTGCTGGAGGCCGCCGCCGCGGTCGGCCTCACCACCGTCAACGACGTCCGCTCGATCCGCGGCGTCCGCGACAAGGCACTCGCCTCCGTCGTCGCCCGCACCCGCGGACTGCCCGTCCCCGTCACCTACGCGGCCGCCCGCTGGGAACGGCTCGCCGAGATCCCCGCGGCCGAGTACCCGCTGGTCGTCAAGCCCGCCGACGGCAGCTCCGGGCGGGCCGTGCGGCTCGTCCGCGACCCCGGGCAGCTCGCCGAGATCGGCCCCCTGCTGGCCGGTGAGGGCCTGCTCATCGCCCAGCCCTACGTGCCCAACTCCGGCACCGACCTCAAGGTGTACTGCGTCGACGGCGAGCTCTACGCCACCGAGCGGTGCTCGCCGCTCAACCCCGACCAGGGCGTGCGGGAGCGGCAGGTGCCGCTGCCCGCCGAGGTGGCGCGGATCGCCGCGCAGGTCGGCGAGGTGTTCGGGCTCGACCTGTACGGCGTCGACGTGCTGCTCGGCCCGGACGGGCCGGTGGTCGTCGACATCAACGACTTCCCGAGCTTCCGGCAGGTGCCGGACGCGGTCGCGCGGGTCGCGCGGGCGATCCTGCGGCTGGCCCGCACCGGCACGGCGGTCACGGCGCCCGCGGTGGCGCTGGACGCCGCCGGGTTGGATGCCGCCGGGCTGGACGCCTCCGTGGGCGCGGTCGGGCTCGGCGCGCGGGCCGTGCGGATGCCCGCGCAGGGCGGCGGGGCCGCCGTCGGGGTGGCCGGCCTGGGCGGCGTGGGCGTCGGCGGCCCGCTGTGAGGATCGGCCTGATCACCTCCGCCCCGGACCACCCGCTGCTCGCCGCGGCCGGTGCGCTGCTGACCGCGGCCGGCCACCGGGTCGAGGCGCTCGATCCGGCGGGTCGCGCGGGCGAAGGGCCGCTCGCCGACGTCTACCTGCTCAAGGCCCGCACCCCGGCGGCCCTCGCGCTCGCCCGGTCGCTGGAGGAGCGCGGCGCGCCCGTCGTCAACTCGGCCGCCGCCACCGAGTTCTGCCAGGACCGCACCGCCATGGCCGAACTCGCCCGGCGGGCCGGCGTGCCCTTCGCACCCACCCGCACCGCCGACCGCCCGGCCGTGCTGCTCGCGGCGGCCGAGGCGGGCGAACTCGCGTTCCCGCTGGTGCTCAAGAGCCGGCACAGCCGCCGCCACGACCTCGTCGCCAGGGTCGACGACCTCGCCCGGCTGCGCGCGCTCGCCGAGCAGTGGGCCGACGAGCCCGTCGTCGCCCAGCCCTACCTGCCGAGCACCGGCTGGGACCAGAAGCTCTGGGTCGTCGCCGGGCAGCTGTTCTGCACCCGCCGGCGCTCCGAACTCGCCGACCCCGGCCACAGCGGGCTGCCGCACGGCGTGGCCGGGTCGGGGCCGGGAGGTGGGTCCGTACCGGGAGCCGGGTCCGCGCCGGCGGACGGCTTCGGGCCGGCCGATCTGCCCGTCGAGCGCGCCCGGCTCGCCCTGCGGGTCGGCGAGGTGTTCGGCCTCGACGTCTACGGCGTCGACCTGCTGGACGGGCCGGACGAACCGGTCGTCGTCGACGTCAACGCCTTCCCGGGCATCCGGGGCCAGGCCGGCGCGCCCGAGGCACTGGCCGCGCTCGCCCTGCGGGCCGCCGCCGCGGGCACCCGGGAGCGGCCGTCCGTCCCCGGCCCGCGGGCGGGCGCCCCGGCGGATGCGGGACCGCCCGGCGCGGCTCGTTAGGCTGGCACCCCCGGCCGGAACACGCGACCGGGTCGCGAGAGAAGACGGACCCTTGCTGCAGGACATCGAGCCCTACCTGGCCTGCCCGCACTGCGCGCAGCCGCTCACCCTCGACGGGCGCACCCTGCGCTGCCCCGCCGGACACAGCCACGACGTCGCCAAGCAGGGCTACGTCAGCCTGCTCGCCGGCGACGCCCACACCGGCACCGGTGACACCGCCGACATGGTCGCCGCCCGCGGCGACTTCCTCGCCGCCGGCCACTACCGGCCGATCGCCGACGCCCTCGCCGAGGCAGCCGTGGCCGCCGACCCCGAAGGACTCGTCGTCGACCTCGGCGCCGGCACCGGCCACTACCTCGCCCACGTCCTCGACGCCCTCCCCGGCCGACCCGGCGCGGCCCTCGACATCTCCAAGTACGCGCTGCGCCGCGCCGCCAGGGCCCACCCCCGGATCGGCGCCGTGGTCTGCGACGCGTGGCGCCCGCTGCCGCTGCTGGACGGCGGTGCCGGGCTCGTCCTCAATGTGTTCGCCCCGCGCAACGGCCCCGAGCTGCGCCGTGTGCTGCGGCCCGGCGGCACCCTGCTGCTCGTCGCTCCGACCTCGCGCCACCTGCGCGAACTCGTCACCGCCCTGGGGCTGCTGTCGGTCGACGAGGAGAAGCAGCGGCGCATCGACGAGAAGCTCGGGCCGTACCTGACGCCGGCCGGGCAGCGCGAGGTGGAGTTCACGCTGCGGCTGTCCGCCGAGGAGGTGCGGACCGTGGTCGGCATGGGGCCGAGCGCCTGGCACACCGACGCGGACCGGCTGGCGGAGCGGCTCGCCGCGCTGCCGGACCCGGTCGAGGTGACGGCCTCCGTCACCGTCGCCGCCTACCGGCGCTGATCCGGTGGTGCGCGGCGGCGGACAGCGCTGAACCGGACCTGCACGCCGCCCGTCGACCCTGCGCGGCGGCGGACGGCGCGGGCCCGGCCGCGCGCGCCGGGGTCACCCCGAAGGGATGAATCTGCCGGGCAGGCACGTTTCTGCCTCCCGACCGGCCGATAACGTCCGACGGGTGAACCGCGACGCCACCCGGCCCGCCGTGCCGGCCCACCCGCAGCAGCGCAGCCCGGACCCGGGCGAGCCGACCGTCCGGCGCCCGACCGTCGAGGAGATCCGGCTCACCTCCTTCAAGTCCTACCGGCGTGCGACGCTCCCGCTCGCGCCTCTCACGGTGCTGCACGGTCCCGCCGGCGTCGGCAAGTCCAACGCGCTCGACGGCCTCGCCGTCCTCTCCCGGCTCGCCCTCGGCGACGAGATCGGCGCCTCCCTCGACGGGCGGCCCGGCACCACCGGCCCGCTCGCCACCCGCCTGCGCGGCGGCCTCGACGGCTGCGTGCCGCACGGCCGCAACGCCCTCATCCTCGGCTGCACCGTCCGCTCCCCGGACGGGCCGATCGGCCTCGAAGTCGTCGTCCGCACCGACGGGCCGGTCCGGATCGCCCGGGAGCAGCTCACCCTCGACGGGCAGACCCTCGTCGAGACCGGCGAGCAGGACCTGCGCAAGTGCCGCGTCAACGTCAGCTGGCACAACGACACCCGGCAGGGCGACATCCGGGCCCCGTTCCCCAGCGGGACGCTGATCACCGCCCAGATCCCGCTGCGGGTCGCCGGCTCCTCGCCCGGCGAACGCAAGGTCCTCGCCGCCGCCGAACAACTGCTCACCGCACTGCGCGAGGTCTTCCCCGTCCACCCGGTGCCCGCCCTCATGCGGGGCTGGGCGCGCCCCGACCCGCAGGCCCGGCTGCTCAGCACCGCGGCCAACATCTCCGCCCTGATCGCCCGGCTCAGCAACGAGTGCCCCCGCCGGTACGGGCAGCTGCTGCGCGTCGTCCAGTCCGCCGCCCCGCACCCGCTGCTGGGCCTCGACCTCGCCCACCGCGGCGGCGGCGCGGACCGGCGGGTGCTCGCGGTGTTCGACGAGGGACTGCTCGGGCGCACCGGAGCCGACCAGGCCTCCGACGGGATGCTGCGGTACCTGGCGTTCGCCGCGGTGCTGCTCACCGGCGCGGGGGTGCTGGACCTCGACGTGGCGGTCGAGGTGCCGTGGGCGCAGCGGCAGTTGACCGTGCTCGCGGACGACCTCGGGGCGGGGCTCGGCACCGATCAGAGCGCGTCGCTGCTGCGGCTCGCCCGGGACATGGCCGGGCGCAACCAGTTGCGGGTGCTCGCCACGCTCCAGGAGTCGGCGGCGGCGCGGGACGCGCTCGGCGGGGTGGGTGAACTGCCGCCCGGGGTGGCGGTGGTGGAGTGCCGACGCGATCCCGGCTCGGGGCTGACGGTGCTGCGGGCGGAGACGGCGCGGGTGCCGGGGCAGGCGGTGCGGGGTGGTTCGGCGGCCTCGCCCGTGCTTCCGTCGGCGCGGTCGGCGTCGGATTCGATGGCGGGTGGGGTGGCCGGTCCGGCGGTGGGTCCGGCGGTGGGCGATGAGGTAGACCTGGACGGGTGAACGAACGAGAGACCGATATCCCCGGGCCCACGCTGGAAGCGCTGCGCCGGCGGCTGGTGGAGTTCGCCGCGGCGCGGCGCTGGGAGCCCTTCCACACGCCCAAGAACCTCGCTTCGGCGTTGACCGTGGAGGCCGGCGAGCTGCTGGAGATCTTCCAGTGGCTCACGCCCGAGCAGGCGTCCGCGGTGATGGCCGACCCGGACCGCGCCCACCGGGTGCGCGACGAGGTGGCCGACGTGCTCGCCTACCTGCTCCAGTTCTGCACGGTGGTCGGGGTCGATCCGCTGACGGCCCTGGCGGAGAAGATCGAGCGCAACGAGCTGCGCTTTCCGGTCCCCGGCGCCCTCGCCGAGGAGGCCGACGTCAGCCCGGAGGACGCCTCCTAAGCCTTGTGGGGGAGGGGAGTTGTCCACATCCCTCGGGTTGTCCACAGGTTTCCGATGTCCGCGTGCAGGTCCTTCCGTCCCGGCGCACTCTCTCACCGTGACCGCACGGCAGAGCGCCGCGCGGGTGATGGAAGGAGCGTTCGGCATGGAGGCGCTGCGACTGATCAAGACAGCCCGGCACGCCCTGGCGGAGACCAGGAACATCCCGGACGTGCTGGCCGAGGCTCGGCAGGCGGCCCTGCTCGCCGAGGCCGTGGGCACCCGGCTCGGGGGCTCCGAGTACGGCGAACTCTCGGGCCTCGGGCAGCTGTTGGCGGAGACGGCGCTGCATGCGGCGTGCTGCCTGGACCATGCGACGGGGGACGTGGCGGGGGCGTCGGCCTTCGGGCCCGGCAGCCGGGCCCGAAGGCTCGGCGAGCTGGGCGAGCTGGGGCCGATGCTGGACGAACTCGGCGGTCTGCTGCGGGACATCGGGGAGACGCTGGTGGTGCTGGCCTGCGGGGCGGACACCGAGAGCCTCTACTGGGCGTGCATCGACGGTGTGGATGCGGGAGCGGAGTGCACCCGCCTGGTCGCCCAACTGCGCGACGCCGTAAGGAGTATCGCGGGCGAGCGACCCGAGGAGGACGAGCTCGCGGAACGTTTACTGCTGCTCCAGCTCGACCCGCCGGGCGAGCGGGCGGAGGTGGTCCCGGCGCCGGTGGCGTAGCCCCGAAGGGCGGCGTGCGTGGCGCAGCGAGCGGTCGGCCGGACGCGGCCCCCGGCCACTGCATCCACCGGGCCTCCCCCTCACCGGCCTGCCCCCGCCGGGGCCCCTGCCCCGGCGGGGGCAGCGGGAGGGCGAAACAACGAAATAGTGGTAGCGGGTGGGTTGGTGGGCGGGTGTGCGGGAGCGGGAAGGGCGGAGGGAGGGGGGAGGGGGCAGTGGGAGGGCCCGGTGCCGCTGGCCGGGAGCGCACTCCGGGGGGCCCGGGGTGTAGGAGTCAAGTGTTGTGCTGCGTGCGTGGCAGAGAG
>NZ_JBHVPZ010000059.1:0-21563 GCF_042887135.1 Kitasatospora sp. NPDC057965
GCCGCACCCCCCGGAAGGCGGCCGGGCCCCCCCCCGGCGGGGCCGCGGCGGGGGGCGGCCCCCCCGGCGGCCCGGGCACCCGGGCGCGGGGGCCGGCCGCCGGGGGGGCGCCCGCCGCCCCGGGCGCGGGGGGGGGCCCCCGCGCGGCCCGGCGCCCCCGGGGGGGGCGCGCGCGGGGGCCCCCGGGTGCGCGGCGCGGGTCCCCCCCCCACCCCCGCGGCCCGTCACTCGAAGCGGCTGACGTCTCCGGCCCCCCGCCGGACGATCTCCGGCCCGCCCCCGGAGAAGTCGACGACCGTCGTCGGCACCGTGCCGCAGTCACCGGAGTCCACCACGGCGTCCAGCACGTGGTCGAGGCGCTCCTTGATCTCCCACCCCTGGGTCATCGGCTCGTCGTCGCCGGGGAGCAGCAGGGTGCTGGAGACGAGCGGCTCGCCGAGTTCGGTGAGCAGGGCCCGGGTGACGGCGTGGTCGGGGATCCGGACGCCGACCGTCTTCTTCTTGGGGTGCATCAGACGGCGGGGGACCTCCTTGGTGGCGGGGAGGATGAAGGTGTAGCTGCCCGGGGTGGCCGCCTTGACGGCGCGGAAGACGTTGTTGTCGAGCTGGACGAACTGCCCCAGCTGTGCGAAGTCCACGCACATCAGGGTGAAGTGGTGGCGCTCGTCGAGCCGCCGGATCGATCGGATCCGCTCCAGGCCGTCGCGGTTGTCCAGCTGACAGCCCAGGGCGAAGCAGGAGTCGGTCGGGTAGGCGACAAGACCCCCGGACCTGAGGGTGTCGGCCACGGTGCCGATGGTGCGCGGTTGGGGGGACTCTGGATGCACATCGAAGTACTTCGCCATTGGCCGACCCTACGGGATCCCCGCGGCCGTCGGGCGCAGCCGCGTCGGCCCGCTGCGTCGGTCCGGCGTCGGCCCGCTGCGTGAGCGCCGGGTCGGCCCGCCGCACCACCGCCGGCGCGAACCGGGTGCTGGTGGGCTCCCGGGCGCTCGCGTACGGTCGGTCGCCATGGGTTTCGATCAGGCTCGCGCGAACCGGATCTTCCTCCCCGGGACCTACGCCGGGGGTGTGCCCTACGAGCTGTTCCGGGAGCTGCGGGCGCAGTCCCCGGTCTGCTGGGTCGAGGAGCCGCCGGTGGGGGAGTGGCCGGCCGGCCCCGGCTACTGGGCGGTGCTGCGGCACGCCGACGTCAAGCACGTGCTCCGCACCCCGGAGCTGTTCTCCTCGCACCTGGGCGCCACCCAGATCCGGGACCCGGACACCGCGGCCGACCTGGCCTTCGCCCGCACCATGATGCTCAACCAGGACCCGCCCGACCACGCGCGGCTGCGCCGCATCGTCGCGGCGGCGTTCACCCCGCGGGCCCTGCGCGAGCTGACCGCCGCCATCGGGGCGCGGGCCGCCGAACTGGTCGCCGCGGTCCGGCCCCTGGGCGAGATCGACTTCGTGCCGCTCGCCGCGGACCTGCCGGTCTGGACGCTCGCCCGGATCATGGGCGTGCCGGAGCAGGACCGGCAGCTGCTGGTCGACTGGTCGAACCGGGTGATCGGTTACCAGGACGCCGACCAGGCCCGCTCCAGCACCGCCGATCCGTCCGGCGGGCGGCTCGACGGCATCGCGGTGGCGCCATGGTGGCGTCGCCAAGTGCGACAGGGTGCCACCGGGGGTGCTGAGTGAGCCGGATCCGTCGGCAATCCCTGCCGGTTCCGGCGCCGGCGGCGTCGTCGGACCCGCGCCTCGGGGGTCTTTGCTGCCATCCGCAAGCCAGAATGGCTTGCTATGGCGCCAAAGTGGTGCCACCATAGCGTCATGGACCTCGCTCCGGAGGTCAGCCACAGCACCAGAGCAACCTGGGCCGAACGCCCAGAGAAACGGGGCACACCATGCCTTCTTTCGACTCCCCGGAACCGATCTCGGTGACCGCGCACGTGGAGGCCGGCTCGATCCGCTTCGTCGCGGAGGACCGCCCCGACACCGCCGTGGAGGTGCGGCCGCGCGACCCGAAGAAGGACCTGGACGTGCGGGCCGCCGACCAGACCGAGGTCGGGTACGCCAACGGCGTGCTGACCGTCAGGACGCCCAGGCCGCGCTACCTCGTCGGGCGGACCGGCACCGTCGACGTGACGGTGGAGCTGCCGGTGGGCTCGCGGGTCGACCTGACCGGCGCCTGGGCCCAGGTGCTGGGCGAGGGGCGGCTCGGCGAGGTCCGGGTGAAGACCTCCGCCGGTGACGTCCGCCTCGACGCGGCCGGTCCGCTGACGCTGACCGCCTCGCACGGGTCGATCACCGTGGACCGCGTCGAGGGCCGGGCCGAGATCACCACCAGCTCCGGCAGCCTGCGCGTGGGCCTCGCCGACGGCCCGGCCGTGCTGAAGAACTCGCACGGCACCACGACCGTCGGCGCCGCGACCGGCGACCTGCGGGTGAGCGGCGCCAACGGCGACATCGAGATCCGGCGCGCCGAGGCCTCGGTCACCGCCACCACCGCCCACGGCACCCTGCGGGTCGGGGAGGTCGCCCGCGGCACCGTCCAGCTGGAGACCTCCTACGGGGCCATCGAGGTCGGCATCCGCGAGGGCGCGGCGGCCTGGCTCGACGTCAGCTCGGTGTCGGGGCAGGTCCGCAACCTGCTCGCCGCCTCCGAGGCCCCGGCGGAGACCGAGGACGCCGTCAGGATCCACGCCCGCACCCGCTACGGCAACATCGACATCGTCCGCGCCAAGGCCTGACCGCCGTTCAGTCCCGGGGCGCCCCCGCGTCCGTGGCGTCCCCCATCCCGCGGCACCCTCGGGCCCGGTGGCACCCTGAGGCCCTTTGGCACCTTCAGGACCTGTGGCACCTTCGGGCCCCACAGCGCCCGCCGATCCCGTAGCGTCCCGACTCGCCCGCGTTCTGCGCCACTCAGCCCTCGAACGGGAGGACCCCATGCCGTCTTCTGCCATGCCCGCGCCGAGGCGGTCGCCCGGCCCGCCGGCACCCGCCGCGGTCACCGCCGTCGGCCTGCGAAAGTCCTACGGTGACAAGACCGTCCTCGACGGCGTCGATCTGAGCATCCCGGCCGGCACCGTGTTCGCGCTGCTCGGACCCAACGGCGCCGGCAAGACCACCGTCGTGAAGATCCTCTCCACCCTGATCAAGCCCGACGGCGGGCAGGCCCAGGTGGCGGGCCACGACATCGCCGCCGCCCCCGACGGCGTGCGCGCCGCGATCGGCGTCACCGGGCAGTTCTCCGCCGTCGACGGCCTGATCACCGGCGAGGAGAACATGCGCCTGATGGCGGACCTGCACCACCTGTCCCGGCAGGAGGGGCGGCGGGTCACGGCCGAGCTGCTGGAGCGGTTCGACCTCGCCGAGGCCGCCGGGAAACCCGCCTCCACCTACTCGGGCGGCATGAGGCGGCGGCTCGACATCGCCATGACCCTGGTCGGCAGCCCGCGGATCATCTTCCTCGACGAGCCGACCACCGGCCTCGACCCGCGTTCCCGGCACGCCATGTGGCAGGTCGTCAGGGAACTGGTCGCCGGCGGCGTCACCGTCCTCCTCACCACCCAGTACCTGGAGGAGGCCGACGAGCTCGCCGACCGCATCGCGGTGCTCCACGGCGGCAGGATCGTGGCCGACGGCACCGCCGACGAGCTGAAGCGGCTGATCCCCGGCGGATACGTCCGGCTCCGCTTCTCCGACCCGGCGGCCCATCGCTCGGCCGCCGCCGTGCTGGCCGACGCCGCCCGGGACGACGAGGCGCTCGCGCTGCGGATCCCCAACGACGGCAGTCAGCGCGAACTGCGCGCGATCCTCGACCGCCTGGACGCCGCCGGCATCGAGGCCGACGAACTCACCGTGCACACACCCGACCTCGACGACGTCTTCTTCGCCCTGACCGGCGGGTCCACCCCTGCGAACCAGCCCGAGGAGGCTGTCCGATGAGCTCCGTCCCGCTCGCTCTGCGCGACTCGGCGACGATGCTGCGGCGCAATCTGCTGCACGCCCGCCGCTACCCCTCGCTGACCCTCAACCTGCTGCTGACGCCCGTCGTCCTGCTGCTGCTGTTCGTCTACATCTTCGGCGACGTGATGAGCGCGGGCATCGGCGGCGGTGGCGCCGACCGCGCCGAGTACATCGCGTACCTCGTCCCCGGCATCGTGCTGATGACCATCAGCGGCACCACGGTGGGCGCGGCGGTCTCCATCGCGAACGACATGACCGAGGGCATCATCGACCGGTTCCGCACGATGGCGATCCACCGCGGGTCCGTGCTGATCGGTCACGTGGTCGGCAGTGTGCTGCAAGCGGTCGCCAGCGCGGTCGTCGTCGGCGCCGTCGGCGTGGCCATCGGCTTCCGTTCCACCGACGCGACGGTGCTGGAGTGGCTCGCCGCCTTCGGGCTGCTCACGCTGTTCGCCCTGGCGCTCACCTGGATCGCGGTCGGGATGGGCATGGTCAGCCCGAACGCCGAGGCGGCGAGCAACAACGCCCTGCCGCTGATCTTCCTGCCGCTGGTCTCCAGCGCGTTCGTCCCGGTGGACGCGATGCCGGGGTGGTTCCAGCCGATCGCCCAGTACCAGCCGTTCACCCCGGCCATCGAGACCCTGCGCGGGCTGCTGCTCGGTACCGGCATCGGCAACAGCGGGTGGATCGCCGTGGCCTGGTGCCTGGGGCTGGCCGCGCTGGGCTACCGCTGGTCGAAGGCGGTGTTCGACCGGGCCGCCACGTGACCTTCCGCCACCCGACCGGTACGTCCGAACGCACCGGCCACCAGGGACCGTCCTCGGTCGCCCGGTGGCCGGTGCGTCGGTCAGCCGTCGGGGGAGTCGTGGCGCAGGGCGCCGATCACCGCCCAGGCGACCGACACCACCGGGACGGCCACCAGGGCGCCCAGCACGCCGCCGAGGACGGCGCCGCCGGCGACGGACAGGGCGATCGCGACGGGGTGGATGCGCACCGACCAGCCGAGGACCAGGGGGTGGAGGAGGTGGCCCTCGATCTGGCCGATCACCACGATCAGGCCGAGGACCAGCAGGGCCACCACCGGGCCGCGGGCGGCCAGGGCGACCAGCGCGGCGATCGCCAGTGCGATCGGGGAGCCGATCAGCGGGATCAGGGTGGCGACGAACTCCAGGACCACCAGGGGCAGCACCAGCGGCACCCGGAGGACGGCGAGCGCGATGCCGACCAGAACGGCGTTGGTCGCCGCGACGATCAGCACGCCACGGGTGTAGCCGGCGAAGGTGTGCCACGCGGCCTGGCCCGCCCGCTGCCACACCGGGCGGGTGCGGGTGGGGAGCTGGTGCACTCCCCAGCTCCACATCCGGTCGCCGGAGTGCAGGAAGAAGACCGCGCAGAACACCGCGAGCGCCAGCCCGGTGAGCAGTTCGACGGCCCGCCCGGCGCCGCTGAGCGCGGTGCTGAGCAGCGCGGACCGGTGGGCGGAGAGGTAGTCGCCGATCCGGGCCTTGAGGTCGCTGGCCGCGCCGGGGCGCAGGTGGAAGGGGGCCCCGCTGAGCCAGCGGTCGATCCGGCCGAGCCCGCCGTGCAGCTCGTCGCCGAGCCGGCCCCACTCCGCGGCGACGGTCGTGCCGGCCAGGGCGAGGACCCCGCCCACCAGCACGACGGAGCCCAGGAGGGTCAACAGCACGGCCGACGAGCGGGGCAGCGCCCGGGACAGCAGATCGACCGGCGGGCGCAGGACCGAGGTGATGACCAGGGCGAGGAACACCGCGATCACCGGCAGTTGGAGCCGGCTGAGGACGGTGACGGCCAGGTAGGCGGCGATACCGAGGGCGACCAGTCGCCAGGCGTAGCCGGCGGCGGTCCGCAGCCCGGGCGGCACCCGTTCGCCCGTCCGGTCGGTGTTGCGGGTGGCCGCGCGGCGGGCGGCCCGGTCCGGCCCGGCACGAAGGACGGTCCCGGGCCTGCCGGGGCGCCGCGAGCGCCCGCGTCCTGCGGTCATGGCGGGCCATGGCGCCGGGCCGGACCGGCGCCATGGCCCGCGGTCGGGCCGTTCCTGCCGCGCATCGGCCGTTCCCTCCTCCGCTCGGGGACGCCCCGCCACCCGGTGTCCGTCCGAGTCCGATGCTGCCAAACCAGCGCGGGGGCCGCACGCGCGACTCGACCCCGCCGGCGCGCCATCGGCGGGGTCGAGTCGTGTGCTGGGGAGGAGGGACGGGGAGTGGGGACCGGGGGAGTGGGACCGGGGAGCGGGTCAGACCGCCGGAGCGGGGACGGCCGTCTTCTCCGCGGCGGGTGCCGCCGGGGTGAGCATCCGCTGCGCCAGCATGCCGAAGACCAGGGCGAAACCGGTCCACAGCACGGCCTGCAGGCCGATCGAGGTGAGCCGGAAGTCCCACAGCAGCCCGGCCGGGAAGCCGTCCGGGATGGCGTCGTCGTTGTCCGGCAGCACGAAGGAGAGCACGGCCATCACCGCGACGTAGCCGAGGCCGGCCGCGAGGACGGCGTTCCAGGTGCCCAGGCGCGGTGCCAGCCGCCGGCCGGTGATCACCGCGGCCGTGCCGATCAGCACGCTGAGGGCGATCATCAGGAAGAACAGCGCGGTGCGCTTCCCGATGGTGTCCGGATTGCCGACCGCCGGCGGCATCGCCGGGTACTTGAGGAACGGCACCAGGTAGACGGTGGTGAACGCGGCGCCCGCGACCAGGGCGGCGGTGGCCCGGGGGCCGGACCGCCCGACCCGGCCGAGGGCGAAGCAGAACGCCAGCGCCGCGATGCCGCCGACGGCGACGCCGTAGACGAGCACGCCGGTGGCGAGGCCGGCGGTGGACTGGAGGTCCCGGCTGACCAGTTCCTCCTCGTCGGCGGACCCGGCGGTGTCGGCGGCCTCGTGGGAGTCCGCCGGGCCGTCGGCGGCGCCGGCCCCGCCGCCGTGGTGGTGCCCGGCCGGGGCGGACTGGGACTGCTCCTGGGCGATGGCGTCCGAGACGGGGCCCTCGCCGACGGTGTAGGCGAAGAGGAAGGCCACCAGCCCGGCGACCAGGCCGGCCAGCAGCCCGCGCAGCAGCAGCTTCCCGACGGTGCCCGAGGGCACGGATGCGGAGTCGTTCATCGGTGCTCGGTCTCCGCTCAGTGGCACGGGAAGCCGAGCAGGTGGCGGCCGTCGTGCACCCACTCGTGCACGGTGGCCCCGGAGAACACGGAGGTGGCGCCCTGTTCGGCACCGACGAAGTAGAGCAGGACCAGCATCAGGGTGCCGAGGAACAGCGCCCAGGGAAGGATGGCGCGGATCGGCAGCGAGGCCGGGGCGGAACCGCCCGCGGGCAGGCTGGGGGAGAGGACGGACTGGGCCATGGCAGGACCTCCTGGGGGAAACACGCGTCCCGTTCGGTGGAGCTCTGACGACGGCGGTCGGGTCTGACTTGCCGGACCCCGCCGTTGCGTGAGGCGGCCGGTTCCGGCTTACAGTGGCGCGACCGTGCCGGATTTCCACCGGGCTTCCGTCTCGCCGTCGTCTTCAGTTGTCGGGTGAGACCGTAGCGCCCGGTGGCGGCGGAGCCAAGGGCGTGCGCCGAATCGTTGCCGCGCCGCGAGCTGCGCAGTCGCCGGCCGCAGGGCCTGGAAGCCGCTGGTCCGGGGGGCTGCCAAGGGTCACAGGTGTACGAAGGGGGCAGGGCGTGACGGTACGGGTGATCTTCGTCGCTCCGGCGATCGGACCCGGGCTGCGGCAGGCCCGGTTCGGCGGCGAAGGGTCCGTGGACGGGGGCGATCCGCTCGACGCCGCCGGGGTGCGGGCCGCCCGCGCCGCCGGACCGGGCCTGCCGGTGGCGGCCCACCGCTTCGTCTCGCCCTCCGCCCGCTGCCGCCGCACCGCCGAGGAGCTGGGGCTGTCCGACGCCGTGGACGAGCCCGAGCTGCGCGGCTGCGCGACGGGCCGCTGGAGCGGGCGGACCCTCGACGAGGTGATGGCCGAGGAGCCGCAGGCGGTGCGGGAGTGGCTGTCCGACCCGGCGGCCGCGCCGCACGGCGGCGAGTCGGTGCGGGAGCTGTGCGCCCGGGTGGGCGGCTGGCTGGACGGCACCGCGGCGGTGCTGGGCGGCCGGGTGCTGGTGGTCGCCGAGCCGGACGTGGTGCGGGCCGCCGCGGGGCACGCCCTCGGGGTGCCGGAGCAGGCCTTCCGGCGGCTCGACGTGCCTCCGCTGGGCGGCGCCGAACTGACCGGGTGGGCGGGCCGTTGGAACCTTCGCCTCGGCGGGCACTGATCCGGCGGCGGTCGGCCCTGGGCCCTCTCCGGACGCCTACCGGCTCATCCGGCGCAGAGCAGCCGCGCGCGGTCCTCGGTGAGGTAGCGGGAGCGGACGGCGGCGACGATCTCCGCGCTGGCGGTGCCGCTGCCGTACGGGGAGGGCCGCCCGGCGAGCGCCCCGACGGCCTCCGGGTCGGCGAGCAATTCCCGGAGCGCGAGGTCGAGTTCGGCACCGGGCCGGACCAGCCGGGCGAAGCCGGAGCGGACCGCCTCGGGCCGTTCGGTGGAGTTGCGGACCACGATCAGCGGCCGCTTGAGGACCGTGCACTCCTCCTGGACCCCGCCGGAGTCCGAGACCAGCAGCCGGCAGCCGGCGGCCAGGGCGAGGAAGGTGCGGTGGTCGACCGGGGGCACCGGGCGCAGCCCGGCGAGCGCGCCGGAGAGCCCGAACCGTTCGATCGCCGCCCGGGTGCGCGGATGCAGTGGCAGCACCACCGGCAGGTCCAGCGCGGCGAGTTGGCCGAGGATCCGGCCGAGCCGGGCGGGGTCGTCGGTGTTCTCCGGCCGGTGCAGGGTGGCCAGCAGATAGCGGTTGGGGCGCAGGCCGAACCCGTCCAGGACGGCGCGGGCCTCGACCGGTCCGGGCAGTGACTCCAGGGTGGCCTCGACGACGGTGTTGCCGGTGACCACCACCTGCTCCGCCGCGATGCCCTCGCGCAGCAGGTGGGCGGCGGCGGTCGCGGTCGGGGCGCAGTGCAGGTCGGCGAGCGGGGCGATGAGCCGGCGGTTGGCCTCCTCGGGCATGCCGGGGTCGAAGGAGCGCAGTCCGGCCTCGACGTGGACGACGGGCACGCCCGCGCAGTGGGCGGCCAGTGCGCCGGCGGCGGCGGAGTTGGTGTCGCCCTGGACGACGACGGCGGCGGGCGGGTGCTCGGTGAAGTGGTCGCTCAGCGCGCTGACCATGCGGCCGATCTGTCGGCCCCGGGCCTCGCCGGCGACGTCGCTGAGCGTGATGTGCGGGCGGGGGAGCGCGTACTGCCGGAAGAAGGTGGTGGTGAGGCCGGGATCCCAGTGCTGACCGGTCCACACGATGCGGGCGGTGTCCTCCAGGAGTCGCACCACACCGGCGAGTTTGACGATTTCCGGTCGGGTGCCGAGGACCACGGCTATGTCGGCTGAGGGCATTCGGGCTCCCTTGACGGTGCATCCGAGGGAACGCTCGGAGTGCTCGGACTACGTGTCACAACATGGCCATCGGCGCTGAGCCGCGGCAACCGTTGGTGATCAATGTCCCCCGAATGGCGGTATGGCGGGTCGCCGCGACACTCCGTTGACATGCCGTCGACACGCCGATTGGCTCAATTGTCGGAAGCATCGTGCGGCTACAGACCATCAGAAGTCTGATTTTCGTTCCATGATGTGCCACCAGAAAGGGAGTTCGATCCGCGGTGGCATCGCGGTAACGTTCGTCCCCGCCTGGCCCGTTCCGACGTGCCCGGTGCTGCCCCCCCTTTGCCTGGGGGTACACCGAATCCGCCCGCATCCCTTCCGCTGCGCGGCAACCCCCCCTCGTATTCCCCCGGCTCTCCGACGAGAGGAATTCCCCCATGTACGGACCTGTGGCCGGCGGACTGCCGCCGGCAGCCGGCGGCGGCGCCCTGGCGGCGACCGGATCGGTGGGCCTCGGCGTCACGGCGACGGTCGCGGTGGCCATGGTGCTGCTCGGGCTCGGACTGCTCCGCCGCAGCCGACTGCGCAGCGGCGATGGTCCGGGCGAGGACTGAGCCGCGCCATGACCGAATCCCTGTCGCACCCGCTCGCGCCCCGCCCGCGCGCGGCGCCCCGCACCGGGCGCTCCCCGGTCGGGATGCTCTGCGGCGCCGCGCTGCTCGGCGTGTGCGGCTCCCTGGTGGCCGGCGAACGCGCCTACCGCTCCCAGGAGAGCCGCGGCACGGCATGGCTGGTCGAGCACCTCGTGGGGATGCGCACCCTGCTGCTCGAAGGTCCGAGCGCCCCCGTGCTCTACGCGGGCGACCACACCGGCCTGGACCGTGGCGTGGCCCTGAGCACCGGCTGCAGCAGCGCGCTGCTGATCGCCCCGCTCGCCCTGGTGACCGCCCTGCTGCTGCTCTTCGGCAACCGCCGGCCCGGCCGCGTCCTGCTGGCCTTCACGCTCGCCGCCGCACTGGTCGTGGCCACCAATCTGGCCCGGCTCACCCTCGTGCTGGTGATGCAGCACCGGTACGGCGCAGAGGGCTTCGGCTGGACGCACGTCCTGTTCGGCTCGGTGCTGATGATGGCCGCCGCCCTCGCCGCCGCCCTGCTCTACCTGCGGCTGCTGCCCCGCGCCGGCACCGCCGCCGCACCCGTCCGCACCGGCGGGGAGGACGGACCGTGACCCTGCTGGACACCTCCGTCTCGCTCTCCTTCGTCCTGGGCGTCGGCTTCCTCGCCTACGTCGTGGTGATCGTGCGCGGCTACCTGCGGGACCGGCCCGCCCCGCCCGGCGACCCGGACGGCTTCGGCTGGCACTTCCTGATCCCCTGCCGGGACGAGGAGGCGGTCATCGCCACGACCCTGGACTACCTCGCCGAGCACTTCACCGGCGCCACCGTCTGGGTCGTCGACGACGCCTCCGCGGACCGGACGGCCGAACTCGTCCGCGCCTGGCCCGCCACCTGCGACCGCCTCACCGTGCACCTGGTGTCCCGGCGGCTGCCCGAGGCACGGACCGGCAAGGGCGACGCGCTGAACGCCGGCTACCGGGCCGTGGAGGCCACGCTGCCCGCCGGCACCGACCCCGAACGGGTGGTGCTCTGCGTGCTCGACGCCGACGGCCGCCCCTCGCCCGGCGCGCTCGCCGTGTGCGCCGGACCGGCCCTGTTCGGAGATCCCGGTATCGGGGCCGTCCAGGTCGAGGTGCGGATGTCCAACCGCGACGTGCCCCGGCCGCTGCCCGGCCGCGGTGCGTTCGCCAACCGGCGGGCCCGGCTGCTCGCCCGCCTCCAGGACATCGAGTTCCGCGGGCCGATCTCCGCCATGCAGATCACCCGTCGCCGCACCGGCACCGTCAACGTCGGCGGCAACGGCCAGTTCACCCGGCTCTCGGCGCTGCGCTCGGTGGACCGCGGCGGCGGGCGGCCGTGGGGCAAGGCCCTGCTGGAGGACTACGAGCTGGGCCTGCGCCTGATGCTGGCCGGCTGGCGCAACGGCTACACCACCGACGCCTGGGTCGACCAGGAGGCGCTGTGGAGCGTGCGGCAGCTGATCACCCAGCGGGTGCGCTGGGCGCAGGGCTCGATGCAGTGCACCCGCTACCTGCGGGAGATCTGGGGCTCACGGGCGTTCGGCACGGCCGGCTTCCTGGAGGTGCTCTACTTCATGAGCCAGCCGTGGCTGCAGCTCGTCGGCCTGGTGGTGTACACCGTGCCGATCGCGGCGTTCGGCTACAACCTCGTGGTCTACCCGGAGTTCGTTCTCGCCTTCCTGCGGCAGGGCGGCGCGCTGCTGCTGACGCTCTACCTGCTGCTGGGGGTCGGCGAGTTCGCGATCTGGGGGCCGCTCTACCGGCGGCGCTGCGAGCCGGGCACCGGGCGGCTGGCCGCGCTCGGGTACGGGCTCGCGCTGGCCCTGTACGCCGCCACGACCTACCTGGTCGCCGTCCGGGCGGCCTGGCGGGTGCTGTGCCGGCGCAACTCCTGGCACAAGACCGCCCGGGTCGCCGCCGCCCCCGCGCCTGTCGCACCCGCCGCCGTCGCGAGTGCCTCGCCGCCTCCGGCCGTCCTCGGCGAGCCGGCGCGATGAGCGCCCGCCGACCGGCCCGCGCACCGCCCGACGGCCGCGCGCGGCCCCGCCGTCCCCCGCCCCGTCACCGACCGTCCCCCTCCTCCCGTCCCCGCGAAAGGCACCACCACCATGACCTCTCGTCGCACCCGCAACCGCACCCGCCTGCTCGCCGGTGCCGCTCTGACCGCCACGCTGGTCTGCACCGCCGCCCCGGCCTGGGCCGCGCTCGCCGCGCCCCAGGCCAAGGCCTACGTGGTGGCCGCGGACGCCGTCGGCAGCCTGGTCTCCGTCTCCCCGATGCCGTCCTCCACCTACCCCTCGGGCGGAACCAACACCCTGGCCGGCGTCCACCTCGGGCCGTTCGCCACCGACTCGGTGCTCACCGCCACCACCTCCGGCGACCCGCAGGCCGGCACCTCGGGGGCCTCCGCGACGGTCGACTCGCTCGGCGTCGACCTGACCCTCGCCACCGTCTCGCTCACCGGCGTCAACTCGACCTGTACCGCCACCCCGACCGGCGCCACCGGCTCCGGCCTCATAGCCGGCGGCACGGTCCGCGTCCCGCTGCTCCCGGCGATCACGCTGCAGGCCGGCGCCGCCCCCAACACCCAGGTCAACGTGCCCGGGGTCGCCACCATCGTCCTCAACGAGCAGACCACCGACGCCAACGGCGTGCTCACCGTGAACGCCGTCCGGATCGCCCTGCTGCCGATCCTCAACGGCGCGAACCTGACCATCGGCCACGCCGAGTGCGGTGGCGCCGCGCCCGCCGAGGCCGTGCCGATGATCAACCCCCAGGTCGCGGCCGTCGGCGGAGCGGCGGCCCTCGCCACCGCCGCCGGTGTCTTCCTGCTGCGCCGCCGCAACGGCGCCGCCTGATCCCGTCCCGTCCGACCCCGCCCCGCCGGCTCGCCCCGGGCCCGTTCACCGGGCCCGGGGCGGCCCGGTCTTCCCGGGGTCAGGGCCCCCGGAGGTCGAAGCGCCAGTCGTTGCAGCGGATCGGACGGCCCGGCGGGTACTCGAAGTCCCGGGGGCCCAGCAGTTCGAAGCCCGCGCCCCGGCACACCGCGTTGGACGCGGGGTTGTCCACCGAGGGGAAGGCGTGCAGGTGGCGGCGGAGCCCGGCGGCCCGGGCCTCGGCCACCACCGCGCGGGCGGCGGCCGTCGCCACCCCGCGGCCCTGGAAGGCCGCCAGCACCGCCCAGCCGGCCTCGTACACCTCCTCGCCCTCCCACTCCCGTGCCCAGAAGCCGATGCCGCCCGCCGCCGCACCCTCCGGCAGCAGCACGATCCGGAACATCCGCCCCTCGGAGGGCGGTCGGGCACAGAGGGCGACGTAGCGGCGGTGCCTGTCGGCCAGCTTCTCCTCGGTCTCCGGGCCACCGAGGTGGGTCATCAGCTCCGGTGCGTTGAGGGCGGAGAGCAGCGGGGCGTCCTGCTCGGACCAGGTCTCCAGGCGTACCACGGCGGGGTGATTCTCCATGGGCGTACGGTAGGCGGTGCCACCGACAGCCGGCGCCGGCGCCCGCGCGGCGACTATCCGACAGCGGACGTGAGCCGGACCGGCAGGGCCCGCAGGGCGTTCACGATGAAGGACTCCTGCGGGAGCAACTCCTCCACCGGAACAGCGAGTTCGATGTCGGGGAAGGCGTCGAACAGGGCGCTCAGCGCCTCCTCGGCCTCCATCGTGCCGAGCAGCGCGCCCAGGCAGTAGTGGCGGCCGTGGCCGAAGGCCAGGTGGGTCTTGTCGGGCCGGGTGAGGTCGAACTCCTCCGGCCGGTCGGGGTGCAGCCCCGGGTCGCGTCCGGCCGCGCCGAAGGCGAACAGGACCGGCTCGCCGGCGCGGATCAGCACGCCCTCGCCGAGGTCGACGTCCTCGGTCGCGAAGTACATCGGCAGGTGCATCACCGGTGCCTCCAGGCGCAGCGTCTCCTCGATGGCGTCGCGCCAGGTCGCCTCGCCGGAGCGGATCAGCGCCAGTTGCCCGGGGTGGGCGAGCAGCAGCGCCACCGCGTGGTCGATGAGGTTGACGGTGGTCTCCGACCCGGCGCCGATCATCAGGATCAGGGTGGAGACCAGCTCCGGCTCGCTCAGCCGGGACCCGTGGGCGTCGCGGGTGGCGATCAGGTCGCTGGTCATGTCGTCGCCCGGCGTCGCCCGCTTGGTGGCGGCCAGCCGTGCCATCGCGGCGAACAGGTCGTCGAGCAGGGCCTTGGCGCGCTCGGGGGTGGCGTCGGTCTCCAGGGCGCCGTCCACCACCCGCCGCACCTCGGGCCGCTGCTCCTCCGGTACGCCGAACAGGTCGCAGATCAGCGTGGTCGGCAGCGGATAGGACAGCCGGGTGTGCAGGTCGACGCGCTCGCCGGGCGCCGCCGCGCGCAGCCCGTCGACCAGGGCGGCGGTGATCGCCCGCACCCGGGGCCGCAGCGCCTCCACCCGGCGCGGGCCGAACGAGGGCGAGGTGAGGGTGCGCAGCCGGTGGTGGTCCTCGCCGTCGCTGGTGAACATCGACTCCACCGCGACCCAGCTGGCCAGCGGCCAGTCCGGGCCGACCCGGCCGTCGATCCAGTCGGGCCAGTGGCGCCGGGCGTTCTTGGCGAGCCGGGGGTCGGTGAGCAGCCGCTTGGCGACGTCGGCGCGGGTCACCGACCAGGCCAGGACCCGGCCGGGGAGTTCGACCCGGACGGCCGGGCCGTGGGTGCGCAGATGGGCGGCTTCGGCGTGCAGGTCGGTGCCGAGGGTGTCGAGCACGTGGGTGATGGGGCAGCGGGGTTCCATGGGCCCTCCTGGACCGGGAGCGGCGGTCGGAAACGGTCGGCCGATGGCGACCGTACGACCGGCCGGGGCGGTGGCGTAAGGGCGCTCACCATTGTTCCGCGCGCCGGGGGGCGGCGCCCCCTCCCTTATGACAACAGCATTGACGTGTTCCGGCGCCCCGGGTTTCATGGCTCGCACTTCCCCCACCCCCACCCCACCCTCAAGGCGGTGATCCCTTGGCATCGACGGTGAAGGCCACGGGCGGCGGTCCGAGAACGGACGCCGACAGCTCCCACCTCTCCATGCGCCGCTCGCTCGGCCTCCTCGACGGGGCGGCGATCGCCGCCTCCAGCACCGCCGCGACCAGCAGCATCGGCATCGGCCTGGGCCTGATGGCCGGCGTCGTCGGACTGCACCTGCCCGCGATCATGCTGCTGGCCTTCCTCCCCGTCCTCGCCATCGCGGGCGGCTACGGACGGCTGAACGCCTCGGAGCCGGACGCCGGCAGCAGCTACCGCTGGGTGGGCCGCACGCTCAACCCCTGGCTCGGCTTCCTCACCGGCTGGGTGAACACCGTCGGCACCGTGGTGTTCATGGCCTACACCACGACCGTCACCGGCTCCTCGATCGTCCAACTCCTCGACCTGGCCCACCTGCGCAGCATCGCGGGCCTGCGGCTCGACGCGGACTCGACCGTCCAGTGCACCCTGATCGGCCTGGTCGTCCTGATCGGCGCCGCGCTGGTCGCGGTGCGCGGGCTCGACCTGGCCGCCCGGCTGCAGAAGGCGCTGCTGGTCTTCGAGTACGCGGTGCTGCTCGGTTTCTGCGGGTACGGGCTGTTCGCCGGGGACCAGCCGTTCTCGCTCCAGTGGTTCAACCCCTTCGCGATCCCGTCCTTCGAGGCCCTGGCGCAGGGCATGGTGCTCGCGGTGTTCTGCTACTGGGGCTTCGAGTCGGTGTTCAGCGTCGGCGAGGAGGTCCGCGACCCGCGCGACGCCTCGCGGGGCGGCACGCTCGCCCTGCTGGTGATGCTGGCGCTCTTCCTGCTCGCCGGAACGGCCTTCCAACGGGTGCTCCCGCTCGGCGAGCTGGCGGACAACGGCGCGCACGGGCTGGCGTACTTCGGAGCCCGGCTGGCCGACCAGCCGCTGGCCGCGCTGCCGCTGATCGCGCTGATGCTCTCCGCGGTGGCCTCGCTGCAGTCCTCGGTGATCCCGACCGCCCGCGGGCTCTACGCGATGGGGCGCGACGGCGTGCTCGGCCCGGTGTGGACCCGGCTGCACCCCCGGCACTCGACGCCCGCCACCGGCACCCTGCTGATCACCGGGATCGCGGTGCTGCTGGCGCTCTGCTCGGTCGCCGTTCCGACCGTCAACGACCTCATCTCCGCCGCCGTCAACGCGATCGGCATCATCGTCGCCCTCTACTACGCGCTCACCGCCGTCGCGGCCGCCGTCCGCTTCCGCCACCTGCTGCGCAGCAGCGTGCTGGAGGGCCTGCGGGCGGTCGTCGGCCCGCTGCTCGGCGCGGCGACACTGCTCGTCGTCGGCGGCTACCTCGCCTGGACCTTCTACGACTCCACCGACCACTTCGAACTCTCCGCCGACAACGGCTGGTTCGAGCTCTCGGTGGTGGTACTGATGATCGCCAGCGGCCTGCCCGCGGCGGCCTGGGCCCGCTGGCGGCGGCGCTCACCGTACTTCCTCGGCGGCACCCGCTGACCCCGTACCACCTGAGCCGCCGTGCGCGACCCGAACCGCCCCGCACGACCCCGTACCACCCGAGAACGGAGCACCACCCATGACCAAGGCCGATCTGGTCTTCACTCGCGGCCCCGTGCACACCGGCGACGCCGCCCGGACCCGGGCGACCAGCCTGGCCGTGACCGGCGGACGGATCACCGCCGTCGGCCACGACGAGGTCCGCGAGCTGATCGGTCCCGGGACCGAAGTCGTGGACCTCGCCGGAAAGCTGCTGCTGCCGGGCTTCCAGGACTCGCACGTCCACGCGGTCTTCGGCGGCGCCGAGCTGGCCGCCTGCGACCTCACCGGCACGGTCGGCGTCACCGACTACCTGGCACGGATCCGCGACTACGCCGAGGCCCACCCCGAGCAGGAGTGGATCACCGGCAGCGGCTGGTCGATGGAGAGCTTCGACGGCGGACTGCCGACCCGCCAGCTGCTCGACAGCGTCGTCGCGGACCGCCCGGTCTACCTGACCAACCGCGACCACCACGGCGCCTGGGCCAACACCCGGGCCCTGGAGCTGGCCGGCCTGGACCGCGACACCCCCGACCCGGCCGACGGGCGGATCGAGCGGGAGCCCGACGGCACCCCGAGCGGCACCCTCCAGGAAGGCGCCACCGCCCTGGTGGCCCGGCTGCTGCCGCCAACCACCGCCGCCGACCGGCTGGACGGGCTGCTGCGCGCGCAACGGCTGCTGCACTCGCTCGGCGTCACCGGCTGGCAGGACGCCCTGCTCGGGGAGTTCAACGGCCAGCCCGACCCGTCCGACGCCTACCTGGCCGCCGCGCGCTCCGGCGCGCTGACCGCCCGGGTGACCGGAGCGCTCTGGTGGGACCGCGACCGGGGCGCCGAGCAGATCCCCGAACTCGTCGAGCGGCGCGCCGCGTTGACGCACGGCAGGTTCCGGGCCGGCTCGGTGAAGATCATGCAGGACGGCATCGCGGAGAACTTCACCGCCGCCATGACCAGCCCCTACCTCGACGGCTGCGGCTGCGCCACCGCCAACTCCGGCCTCAGCTTCGTCGATCCGCTCGCCCTGCGCGGGTACGTCACCGACCTGGACGCGCTGGGCTTCCAGGTGCACTTCCACGCGTTGGGCGACCGGGCGGTGCGCGAGGCGCTGGACGCGGTCGAGGCGGCCCGCACCACCAATGGCCCGCGCGACACCCGGCACCACCTGGCGCACCTCCAGGTGGTCCACCCGGACGACGTGCCGCGCTTCGCCCGGCTCGGCGCCGTCGCCAACATCCAGCCCCTCTGGGCGGCGCACGAACCCCAGATGGACGAACTCACCATCCCCTTCCTCGGCCCCGAACGCGCCGCCTGGCAGTACCCGTTCGGTGCGCTCCAGCGGGCGGGCGCCACCCTGGCGGCCGGCAGCGACTGGCCGGTGAGCAGCCCCGACCCGCTGGCCGGACTGCACGTGGCCGTCAACCGCAGGGAGCCGGACGCCACCGACGACCGCGTGTTCCTGCCCGAGCAGCGACTCGACCTCGCCTCCGCGATCGCCGCCTACACGGCCGGCTCCGCGCACGTGAACGGCGTCGACGACGCCGGGGTGCTCGCCGTCGGGAACCTCGCCGACCTCGTCGTGCTGGACCGCGACATCCTCACCGGCCCGGCCGACGGGATCGCCGAGGCCCGAGTGCTGCGGACCTACGTCGGCGGCGAGCTTGTCCACACCGCCGACTGACCCGGCCTCCCCGCCGTCGTATCTCCCCGGGCCCGGCCGGCGGTCGCCTCAGCGCGCCGCCAGCCGGGCCTCGACGGCGTCCAGCAGCAGGTCCAGCGCGAACGGGTAGCCGCTGCGCCGCATGTCGGCGGTGAGCAGGTGCGCGGTGGCGGCGATGTGCGGGTTGGCCGCGGGGTCGACCCGGGCGTACGAGGCCTGCCAGACCCGCAGGTCCGCCGTCTGCGCGGCGGCGGGCAGGGCGAGCGCGGCGGCGTCCAGCGCGGCGAAGCCGAGGCTCTGGTCGACGAACGCGTGGTAGATCCGCACCGCCTCCGGGTCGGGGAAGCCCGCGGTGCGCAGCACACCGAGGATCGCTTCGACGGCGGCGACCTCGTGGGTGCGCCCGGTGGTGCGGTGGGCGGCGAGCAGGGCGGCCTGGGGGTGGGCCTGATAGCTGGCGTGGATGCGCAGACCGATCGCCCGCAGGTCCGCCCGCCAGTCCCCGGTGGCCCGCCAGCCCTCCTGGGCGCGGCCGATCAGCTCGTCCGCGACGGCGAGCAGCAGGTCGTCGGCGCTGTGGAAGTAGCGGTAGACGGCGCTGGGATCGGCCCCCAGCGCGGTGCCGAGCCGGCGCACGGTCAGCGCCTCCGCGCCGTGCTGCCCGATCAGCCGCAGGGCCGTGCCGACGATCAGCTCGTGGGAGAGCACCACCCCCTGCTTGGTGGGCCGTCGGCGCCGCCGCTGGGGTTCGGGCACTACGCGTTCGCTCATCCCGGCAGGCTACGACAACATGCTTGACGTAGCACAGGGGCGCGACGGTACCGCTGGACGGACGTTCGGGGATGTCCGGGTGACGGGCGGCCGTCGTGCCTCTGGGCCGGCCGGGCAACACCTCGACGCCCTGACGCACCGCCGGGAGGGCGGGCACCGGCGCCCGCGCTCCAGGCGGTCATGGTCAGCAGCCGTCCGGCGGAGAGCCGTTCGCGCAGGGCGCGGCGGCGCTCGGCGGGGGCGGTGCGGGTGTGCAGCATCAGAACAGGCCCTTCGGCAGGCTCTCGTCGTACTCGCGCACGGCCGGCGTGTCGACGGCGGGGAACAGCTCGTCGAGGTCGGTGGCGCGCAGTTCGGCGAGGTTGTCGGCGGCGTCCAGGAAGCGGTCCTGGGCGGCGGGGGTGACGAGACCCTCGGTGAGGGTGCGGAACTTGCGCCCGTAGGCGGGCCGGTCGAAGGGGCGGGCGCCGGCCGGGTGGGCGTCGGCGACGGCGAGCTCCTCCTCGATCACGGTGCCGTCCTCCAGGGTGACGACCGCCCGGCCGCCGAACGCCCGCCGCTCCGGGTCGGGGTCGTGGTGGCGGCGGGTCCACTCCGGGTCCTCGACGGTGCTGATCTTCCGCCAGAGCGCCACGGTCTCCGGGCGGGCGGCCCGTTCCGGGGCGTAGGAGCGCTCGTGGTGCCAGGTGCCGTCCTCCAGGGCGACGGCGAGGACGTACGGGGCCGAGTGGCCAAGGGTCTCCCGGCCGGCCTTCGGGTCGTACCTCTGCGGGTCGTTCGAGCCGGAGCCGATGCCGTGGTGGGTGTGGTGGCTGGTGTGCAGCACGATCGAGCGCACGGCGGTCGGCGGCCCGGTCCGTTCGCGCAGCCGCCGGGCCAGGTCGATGACCGCCTGGGCCTGGTACGCGGCGGCGTGCTCCTTGGCGTAGGTGTCCAGGATCGCCCGGCGCGGCTCGCCGTCCTCCGGCAGCAGGACCCGGTAGTCCGAGCGCGGTCCGTCCAGCATCCAGGCCAGGAAGCCGTCCTCGCCCTCGTAGACCGGGGAGGGGGAGCGCTCGCCGCGCATCGCCCGGTCCACCGCCTCGATCGCCGCCTTGCCGGCGAAGGCCGGGGCGAACGCCTTCCAGCTGGAGATCTCGCCCTTGCGGGACTGCCGGGTGGCGGTGGTGGTGTGCACCGTCTGCTGGACGGCCTGGTACACCGTCTCCGTCGGCAGCCGCAGCAGCGCGCCGATGCCGCAGGCGGTGGCCGCGCCCAGATGGGCGACGTGGTCGATCCCGTGGGTGTGCAGGCTGATGCCCTTGACCAGGGCGACGTGCACCTCGTAGGCGGTGACGACGGCGCGCAGCAGGTCCGCGCCGGTGCGGCCGGTGTGCTGGGCGGCGGCCAGCAGCGGCGGGATGTTGTCGCCGGGGTGGGAGTGGTCGGCGGCGAGGTAGGTGTCGTGGAAGTCCAGCTCGCGCACCGCCGTGCCGTTGGCCCAGGCCGCCCACTCGGGGGAGACCCGGGTGAGGCTGCCGAACACCCGGGCGCCGGGCGCGGCGTGGTGGACCTGGGCGTGCGCCTGGGCGCGGGCGACCGCGACCGGCCGGTGCAGCAGCGCGGCGACGGCCACCGCCGCGTTGTCGATCACCCGGTTGACGGCCATCCCGGCGCTGTCGGGGTCGAGCTCCTCGGTGGCGGTGGCCACGGCGGCGAGCCGCCAGGCGAGCTGCTCCTCGCGCGGCAGGCGGTCGGCACTGGGGTGGACGCGGACGCGGTACTCGATCACGGGACTCCTCGCGGGGGCTTCGGCGGAACGGTCGCAACCGCCGTCGCCCGTGTGGCGGCGACGCGTCACACGCGCGGCGGCGACCGCACAACGGCGACTGCACGACGACTGCACGACGAGCCTTCCCGACGACGGCGCCCGTGGCGAGCAGGCCACACCCGGTGTCCGGGCGGGTAGCCTGCGCGGGTGGTCGATGGATTCGGGGTGACGGAGTTCCAGCTGGTGCTGCTGCGGCGGATGGCGGACTTCCGGCCGGAGCTGGTCGAGGAGGCGGTGCGCCGGCTGGGGGCGAGCCGGGCCGGGATGCGCGAGGCGAACAAGCGGTGGCAGGCGATGCAGCGCGCGCCGGGGTTCCCGTCCGGCGCGCGGCGCTACGCGGCCGTGCTCGGCCCGCCGGAGGCGGAGGCGGCGCGGCGGGTCGGGGACCTCGCCTGCACCGCGCGGCAGTGGGCGCTGCCGCTCTGGCCCGGGCTGCGCTTCGAGGTGCTGGTCGGCCCGGGCGGGGCGGAGCTCAACGCCTGGCTGGTGCGGGCGCCCGGCACCCCGGCGCCGGTGCCGCGCACGCTCGACGAGCTGACGCCGTGGAGCTGTGTGGTGGCCGACGTCGGCGCCGCCTTCCCGACCGCCGTGCCGCGGGAGGGCAGCGCGCCGACCAGGTTCCGGCTGGACTTCACCGCCCCGGACGCCGGGGGCCGACCCCGGGCCTGCACGGCGGACTTCACCTGGGGGCTGCTCCAGGAGGTGCGCCCCGCCTGAGCGGGCGGGCGTCTCAGAGGGTGTTCGATACCGTTTTAGGCTGCCGCGAGTGGTTTCGGGCGGAGGTATTGCCCGGTTCTGTCCGGGTTGGCGGTCAGGCGGCTGGTC
>NZ_JBHVPZ010000060.1:0-18968 GCF_042887135.1 Kitasatospora sp. NPDC057965
GCCCCCGCGGGCGCGCCCGCGGGCGAGGCGGGCGCCGCCGGGGCCGACCGGCCGGTGACCGACGAGCAGCGGGCACAGGCGCTCAAGGCCACCGCCGAGGCGCTGACGGCGGGCGGCGCCCCGGCCGCCCTGGCCGGCGCCGCCGTGGCGGCCTTCGGCGACGGCGCGGCCGAGCAGCTCCGCGAGGACCCGTGGGCCGTGCTCACCCTGCCCGGCGTCCGCCCGGAGCACGCGGACGGCTTCGCCCGCGGCCTGCTCGGCGCGCAGGCCGGGCCGGGCGACCCGCGGCGGGCCCAGGCGCTGGTCGGCTGGCTGCTGGAGCAGGCGGCGCTGCGCGGCCACTCGGCCCTGGAGATCGGCGAGGTGACCGCCGGGCTGGAGCGCCTCGGTGTGCCGGACTCCGCCGCCGCCGTCCAGGCCGCCGTGCTCGACGGCCGGGCGATGCCGTTCCAGGAGGAGCTCACCGGCGCCGAGGCGCACACGGCGGGCGGGGACGACGAGGACGAGCCGCCGACCCGCACCCTGCTCGCCCTGGAGCGGCTGGCACTGGCCGAGGAGAGCCTGGCCGACGGCCTGGTCCGGCTGATGTCCACCTTCGTCCCCGGCGAGGACCTCGCGGAGGACCTCACGGAGGACGCCGACGAGGACGCCGACGAGGGCACCCACGACGGCACCGGGGCCGAGGCCGAGGCCGAAACTGACGCCGACGGGGACGCCGGCACCGGGGCCGAGGCCGAGGCCGAAACTGACGCCGACGGGGACGCCGGCACCGAGGCCGGCCCGCAGGCCCCCGAAGCCGCCGCGGAGGCGCCCGCCGCCCCCGGGCCGGCCGCCTGGGAGGCCGCCGCGGCCGCCGCCCCGTCCTCCTCCGCGACCGCCCTCGTCCGGGCCGCCGCCGAGAGCGCGCTCGTCCTGCACACCGGCGGTGAGGCCGCCCGCGCCGAACCGGCCGCCCTGCTGGCCGCCGCCACCGGCCTCGGCCTGCGGGCCTGGGCGGCCACCTGGACCGACCACGGCCGGGCCGCCTTCGCCGCACTCGCCCCGCTCGCCGACGCCCCCGCCGGCGCGCCCGCGCCCGTCGCCACGCTGGCCGAGCTGCTCGCCGGAGCGGCCGGCCCCGGCCGGTCCGCCGACGGCACGCTCGCGCTCGACCTGCTGATCGTCCTGGACGCCCCGCTGCTGGACGTCGAGCTGGCCGCCACCCTGCTGGAGTCGCTGGCCGACGGCACCCGTCTGGTGCTCAGCGGCGACCCGGGCCAGCTCTGGTCGGCCGGCCCCGGCCGGTTCTTCGCCGACCTGCTGGCCGCCAAGGCCTGCCCGGCCGTCGCCTCCCGCACCCCCGACTTCGGCCCGATCGGCGAGCTGGTCTCGGGCGTCGGCATCGGCGAGCTCCAGCCGGTCGAGGCGCCCGACAAGGAGGTGGTCATCCTGACCGCCAAGGACGCCGGGGAGGCCGTCCACCGCGCCGTCCAGCTGCTCACCGACTCGATCCCGCGCGCCCTCGGCATCCCGTCCGAGCAGGTCGTCCTGCTCACCCCCGGGCACGGCGGCGGGGCCGGCACCCGCGCGCTGAACGCCGCCGCCAAGGCCCGGCTCAACCCGGGCCCGGGCCGGTTCGGCGGCTTCGACCCGGGCGACCGGGTCGCCGACTCGCCCGCGCCCGGCCACACCAGGCTCGCCCGGGTGCTGGACGGTGACGCCACCGGTCTGCACCTGGAGTACCCCGACGGCACCCGCCGCACCGTCGCGCCCGCCGAGGCCGGAAAGCTGCGGCACGGCTGGGCACTGACCGTCCACCAGGCGGTCGGCCGCCGCTGGCCGGGCGCGGTGGTGGTGGTGCCGGAGGACGCGGCCGCGGCACTCACCCGGCAGTGGGTGTACACGGCGTTCGGCCGCGGCGAGCGCCACCTCTCGGTGGTCCACTCCGCCGGCCCGGCGCTCCCGCAGGCCGTCGCCGGGCGCCCGGCCGCACCCCGCACCACGCGGCTGCGCGCGATCCTCGCGGAGAACGCGGCCGAGTCCTACTGACCGGCGCCGTCCGCGCCGGGAACGTCCGAAATCATGCGCCCCGGCGGACGCTCGGGCCCGGGGCACTCCGCCCCGGGCCCGCCGACGGGTCAGTCGTCGGGGTCCTCGTCGTCGTAGACCTCGCTCACGTCGAAGCGGCAGATCAGCAGCTGCGGATCGGCGTGCTCGAACGGCTCCGGCAGCCACTCCCCCGGCTCGCTCGGCTCGGCGGCCGCCACCCAGAGCGTGGAGTCGGCCTCCTCCAGCCCGAACTCCTCGCTGCGGGCGGCGATCTCGTCCGGCTCGAACTCGCCGAACAGCACGCCGATCGCGGCGTTCACCCCGCCGCCTTCCGAGCCCCCGCCCGGGGTCAGCGAGTCGTCCAGCCGCTCGGCCTGGGCGCGCAGCCGCTTCGGGTCGACGACGTGGTAGTCGCGGCGGATCAGCACGCTGATCGCCTCGGGCTGTTCGGGGCCGTGGTACCCGCCCGGACCCTCGTCACCGGGGACCTCGAAGGGGGTGACCTCGTCGTAGACCTCGTACAGGAGTTGGTCGTACGCGATGGCCGCCGTCGCCAGCTGCTCGTAGGCGGTGGACACAGCGGAATCGTCCGCTGCGCTCTGGCTCGACACCGCTTCCAGATGACGGTCGATGGCGGCCTTGACCGCCTCGGCGGCGGCGCGTACCTCGGCAATGGTGGGCTGCGCGGCATCAGACATGGTGCAGACGCTATCTCCCCTCGGTGCCGGTACGCACAGCGGTTGTCACCTACACCCGCGATTTCACCGCAACTTCCCCCGCGATGTCCGTTCCGCGTGGGTCTGTCCCCCGGGGTGCCGGACGGCGGCGTGCGCCGGGCGCCCGCGCACGCGGTCCGCGCGGGCCGTCCGGGTGCCGCTTCGCGCGGCGCGCCGGGGGTATGTCCTCCCCAGGAGCAAAGGAACTGATGCGCTGTCAGTGCGAAGCGGGCCGGGCGGCCGGAAATACCCGGGCCCGCTGTCGGAGGCAGGCCGTAGGCTTGCCCGCAGGTGTCCCTCAGGAGGAGCGTTTTGACCCCACCGAAGCCGGTCCGGCAGCCGGAGTACGAGTACCAGTCGCTGCGCATGCCGCGCGGAACGTCCCGCAACGCGGCACGCCAACTGCTCACCGATCACGCCGAGTACGGGCACTGGGAACTGGACAGGCTCCGCCTGCTGCCGGACGGCAGCCGCACGGTGCTGCTGCGCCGGCGGATCATCCGGCAGGTCCGGAGCTGGTGACGGCGGGCGCGCGGCGGGTCGACCCCCCGCGCGCCCGGCGTGTCCGGTGTGCCCGGTGCGCCGTGGAGGCTCAGCGGGCGCCGGCGCGGGCGCGGCGGTAGAGGACGCCGCCGCCGATCAGCAGGGCCAGGCCGGCCGCACCGAGCAGCTCGGTGTTGCCGGCGCCGGTGGCGGCCAGCTGGTGGTCGGCCTCCGCGACGGCCGGGCCGGCGTGCGCGGCGGCCGGACGCACCGCCGGGGCGGCCTGCTGCGGGGCGGGGGCCGCCGACGGCGCGGTCGGCGCGGCCTCGGTCGGACCGTTGCCGCCCCGGGGGGTGCCCTGGGTGCCCTCGTGGTCGCTCGGGGCGGCCGGCGGCGGGGCGCTGTGCGGCGCGTGCTCCTCCGGCGGGCAGTCCTCCTGCGGCGCGGCGGGCTTGCTGGGCGCCGGGGCGGCGACGTTGGCGCAGTTGTTGCCGTAGGCCGGGTTGAGGGCGCCGACCACGTCGATCGAGTTGCCGCAGGCGTTGACCGGGACGTGCACCGGGGCCTGGACGCTGTTGCCGGAGATCACTCCGGGCGAGCCGGTGGCCGTCCCGGCGGCCGTCGCCCCCGACGCCGCCGTGCCCGCGGCGGCGCCGGCCGCTCCCGAACCGGCCTGGCCGCCGCCCGCCTGGGCACCGCCGGCCTGGGCACCGCCCGCACTCGCGCCCGCTCCGCCGGACTGGCCGCCGCCGGTGTGGGCGCCGCCCGCGCTCGCGCCGCCCGACTGGGCGCCGCCGACGTGCGCGCTGCCGCCGGGGTGGCCGGAGACGTTGGCGCACTTGTTGCCGTAGGACGGGTTCAGCAAGCCGATCACGTCGACCGTGTTGCCGCAGGCGTTGATCGGCACCTCGATCGGCACCTGCACCGAGTTGCCGGAGGCGACACCCGGCGAGCCTGCCGCGACACCCTCCGCGCCGGCGCCCGCGTAGGCGTAACCGGCGGTCGAGGCCAGCACACTGCCGGTGGCCACGGCCGTGAGGAGCCCCTTCTTGGCTGCGTTCCTCATATTTTCCCCTGACATTTCGAGACGACATGACGACCTCCCGAAAGTCGGAATTTCCGAATAAGCGGGGAGGTCCTCGGCTGCAACGGAGAGAACGAAGGAATCCACGAGGAGGTTGGCCGGTTCCACGCCCATTCACCCTTTCGAGGGATCTCACGGGCCGGACGCGGGGCGGTCCGGAAAAACAAGCGCCCCCGGCACGACGCGCACGCCGTCCGGGGGCCCGGCTCAACGACCGACGTGGGCTCAGACGTTGAAGCAGGTGTTGCCGAACGCCGGGTTCAGCACACCGATCACGCTGATGGTGTTGCCGCAGACGTTGACCGGGATGTGCACCGGAATCTGGATCTGGTTGCCGGACAGCACGCCCGGGGAGCCGGCGACCACGCCCTCGGCACCGGCCCCGCCGTGGGCGGAGGCGACACCGGTGGCGGCGAGCACCAGGCCACCGGCGGCAGCGGTCACGGCGGCGATCTTCTTGATCTTCATCATTCCTCCTGTATGAACACCCGGAAATCGGTTCCGGGCCGTCACAGGAAGGAACGACGTTGCGGCAGACGGGGTACGGACCGGACGCCCGCTTCACCCAGACCGGTGATACTACGAACAGGAAATCGATCTGTCAGAACGGCGATGGCCCACCCCCGGAGGCTCCGGGGGTGGGCCGTCGCCGGGCGCTCAGCAGGCGTCGATGAACCGGTCCAGCACCCGCACGCCGAACTTCAGGCCGTCCACCGGCACCCGCTCGTCCACGCCGTGGAACATCCCGGCGAAGTCCAGCTCCGGCGGCAGCTGCAGCGGCGCGAAGCCGAAGCAGCGGATCCCGAGGTCCTGGAACGACTTGGCGTCCGTACCGCCGGAGAGGCAGTACGGCACCGCCCGGGCGATCGGGTCCTCGGCGCGCAGCGCGGTCTGCATCGCCTCGACCAGGGCGCCGTCGAAGCCGGTCTCGATCGCCTTGTCCGAGTGCAGGCTCTCGCGCTTCACGCGCGGGCCGAGCACGCTGTCCAGCTCGGCCAGGAACTCCTCCTCGTAGCCGGGCAGGAAGCGGCCGTCCACGTGCGCGGTGGCCTGGCCGGGGATCACGTTGACCTTGTAGCCGGCGCCGAGCATGGTCGGCTGGGCCGTGTTGCGCAGCGTGGTGCCGATCATCTTGGCGATGCCGCCGAGCACCCGCAGCGTCTCGTCCATGTTCTCCGGGTCGAGCTCGACGCCCAGCGCGTCCGACAGCTCGTCCAGGAAGGCCCGCACGGTCTTGGTGATCCGCAGCGGGAACTGGTGCCGCCCGAGCCGGGCCACCGCCTCGCACAGCTCGGTGATGGCGTTGTCGTCGTTCTCCATCGACCCGTGCCCGGCCCGGCCCTCGACCGTGAGCCGCATCCAGTGCATGCCCTTCTCGGCGGTCTCCACCAGGTAGAGCCGGGTGCGGTCGTTGACCGTGAAGGAGAAGCCGCCGACCTCGCCGATCGCCTCGGTCACGCCCTCGAAGAGGCCCGGGTGCTTGTCCACCAGGTAGCGGGCGCCGTAGGTGCCGCCCGCCTCCTCGTCGGCCAGGAAGGCCAGCACCAGGTCCCGCGGGGGCTTGCGGCCGGTGCGCAGCCGGTCGCGGACGACCGCGAGGGTCATCGCGTCCATGTCCTTCATGTCGACCGCGCCGCGGCCCCAGACGCAGCCGTCCGCGATCTCCCCGGCGAACGGGTCGTACGTCCAGTCCGCGGCGTTGGCGGGCACGACGTCGGTGTGCCCGTGGATCAGCAGGCCCGGACGCGAACGGTCCTCGCCCTCGATCCGGACCACGGTGGACGCCCGCCCCTTGGCCGACTCGATGATCTGCGGCTCCAGGCCGAACTCGGCGAGCTGCTCGGCCACGTACTCGGCCGCCTTCCGCTCCCCCGGGCCGGAGCCGTCGCCGTAGTTGCTGGTGTCGATCCGGATCAGATCGCGGCAGAGGTCGGCGACCTCGGACTCACCCGTCACCTTCGGCGCCGCCGCCCGCTCCGCCGACTCGCTCCGCTCGCTCACGGTCACTCCTCGTCTCCAGCCCGCACCGGCGCCCCAGCGCCACCCCCGGGACCTCCGCCCGGGCCGCACGAGCACGTCCGACCATCCTCTCCCAGCCCCCGACCCGGATCCACCCCCCGGATACGCGGCGACACGCCGCCGCAACCTGCGCTCCCCCGTCCGGAGCCGTTTTGGGACCGGCAGCGGATCACTGCTACAGTTACATCTGTCAGCGCGGCCGACGAACAGAAGGAAGCCGCGAGGACAACACCCCGTCCGGGTGGCGGAATGGCAGACGCGCTAGCTTGAGGTGCTAGTGCCCTTTATCGGGCGTGGGGGTTCAAGTCCCCCCTCGGACACCGCTGAGCGGGCCAGGAGAAATCCTGGCCCGCTTTTCGTGTTGCCCTCCGCCCTTTTCTGCCCGGACTGTTTCCCGTCGGCGCACCATTTGTACGCCCTTGGTCCCTGTTCGGCTGCCGTGACCTGAGGTTTACTTTGTCGGCGCCGCCCTCCCGGGGGTGACGCCGACGGGGGTGTCCAGGCCGGTTCGATGGGAAGGGGGGGCGTTCCGTGGGGAACCTCCCGGATGGGTCGTATGCCGTTGACGGGCGCGGAGCCGCGCAGGTGTGCATCATCGGCGCGGGGCCGGCGGGTCTGGCCGCCGCGCACGCGCTGGCGGTGCGGGGCGTCGACTTCGTCTGTCTGGAGAAGGCTTCGGAGGTCGGCGGGATCTGGCGCAAGCCCGGTGCCGGGGAGCACGGGCCGGGTTACCGGTCCCTGCACCTGAACACCGCGAAGGAGCTGACCGGCTACGCCGCGTTCCCGATGCCGGACTCCTTCCCGACCTATCCCCGGCACGACGAGATGGCCGCCTACCTGCGGGCCTTCGCCGAGTGGGCGGGCCTGCCACCGCGCATCGAGTTCGGCACCGAGGTGCTGTCGGTCCGGCAGGACTTCGACGGATCCTGGCTGGTGGCTTCCCGGGACGCGAACGGGGTCGCCGGCACGAGGCGCTTCGCGCGGGTGGTCGTCGCCTCGGGCGCCAACGCGGAGCCGCTGCTGCCGGATCCGGTGCCGGCCGGCGCCGGGTCCTTCACCGGCCGCATGCTGCACGCCGTCGATTACCAGGAGGGCGCCGAGTTCCGCGGCCGGCGGGCGGTCGTGGTGGGCCTCGGCGCCTCGGCCGTGGACATCGCCGCCGACCTCTCCCGGCACGCGGCGGCGACCGTGCTCTCGGTGCGCCGGGGGCTGCACGTCGTCCCGAAGCAGCTCTACGGCATATCGTGCGACGTGATCGCCGAGTCGCCCTGGTTCACCGCCATGTCGCTGGCCGAGCGGCGCGAGTACATCGAGCAGGCCCTGCTGGTGGCCCGGGGCCGGCTGTCGGACTACGGGCTTCCCGAACCCGACCATCCGATCTTCTCCTCCGCGGTGACCGTCTCGGACGAGATCTTCAGCCGGATCCGGCACGGCGCGGTGATCCCCAAGCCGGGGATCGACTCCTTCGAGGGGAACCTGGTCCGGTTCACCGACGGGTCCGCGGTGGAGGCCGACACGGTCGTCTGGTGCACCGGCTACCGGATGTCCTACCCGTACCTGCCCGCCGACTGCCCGGTCGGCCCGAGCGGACGGGTGGAGCTGTACCGGCGGATCGTCGCGCCCGACCGGCCGGGCCTCTACTTCGTCGGCCTGATCCGCCCGGTGGGGGCCATCACCCGGGCCCTGGAGGCCCAGGCGCACTACGTGGCCCGGCTCATCGGCGGCGAGGAGGCACTGCCGTCCGGGGATGTCATGCACAAGGAGATCGACGACTACCTGACCGGCATCGCCGCGCGCTACGGGCAGGGGCTCGGCGCCTCGATCCAGATCGACGTGGTGCCGTACGTGCAGGAGTTCCGCACGCAGTAGCCCCTGCCCGCGCGCCGGCGGGGTCAGCCGGTCGGCGGCCGGACGCTGTAGGCCTCCGCGGAGAGGTACACGGTGATCCGCGGCGGCAGGCCCCGCTGGTGGGCGAGCGCCAGGTAGGCGATCAGCCCGACGCCGTCCCGCGGCCGCCGCCCGGTGAGGGAGGGCAGGGCGCGCAGGAGCGGGGCCGGGTCCATGCCGTGCCGGCCGAGCAGGGCCACCGCCCGGTCCAGGGCCTCGCCGTCGTGCCGGGCGTAGTCCCGCACCGGGACGTGCAGGGTGAAGCCGCTCGGCCGGTCGGCCGCCGCGTCGGTGAAGACGTGGCAGGACAGCACGGGCAACCCGGAGAGCCGGGCGTCGCCGTCCGTCGTCCCGGCGGCCGTCGCCGCGAAGTGCCGGAGCTCGGCCGCCGTCGGCCCGTCGGCCGTCCGGGGCAGCTCTCCGGCCTCGGCGGCCGGCAGGCCGGGGTGACGGACGTAGACCTTGACCCGGGGCTGCTCCCAGTCGCCGAGGTCCAGGGCGAGGAACGGGTAGCCGTCGCCCGGCGGCAGGGCCGCGAACGCCTGCGGGAGGCCGAGCCGCTCCAGCGCCTCGCGCAGCGTTTCGGCCGCCCGGGCGGGGCCGCGGGCGGCGGGGTTCAGGTACACCTTGACCCGGGGGACGCCGCCGGGGCGAAGCTCCAGGGCACACCACAGGGCCAGCGGCCCGTGCGGGGAGGCCGGCAGGAAGAGGTCCTCCACCTTGTCCAGCCAGGCGGCGGAGAACCCCCAGCGGCGGGACATGGCGCGGACGGTGTCCAGTCCGGCGCGGCCGTTCTCCTCCAGGGTCCCGCTGCCGCAGCCCGGCTCCAGCAGCACCCGCAGGTCGGGCGCGCCGTCGGGTCGGAAGGAGAGCGAGTACTCCACCGGCGTGTGGTCGTCGGACAGGAAGGTCCGACCGGACGGCGGCAGGTCCAGCCGCCGTCCGGCCTCCGGCCCCAGGGCCTCGACGAGGACGTCCTGGTAGGTCCGGGCGTCCTGCTCGCCGAGGCCCGCGACCTCGCACAGTCCCCGCAGCTGGCGCGCGGTGAACTCCCCGAGCGTCGGCACGCCCGGTCTTTCGGCTGTGCCGCTCACTTGGCGAGCCAGGTCAGGAAGGAGCTCCACAGCCCGCGCTCCTTGCGGGCTCCGGTGCTGTGCTCCTCCCGGGCGGGTGCGGCTGCCCGGGCCGCGGCGGGCCTGGGTGCCTCCTGGACCGGGGTGAACCGGGTCGGCAGGGCGGACAGCGCCCGGCTGAACGGGCCCGGACGCCAGGTCAGGCTGTCCGCCGGCACCGCGAGTTCGATGTCGGGCAGCCGGTTGAACAGGTTCTCGATGGCCGTCACGGTGATGTGCCGGGCGGGCTCCTTGGAGGGGCAGGCGTGCGGGCCCGCGCTCCACGCCAGATGGGCCCGGTTGCTTCCGGCACCGCCGGTGTTGGCGGCCGCGATGCTGACCAGCACCAGGTCGCCGGCGTTCAGCTTCGTGCCGGCGAACTCCATGTCGGCCGCGGGGTAGTGCGGCGCGTAGTTCGTCAGCGGCGGGTTGCCCCACAGCGTGTCGTCGAGCGCCTCGGCGATCAGGCCGCCCTTGTGGGCGTACTGGTCGTGGGTGAGCAGCCGGTGCAGGGTGTTGCCGATGAGGTTGCGCAGCGGCTCGGCGCCCGCGCCCAGGAGCAGCGCGAGCTGGTGGACCATCTCCTCGTTGTCCAGGCCGGCCTCGTGCTGCATCAGCCAGGAGGTGACGTCCTCGCCGGGCCTGGTCCGCTTGAGGGCCACCAGGTCGGCCGCGGCCTGCATCAGGACGTCGGCCGCCCGGGCGGCGTTGACGCCGTCGAACATGCCGGAGATGCCGAACAGCACCCGGTCGCCGATGTCGGCCGGGCAGCCGAAGAGCTCGTTGAAGACGAACAGCGGCAGCTGCTTGGAGTACTCGCCGACGAGGTCGGCCGAGCCGCGCGCGCTGAACTGGGCGATGAGGTAGTCGGAGATCTGCCCGATGCGCTGGGTGAGCCGGCGGGTGTCTATTCGGGCGAGGCTGTCGGTGACGGCCTGGCGCAGCCGCAGGTGCTCGACCCCGTCGCTGAACATGCAGTTGGCCCGGTAGGCCAGCAGCGGCAGGACCGGGCTGTCGGCGGGGACCCGGCCCTCGTTGAGGTCCCGCCAGCGGCGCGAGTCCTTCCGGAAGGCGGCCGGGTCCTGCAGCAGCTGCAGCGCGGCGGTGTAGTCGGTGACCAGGGTGGCCTCGACGCCCGGGGAGAGTTCGACCTGCGTGGTCGCCCCGAAGTGGCGCATGTAGGCGTAGTAGGCCTGCGGGTCGGCCGCGAACTGCGACCCGTACAGGGGTATCCGTTCGCCGCTGCCGTGGGCGGGGCACCCGGGCGGGGGCACGAGTGCGGTGGACTCAGCGTCCATGTCTGCTCCTAGTGGACACGGTCCAGCAAGTGACGGACCAGTCTGATCAATGCTTCGGCGGAGGACTTCTCGTCGCGGGCGTCGCAGGTGACCACGGGGGTGTCGTCCAGCAGGTCCAACGCCTCCCGCAGGGCGGCCTCCTGGTAGACCGGCGTGCCGTCGAAGCGGTTGACGGCGATCGCGTAGTCGAGCCCGTACTGCTCGATCAGGTCGATCACGGCGAAGGAGTCCGCCAGCCGGTCGGGGTCGACCAGCACCAGCGCGCCGAGCGCGCCGCGTGCCATGTCCTCCCACATCTGCACGAAGCGCAACTGCCCGGGGGTCCCGAACAGGTACAGCACGACGCGGTCGCTGAGGGTCAGTCGGCCGAAGTCCATGGCGACGGTCGTGGTGGTCTTGCTCCTGACCCCCTTGAGGTCGTCGACCGCCTCCCCGGCCCGCGTCATGGTCTCTTCGGTGGACAGCGGGGTGATCTCGGAGATCGAGCCGATGAAGGTGGTCTTGCCCACCGCGAAGTGCCCGACGACGAGGATCTTCACGGCGGTCTGGTTGGCTCCGTCGCGGACGTAGGCCCGCTCATCCAAACTTGGCCTCAAGTCCATTCAGCACCTCCTGAAGGATGCGCGTGTCCACCAGGGAGGCACGCGCGACGGGCGGCCGCACGAGAAGGTAGCCGCCTTCACTGAGGGCCGAGAGAAGGATCCTCACCACGCCCAGGGGCAGCCGGGTGTGTCCGGCGATCTCGGCCACCGTGAGGTAGCCCGCGGCACATAATTCGAGCAGGCCCTGCTCCTCGGGGGAGAGCCGTCGGGTGGGGCGCTGCTGCTCGTCGCCCGCCGCCGTGACCAGCGTGACCAGGGAGAGCTGCTCGTCGTCCGGCAGCCCCCGGCCCTTGGTGATGACGTACGGTCTCACCAAGGGCGGGGCAGCGTCGGGGCCGTGCTCGCCACGGCTCGTCATGGGCGCACGCCGAGGTTCTCGCGCGGGGGCGCCATGAGCGCCTTGCCGAGCTGTCCGACGAGCTGCTGCATCCGGAAGGTGATGTCCGCCATGTCGACGTCCGGGGAGGCCGAGACGCCGAGGTAGGCGCCCTGGCCGGCGGAGATGAGGAAGACCCAGCCTCCGTCGAACTCCACCAGGGTCTGCCGCCACTGCTGCTGGGAGCCGTTGCAGAAGAAGGCGAGCGAACGGCTCAGCGACTGCACTCCGCTCATCCCGGCGGCGACCCGGTCCGCGTCGTCCTTGCCGATCTCCCTCGTCCGGGCCATCAGCAGGCCGTCCGCGGATATCAGGACCGCGTGCAGGGCACCGGGGATCTCCAGGGCACTGTCAAGCATCCATGACAGGTCGTTGTTCACGGGTACTCATGTCCTTCACTACTTGCAGCGGTTGGGCTGCTCGTCGTCTCCGCGGCGTCCGGACTCGTCGCCCGGCCGGACTGGGTGCCTCGCTGGAAGGCGCCCATGATCGCCGCCGTCTCCGCGCCGGAGCGGACCGGCGTCCCGGGGGCCGGTGCGCCGAAGGGCTGACCGAAGCCCTGGCCGAAGCCCTGGGCGTCGGCGGCGACCGGCTCGGCCGGCACGACGGACATCGGCCGCTTGCGGCGCCGCTTCGGCAGGCCGTCGGCGCCGGTCGCGGCCGCGACCGGCGCGGCCTCGAACGGGTTGCGGGCCGTCTCGGCGCCGCCGGGGCCGGCCTCCGTCGGCCGCTGCTCCGGCATGGCGGTGAGGAGTTCGTGCGGCAGGAGGAGAACCGCGCGCACACCGCCGTAGGGCGAGGAGGAATCCACCGAGGCCTCGAAACCGAAACGCTCGCTGAGCACGCCGGCCACCGCGAAACCGAACTGCGGCGGGTTCCCGAGCGAGGAGACGCCGGAGACCCGCTCGGTCGACAGCAGCTTGTCCGCCCGGCTGCGCTCCTCGTCGTTCATGCCGATACCGGCGTCGTCGACGACGATGCAAATGCCCTTCGGCACGGTGCGGATATTGATTTCCACCATCGTGTCGGGGCTGGAATAGCTGGTAGCATTGTCGAGCAGTTCGGCGAGCACCAGCGCCACCGGTTCGACGGCCCGGCTGGTGATTCCGTAATTGACCTGGGAAAGAATCTCGACCCGCCGGAAATGCCGGATCCGGCCCTGCGCGCTGCGGACCACGTCGTAGATCGACGCCACCTCGCGCTGCCGGCCCAGCCATCCGTCGCACAGGACGGCGATGGACTGGGCACGCCGGCCGAACTGCGAGTTCGTGTGGTCGATCTCCAGGAGGTCCTCCAGGATGACCGAGTCGCCGTACTTGTTCTGCAGCCGGGAAATGACCAGCTGCTGTTCGGCGGCGAGGCCCTGAAGGGTTCGCATGGCGGACTTGAGAACCGTTTTGGTCTCTTCGTCGGCGCGCACGTGAGCCGCCTCGACGGATTGCGAGAAGTCGCTCTCCAACGCGGCGTAGTGGGCTCTGAGCGCGTCGGAGTCCTGTCGCGCCGACGCTGCCGCCCTGCGCTGGAGGACAATGACGGCGATTGCGCCGAGGAGGACGACGAGAAGAGCCCAGAGAATGGGGTTCTGCAGGGAATGCGTCATAGGACTCTCTTCAGGAGAGTGGCGGCCAGCTGCTGATTTACCGTCAAAGCAGGGGTGGGCCGGCGGGCGTCCGCGCCGGGGTCACCGCCCGAACCGCCCCTGGTGATTCCGTCTCACACCCGCCCGATCCCCCCGGCAAGCGCCGTGATCATATCATCGGATGAAACGCCCCTTCACAGCCCGCCACCAGGGACGTCCAGTTGACGTGCGCTCAGTTCGCCCAGCAACGAACGCCGCCCCGGGGACGCTGCGACGCCCATTCGACCAGACCATGACACGGCGGGCAAACGCGCTGCTCCCGCCGCCGGAGGAACGCGGCCGCCCGGTGGCCGGGTTCAGCGCGGCGGGGCCGCCGGGGCGGGCGCCCGGCCCGTCCGCCGTGCGGCGAGACCGCGGACCAACTCGCCGACGACAAACGCCGTCACGGCTGTGACCAGCAACAACGGGAGCAGGTTGGACGCCTGGGAGCCCAGCAGGGCGGTCGCCAGCACCGTACTGGTGACCGGCAGGCGGGTGACCGCCGTGCTGGCGGCGGCGAGTCCGACGGCCAGCCCCGGCGCGGTGCCGAAGCCGGGCAGCGGAGCGCAGGCCAGGCCGAGGGCGGCGCCGATCAGCACCGCCGGGAAGATCGGCCCACCGCGCAGACTGCCCAGCGCGACACCCCAGGCCGCCGCCTTGCAGAGGGTCAGCATCAGCAGCGCGAACACCGACCAGGCCGCCGGGTCCGCGGCGAGCGTGCCCAGGGTCGCCTGGCCGGAGAGCGCCGCCTCCTGCGGCGAACGGCCGGTCAGCAGCGCGTAGGCGGAGATGCAGGCGCCGACCGCGACGGCGCACAGCACGGTGCGCGCCCCCGTCCGCCGCGCGGTCGGGGGCGCCGCGGCACGCTCGGGATCGCCGATGGTGAACACCTTGACCCGCCGGCCCAGCGTCTGCGCCACCACGCAGACCACGGTGACGGCGCCGGCGACCGGTACGCCCCACAGGAAGTCGCCCGGATCCGGGACCCCGCTGTGCGGTACCGAGGGCAGCGAGAGCGCGCCGATGGACAGCCCCGTCCAGTGGCCGAAGCCGGTGAAGACCAGCGCGCCGACCCCGCTGGCCAGCAGGCAGGGCATGATCAGCAGCAGCAGCCGCGGACCGCCGAGGCCGGCCGCCTCGATCATCATCACGGCGGCCACCAGCGGGCTGCCGAAGATGGTGGAGATCGCCGCCGTCGAACCGGCCGCGCCGAGCACCGGCACCAGCTGCGGCCGCGCCGTCCGGCGGGCCGGGCGGACGGCGAGCAGCGCCAGCCCGCCGCCCATCGCCATCAGCGGGGCCTCCGGACCGAGCACCACGCCGAGCGGCAGACCGACGAGGGCGGCGAGGACGACACCGGGCACGGCCTTCGGCGGGGCCGGCGGCCCGCCCAGGCCGTCCACCGGGACGTGGCCGCCGCGGCCGGGCAGCCGGGTGATCACCGGGACGATCAGCAGGCCGGCCAGCAGCAGCGCGGGCAGCGGCCACCACCAGGGCGCGCGGTCGTGGCCGAGGGCGTCCGGCAGGCTCTCCCAGACCCAGTGCTGGAGTTGGTGCTCCAGGCCGACGAACCAGAAGGCGGCCAGCGAGACCGGGACACCGACCAGGGCGGAGATCAGCAGCAGGCCCAGGTAGCCCTTGGTCAGCAGGACCTCGCGCAGGGCCGCCGGGGCGGGCACCTCGGCGGGGCCGGTCGCTCCGGCGGGGGCGGTCCTGGGGGCAGGCCCGGTCGTCGGGTCGTCGCCGCCGCTCGGTCCGGCGCTCGGCTCCGGCATCGTCCGCCTCCGTCGCGTTCCCGCGCCGGTCCGGCTCCGGCCGCGTGCTGCGACCGAGTCTCGCCCGCGCCCGCGGGGCCCGCACGTAACCGCCGGTGCGACTGCGCGCCGCTTGCGCCGTCGGGGTGAGTGGCGGCGCGGGCCGCGGGGGCGGGTCAGTCCCGGTGGACCTGCCGGGAGTCGCCGAGGGCGCTCTCGATGCCCTGCACCATCCGCCACAGCGGCGCCCGGCGGCTGGCGACCAGGACCACGACGTCGTCCTGCTCCCCCGCCCCGGCACCGTCGGCCGCACCGCCACCGCCGCCGGGCCGCTCGCTCCAGGTGTCGGTGACGAAGGCCATCGCGCGGTCCACCTCGGCCACCCAGTCGCTCTCGCCGCCCGAGCGCAGCCAGGTGCGCAGGGCGTGGTTGTGCGCGGCGACCACGGCGGCGGCGACCACGTCGGCCCGCAGCGGCCCGTCCGGGCGTTCGGCGAAACGGCCGCGCAGGTAGTGCGCGAGGGTGTGCTCGTAGCGCCAGACCACGGACAGCTCGTAGGCGCGCAGGCCGGGGACCTTGCGGGTGAGCCGGTAGCGCTGGACGGAGAAGGACGGCTGCTCGGCGTACATCCGCAGGACGAGCCGGGCGGCGTCGCCGGCGTGCCGGACCGGGTCCTCCTCGCCGGTGCCGGATTCGAGGAACTCCGTCATGTCGGCGAGGCCGCGCTCGTGGTCGGGGAAGACCACGTCCTCCTTGGCCGGGAAGTAGCGGAAGAAGGAGCGCCGGCCGACCCCGGCCAGCGAGACGATGTCGTCGATCGTGGTCTGCTCGAAGCCGCGCTCCAGGAAGAGCTCGAAGGCGGCGGCTACCAGCGCCTCGCGCATCGCGGGCTTCGGGTGCCCGTCGTTCATGGGCTGGTCCTGCTCTTCCTTCTCGCTCATTCTCCGGAACATAGCATCGGCCCCCGGCACCCGGACCCGGCCGCGGACGGCCGGCCCGGGTGCGTGCGGGGGTTGGGGTTACGGCAGGTTGCGGGCCATCACGATGCGCTGGATCTGGTTGGTGCCCTCGTAGATCTGCGTGATCTTCGCGTCCCGCATCATCCGCTCCAGCGGATAGTCCCGGGTGTACCCGTACCCACCCAGCAACTGCACCGCGTCCGTCGTGATCTCCATCGCCGCGTCCGACGCGAAACACTTCGCCGCCGCACCGAAGAACGTCAGATCACCATCACCCCGCTGCGACCGCGCCGCCGCCGCATACGTCAGCTGACGCGCCGCCTCCAGCTTCATCGCCATGTCCGCCAGCATGAACTGCACACCCTGGAAGTCACCGATCGGCTTCCCGAACTGCCGCCGCTCGCGCACATACCCCTTCGCGTAGTCCAACGCCCCCTGCGCGATCCCCAACGCCTGCGCCGCGATCGTCACCCGCGTGTGGTCCAGCGTCCGCATCGCCGTCGCGAAACCCGTACCCTCCGCACCGATCATCCGATCCGCCGGAATCCGCACACCGTCGAAGTACACCTCACGCGTCGGCGACCCCTTGATCCCCAGCTTCCGCTCCGGCGCACCGAACGACACACCCTCGTCGCCCTTCTCCACCACGAACGCCGAGATCCCCTTCGAGCGCTTCTCCGGATCCGTCACCGCCATCACCGTGTAGAACTCCGACACACCGGCGTTGGTGATCCACCGCTTCACCCCGTCCAGCACCCAGAAGTCCCCGTCACGCACCGCCCGCGTACGCATCCCCGCCGCGTCCGAACCCGCCTCCGGCTCCGACAGGCAGTACGAGAACATCCCCTCACCACGCGCCAGCGCCCCCAGGTACCGCTCCTTCAACTCCCGCGAACCCGACAGCTGCACCGGCAACGAACCCAGCTTGTTCACCGCCGGGATCAACGACGACGAGGCGCACACCCGCGCCACCTCCTCGATCACGATCACCGTCGCCAGCGCGTCCGCCCCCGCACCCCCGAACTCCTCCGGCACGTGCACCGCGTGCAGGTCATTGCCCCGCAACGCCTCCAACGCCTCCTGCGGGAACCGCCCCTGCTCGTCCACCTCCGCCGCGAACGGAGCGATCTTCGCCTCGGCCAGCGAACGCACCGCCTCACGGAGCATCTCGTGCTCCTCGGAGATCCGGAAGAGATCGAAGTCCTGGCTCATGGTCGGCCACTCCTGTTTCACGACGTTCAAGACGGCACTCAGTACCCTTCATTATGCACGCGCACAACAAAAAGGGAACTCAGTGCCTTCACAGGGTGGTACTGAGTTCCCTATCCTTTTTGTGGCGGAACGGACGAGCGCAGGGAGATGACACCGTGGTCCACGCAGCCATCGACGCCCACACCGAGAGCGCCTCGCTGTACTTCCAGCGCTGCGCCTGGTGCCACAACCCGACCTTCCAGCGGCTGCTCTGCCCCACCTGCGGCTCCACCGACCTGCGGCTGGAGCGCAGCGAGGGCACCGGGGTGGTGCGGCGCTGCGCCGTCGAGCAGGCCCGCACGCCGCTGGCCCGGCAGAAGTCGCTGATCCGGATGGCCGAGGGGTTCGACGTCTGGTGCATCGTCAACGGCCTGCGGTCCACGGTGCCGGTGGGCACCCGGGTGCGGATCACCGCGGCGGCCGGGTCCGAGCAGCCGGAGCTGACGGTGCTGGCGCCGGAGGAACCGGGCCGGGTGCCGCCCGCCGAGCCGCGGCCGCTGCCGCCGACGCAGGGCGGGTTCACCCAGCACCTGGCGGCCTTCGCGGAGTAGCGGGCGGCGGGGCGGCAGGGCGACTGGGAGAAAGGGAGATAGGGAGAAAAGGGAGTGGCACCGAGTACCCGGGGTACTCGGTGCCACTCCCTCGCTTGCGCGGTGACCGGTGGATGACCGGACGGGTCAGGCCTTGCGGGCCTTCACCTCGGCGGTGAGCTGCGGCAGGACCGCGAACAGGTCGCCGACCACGCCGTAGTCGACCAGCTCGAAGATCGGGGCCTCGGCGTCCTTGTTGACGGCCACGATGGTCTTCGAGGTCTGCATGCCGGCCCGGTGCTGGATGGCGCCGGAGATGCCGTTGGCCACGTACAGCTGCGGGGAGACCTGCTTGCCGGTCTGGCCGACCTGGCTGCTGTGCGGGTACCAGCCGGCGTCGACGGCGGCGCGCGAGGCACCGACCGCCGCGCCCAGGGCGTCGGCCAGCTCCTCGACCACGCCGAAGCCCTCGGCGGCGCCGACGCCGCGGCCGCCGGAGACCACGATCGCGGCCTCGGTCAGCTCGGGGCGGCCGGTGGACACCCGCGGGGTGCGCGAGACGACCTTCGCGGCGTTGCCGGTGAAGGCGACGGTGACGTTCTCCACCGCGCCGGCGGCCGGAGCGGCCTCCGGGGCGACGGCGTTCGGCTTGACGGTGATGACCGGGGCGCCGTGCGACACCGTGGACTTCACCTGGAAGGAGGCGGCGAACACCGACTGGGTGGCGACCGGAGCGCCGTCGCCGGCCTCCAGGTCGACGGCGTCGGTGATGATGCCGGAACCGATCCGCAGGGCGACGCGGGCGGCGACCTCCTTGCCCTCGCCGGAGGAGGTGACCAGCACCGCGGCCGGCTCGACCGCCTTGGCGATCTGGGCCAGGGCGTCCACCTTGGGGACGACCAGCTGGTCGGTGAACTCGACGCCGTCGGCGACGTACACCTTGGCGGCGCCGTACTCGGCGGCCTTGGCGGCCAGCTCGGCGGCCTTGTCGCCGGCGCCGAGGACGACGGCGGAGGGCTCGCCGACGCGGCGGGCCAGGGTCAGCAGCTCCAGGGCCGGCTTGCGGACCACGCCGTCGGCGTGGTCCACGAGAACCAGGATCTCAGCCATGATTCATTGCTCCTGATCGATCGTTGGATGCGCGAAGGGGTGGTGGCTAGATGAACTTCTGGTCGGCGAGGAAGCCGGCGAGCGCCTTGCCGCCCTCGCCCTCGTCCTTGACGACCGTGCCCGCGGTACGCGCCGGACGCG
>NZ_JBHVPZ010000061.1:0-17852 GCF_042887135.1 Kitasatospora sp. NPDC057965
TCCACCTGCGGCAACAGGGGCTCTATCCGCTCCCACGCCGCGTCCGTCAACTCACCTCGACCTGCCACAAGATCAATTATCAGACAGGCCTTAGGCGAAACCAGCACAGCCGCCCCCCGCTCCAAGCAACACGCCGCCATCGACTCCCAGGGCGTTGCTGTAGATCCGGCTGCGGCGGAGACATCTGCCGCCGACTTGTAGAAACCGACTTCCCTCAGACCTGTATCGCCAGCCATCACTCACCTCCAGGTCGGAATATCTTCCACGCCCCAGCGGGGCGCCATCGGCACCTATTGTCATCCGACCATTGCGGTATACATACAGATATCCAATTGGAGCCATCACATCCACCCCCATCTTATTCGCCAAGTCCTGAGCGAATGTCCCGGAGGACGAGCCGGTCTGACATGAGCAAAGCCGAATCGGACCGCCGCTGTAGTTCGAGTCGTTCTTGATCATCCGAGCATGCAGACGGTGATCGATAAGCCCAGCACCGCCCTCCGCCGCATTGAACGAAGGAGCAACTCCGTTTGGAGATCCGTGGATCCAAACATCATGGAATCCCGGCTCGGCTGTAGTCTTTGGTATCGAAGAGTGGGTGTGTCCAGTGAACGGTGTAACTCGGTTGGGTTGAGTTAGCGGCGGCCGGCGGAGAGTCGGCCGTCGAAGGCGATCTCGAAGGCGTTGAGTGCGGCCTTCCAGCGGGTCATCCAGCGTTTGCGGCCGTCACCGGTCGGGTCGAGGGACATGATCGCCATGTAGACGCACTTCAGGGCCGCCTGCTCGTTCGGGAAGTGCCCGCGCGAGCGGACGGCCTTGCGGATCCTGGCGTTGACGGACTCGATGGCGTTCGTGGTGCAGATGACCCGGCGGACCTCGACGTCGAAGCTCAGGAACGGCACGAACTCCGCCCAGGCGTTCTCCCAGAGCCGCACGATCGCCGGATACTTCTTCCCCAGGCCTCGGTGAACTCGACGAACCGTTCCAGGGCGGCGTCCTCGGTCGGCGCGGTGTAGACGGGCTTGAGGGCCTTGGAGATCTTGTCCCAGTCCTGGCGGGCCGCGTAGCGGAACGAGGCCCGGATCAGGTGGACGATGCAGGTCTGCGTGACGGCCTGCGGCCAGACCGTGCCGATGGCATCGGGCAGGCCCTTGAGCCCGTCGCAGACGACCATGCACACGTCCGCGACGCCGCGGTTCTTGATCTCGGTCAGGACGTGCAGCCAGTACTTGGCGCCCTCGCCGCCGTCGCCGGCCCAGAGCCCGAGGATCTCCCTGGTGCCCTCGACGGTCACCGCGAGCGCCACGTAGATCGGCCGGTTGGCGACCTGGCCGTCGCGGAGCTTCACGTGCACGCAGTCGATGAAGACCACCGGATAGACCGGATCCAGCGGCCGGTTCTGCCACTCGGCCATGCCCTCGATGACCTGGTCGGTGATGGTCGAGATCGTCTGCTTGGACACCTCCACGCCGTAGACCTCGGCCAGGTGGGCGGAGATCTCGCCGTGCGTCAGGCCCCGGGCGGACAGCGAGAGCACCATCTCGTCGACCCCAGACAGGCGCCGCTGCCGCTTGCGGACCAGCTGCGGCTCGAACGAACCCTCCCGGTCGCGGGGGACCTCGATCTCGACCGGGCCGACCTCGGTCAGCACTCTTGGACCGGGTGCCGTTGCGCGAGTTCCCGCTGCCGGCCCCGGCCGGATCGTGTCTCTCGTAGCCGAGGTGGTCCGTCATCTCGCCCTCGAGAGCGGACTCCAGGATCTTCTTGGTGAGCTGCTGGAGCAGGCCGCCGGCGCCGGTGAGCTGCAGCCCACTCGCACGGGCCCGGTCGACCAGCTGCCCGATCAACTGGTCATCCAAGGCGTCCGGCTGCAACTCCAGCGGCTTCGCTGCCTCGACGGCCTCGGCCGAGACGGTCACTTCCTTCATCAGGTGCTACTCCTTGATTGGGAGTTACACCGTTCTTTGTACAGACCCTCGCCGGATCCGCTTCCACGACCTCCGACACACCACCGCCACCCTCCTCCTGGACCAGGGTGTCGAACTCGTCGTCATCAAGGAGCTGTTGGGTCACGCCCACATCGGTGTCACCGCCACCGTCTACACCCACGTCCGACTCCGCATCCAACGCAACGCCATCGACCTCCTCGGCTACGCCCTCCGCAACCCAGACACCGACCCCGCCGACAGCTGCGGAGGCGACGACCCGCCGGGAAATGGGATCTTGGACCCCATTCGGTGACGTCAACAGGTGACGTCAAAACGCTAGAAAGGCCTCTCCAGATTAGATTCTGGCGAGGCCTTTCTAGTTCGATAACTGTACTTCAAGAAGCATCCCAGTGCATCTAGAACGGCGGCGCCTCGTACGGAATCTCCGTGCGAGTAGGCTTGGTGGCGGTAATGCCCTCAAGTCCGAACCGAGATGCATACCGCTCGATGCTTGAATCAGACGGGGCCGCAAAAGTTAGCATCCACAACTGCTCCCCGGGTTCCGCATATCCTGTCGGCGGAGGTGCCATGCGGACCAATGCATCCTCGCTGCACCACAGCTGGACCTCGGGCTCTTCGCAGGCCAGGGCTTCAAACTTCAGCCGTTCAAACGAGCCCATGGCTTCGCTGATTTCTGAAGAATTGACAAAGATGGTGAACTTGGACGAGCTTCCGATGATGGCTTCCCGCACAGTGCAGTGCAGTAGGAAGTGGCCGAGGGTCTCACCCGTTGCCACCCAGTCGTCCTTTCCATTCTCCCTGGAGAAGACCTGAAGCGTGCCGTCATTGAGATTGATGGCCCAAAAGTGGCCATTCTGATTTTCTACCCAGAACTCGAGCATGCCACGCGAGTCTGATGCAAGATCTTGAAATGGAATCGGGCGATCTTGGAAAGTGACAGGGCCCTCGGCGTGAGCCGCCATCACGTGCCACTCGAGCAGCTGGCTAGGCACATAGGGGCCGACCTTGAGGTTCAGGTCGCTCACGCTCTCCATGGTCCCGTACCAGCGCCGAAAGAATCGTCCGACACTGTCTGGATCTATTGAAAGTAGTTCATCCACAAGGTCTGAGTATACGCCAAGGGTTCGGCCTGGCTGGCACTCCCGAATCCGACGCACTGGGTGCAGCCGCTGTTGAACGCAGTCTCGGCAGGGTGCTTGTCGCACCCTGCCGAGACGGTTCAGTTTTAACTAGCGAGAATTCCCCTTAAATTTACCGAGGAATTTTCCACTCTGATCATAGACCCACATTTTTGCATCCTTGGGGAGCGCGTCCTCGATGGGCTTTACAGGAGTCCCGCCGGGGCGTGAATATGCCGATCCACTGCAGAACTGGCAGATCCCATCGGGGTGGTTGATATAAAGCACCCCTTGCCCAACCTCATTGCGGCGCATGTAGGCAGCGGCCTGCATCTCGACGTGATGGTAGTTCGATGACGTCATGCCGGGTACCCGATCACCCATATCGTCAACGAATCCGCCCGAACCGCGACCACCGCTAGCGAACGGGACGACATCAACCTGGATGTCAAGGACTCCCGATGTTACATGGTCCATTTCCTGCACGCCGAGCTGACACTGCGCCGGACTGGCGTTGTGAACCAGGACCGGGGTGGCTCCCGCCAGCACATAGTACGTGTGGAGGTTGGAGACGGTGAGGTCGCGGGCTTCGGTCGGGGGGAGTTCGTAGTTGCGGACGGACTGGATGGTGACGGTGGTGTTGTCGTCGCTGAGGAGGGTCTGGCCGGGTTGGAGGTCTGCGGCCGGGGTCCAGCGGGAGGTGGTGGTGTTCCAGTAAGGGTGGTGCTGGGTGGAGGTGAGGGTGCTGGAACCGGTGATGGTGGTGAGGGTGAGGTCGGTGAAGAGGGTGTCGTCGGGGGTGACGATGGTGTTGAGGACGGTTTCGGCGGAGGTGGTGTTGGTCTGGGGGTCGGTGGCGAGGACCTGGTCGCCGGCGGTGATGTCGCCGATGGGTTTGGTGTTGCCGTCGGCGAGGAGGACGGGTGTGGTCGGTGGGAAGCTGTGGGGCGCGCGTATGGGGAGCGGGCAGGCGGCCGCTACGGCGTCTTCGGCTTCCTTGGCGGCCTTGGATTCGCGGCGCCAGGTCTTGAGGCCGTCGAAGAGTTCGCCGGCGAGGGTCTTGAGGGTCTTGGCGAGTTCGTAGGCCTTGTTCCAGCGGAAGGCGTACTTGGCGAGGAGCTTGGTGAGGGGGCCGCCGCTGAACATGCTGGTGACGACGTTGAGGGCGGTTTCGCCGCAGGAGCCGAGGTCGCCGGTGGTGACGCAGTCGATGGCGTCGGTGATGCCCAGCTCGTCGGCGACGATCTTGGCGAGCTTCTTGCCCGCGTTCACGACCTTCGTCTTGGCGTCCGAGGCCTTCTTGGCACTCGTGTTCACCGGGGCAGGAGTGCCACCGCCGCCGTTCCCGCTGGAGCCAGCGCCACCTGTTCCACCACCGCCATCGCCACCGCCGGTGACAGTGTGCGTGTAGCCGGGATCGCTTTGATGCAGCCGGTTAAGAACGCTGATGGCAACGGAGCCTGACGTCTCCGCCGTGTTGTTCATGGTGATGGTGCCGGCGGGGCCGCAGGCGTAGAGGGTGCCGCATTCCTCGGAGCGCAGGCCGCTGGGGTCGGACTTGTTGACCGGGTCGTTCTCGGAGTAGGCGTAGCCGTTCCACTGTTGGGGGTCGCCGGCGTCGAGGACGGGGTCGAGGCTGAGGAAGCGGCCGGTGGTGGGTTGGTACTGGCGGGCGCCGAGGTTGGTGAGGCCGGTGACGTCGTCCTTGGTGCCGTTGACGAAGCCGTGGTCGCCGGCCCAGATGGAGGGCTGGGTGCCGCGGGGGTTGCCGAAGGGGTCGGTGGGGCGGCGGTTCTCGGTCAGGGTTCTGGCGTTGATGGCCAGGCTGTTGGTGCCGTGGTGGTCGGCGAACTGGTAAGTGAGTTCGTTGCCGCCCTGGCGTACCAGGGTGATGCCGCCGGGGACGGCGTAGTAGCGGGAGGCGGTGAGGGTCTTGGTGGTGGTGTTGTAGACGAGTTCGTCGCCGTTGGCGAGGTTGATGGTGGTCTTGCCGGGGTTGCGGCGGATCAGCTGGTTGCCGTCGGCGTCGTAGACGTAGGTGGTGGTGCCGGCGCTGGTGCTGGTGAGGGTTTCGAGGCGGTCCTCGCCGTTCCAGGTGAGGGTGGTGGTGCCGGCGGTGTCGGTGACGGCGGTGGTGTGGCCGGCGGCGTCGTACTGGCTGGTGCTGGTGGTCGGGGTGTTGGTGCCGACGCGGTTGGTGGAGGTGAGCAGGGCGTGCGGGCCGCCGGCGCCGCCGCCGGTTCCGGGGTTGGTGGTGGGGGTGTTGCGGGTTCCGGGGGCCGGGAAGGTCTGGGTGGTGGTGACGTCCTGGGAGGTGTCGCCGCCGGGGTGGTGGGCGATCATGCCGGTGCGGTTGCCGGTCAGGTCGTACTGGTAACTCTGCCAGTAGGGGGCGGAGCCGCCGACGGTGGTGGCGGCCGGTGCCTGGGCGCCGCTGGTGGGGGTGGCGTTGTAGCAGCGGCCCTGGCCGCCGACGGCCGGGTTGGGCTCCTGGTAGAGGGTGCCGGTGTCGCTCCAGGCGGTGGTGAGGCGCCCGAGGTAGTCGTAGTTGAAGCACTGCAGGTCGGTGGCGGAGGGGGTGTTGTTGGGGATGGTGCGGATCGCGGTGATCCGGCCGACCTGGTTGTAGGCGTAGGTGGTGTGCTGGACTGAGCCGGTGGTGGCGGTCTGCTTGTCGACGAACTGGCTGATCTGGCGGCCGGTGGATTCGTCGAAGGTGTTGGTGGTGACGATCTGGGTGCCGTACGGGTTCATCGTGGAGCGGATGGTGCGGCCGTAGGCGTCGTAGTCCGACTGGACGTCGTAGGCGATGCCGCCGAGTCCGCCGATGTCGTGCAGGAGGCCGTAGGCCTCGTAGTTGTAGCTCACCACCTCGGCGAACAGGTCGCCGACGGCGGGCAGGGACTGCTTGGTGGGCGCGCCGGTGATGGGGTTGTAGACGGCCTGGTAGGTGAAGGTGAGCGGGTTGGTCTGTCCGACTTCGCTGCCGGGGATGGTGACGGTGGACTTGGTGGGCCGGTAGGCGGTGTCCATCGCGGTGACGGCGGTGGTGTAGGCCGCGCCGCTCTGGCCGCCGACGTAGCGGGTGGAGGTGGCGGGCTTGCCCTTGGCGACGGTGTCGTAGGTGTTGCCGGTGAGGCGGTTCGCGGGATCGGCGGAGTCCTGGTAGGTGCCGGTGCGGCGGCCGAGCAGGTCGTAGGTGGAGACGATCTCCTTGCCGCGGGCGTCGGTGGTGGTGGCCACGCGTCCGGCGCTGTCGTAGGTGACGGTGCTGGTGCCGGCGTCGGGGTCGCTGGTGCTGGTGCGCCGTCCGCGCTGGTCGTAGGCGTAGGTCCAGGTGTTGCCGGCCGCGTCGGTGCGGGAGGTCTCGGTGCCGAGCTGGGAGTAGGTGTAGGAGGTGACGTCCGCGTCGGCGGGGTTGCCGGTGGGTGCGGGCGTGCGGTACTGCCACAGCTGCAGGGTGCGTCCGCGCGAGTCGTTGACCGTGGTGGTGGCCCGGCCTCCTGGGGGCGGGGTGACGTCGACGCGGTCGGCGCCGGGGTAGGAGGTGGCGGTGGTGGTCTGCAGGGCGCCGTAGGCGAGGGACTGGCCGGCGATCACGCGGCCCATGCCGTCGTAGACGTTGCGGGTCTGGCTGGGGACCTTCGCGCTGTCGGGTTCGAAGCGCGTGGTGCTCGGCGGGTTGAGGCTGTTGTAGTACGTGTTGTTGGTGGCGGCCGGGCGGCCGTGGGTGTCGTAGAAGGTGTCGGTGATCAGGCGGCCCGCGTAGGCGGAGATCGCCGGGTCGCTCTGCGTCTGCACGACGCGGGCCAGGGCGTCCAGGATCTGGATCGACTGCTGGTACGTCTTGTTGGCCCGCAGCGTCTGTGTGGTGATGGAGGAGGGGCCGTTGTTGCGCAGCTGGTAGGTGAACTTGTAGTCGGCGGGCTCGGCGGTGGTGCGCCCGGCCTGCCAGACGGCTGTCAGGCGGCCGAGGGCGTCGTAGGTCTGGGTTACGGTGCGGCCGTTGGCGTCGGTGGTGGTCAGTGGCAGCGAGCGCGTCGGGTCGAGGGTGACGGTGGAGGTCCAGCCGGTGGCTGCTTCGGGGGTGCCGGCCGGGGCGGGGGCGATGACGGTGTTCTTGTTGGGCAGTTCGCCCGGGGCTGCGGAGGTGTAGAGGGTGGTGGTGGCGGCGCCGTTGGGATGGGTGGTGTCGGTGGTGGTGGGGTCGGTGACGGTGGTGGGGCGGCCGTAGGCGTCGTAGGCGCTGGTTCCGGTGGTGGTCCACTGGGCGGTGCCGGCGGCGTCGTACTGCTCCAGCACCTGGAGGCTGGTGGCGGACGCGGTGGCGCCGACCCTTCCGTGCGGTTGGTTGTCGTAGAGCGTGCGGCCGGCGGAGACGGTGTTCGCGGCCGTGGGGGTGGCGTTGCAGGCGTCGGGGCCGGAGACGGTGTACGTCTGGGCGACGGCGTTGGTGATCGGGGAGTTCGGGCTGGTGGCGTAGATGGTGCGCACGCACACGTCGGGGGTGCCGTCGGCCTGCTGGAGGACCTTCCCGGGGAGGTAGGGCAGGGTCTCGTCGGTGAAGGTGGTGTCCGTCGTGGTGCGCCAGCTCCCGTCGGCCTTCTTGGCCCTGGCGGTGACGGTGCTCTGCTGGGGCGCGGCGTAGCGGGCCTTGAGGGCTGGCAGGCCGGGGCCGCGGTTGTGGGTGGCGGTGACGGTGGGGCCGCCCGCGTCTGCGGCGGAGGTGCTTCGGGGGTTGCTGCTGGTGTTGATGCTGCTGGCGGTGGGGGTGGCGGCGTTGGCGTCGGCGTAGGTGGCGGATTCGAGGACCTGGCCGGCGAGCCAGTCGTAGTCGGTGACGGGACCGCTGGTGGGGCCTTGGACGGTGCGGGTGGCGGCGCCTGGTGCGTCGTCCTGCATGCCCTGGTGGTAGTAGGTGGCGGTTTTGGTCTGCGGTTCTTCGGGGTGGTTGGGTGCGCCGGTGACGGCGGTGACGGAGGCGAATCCGCGGAACTGGTCCCAGGTGCGGTAGTCGGTGTCGATGCCTTCGGCGTCGTTGCGGTGCCAGGCTGCGGGGCCGTAGGTGTAGGTGGTGGTCTGGCCCAGCGATCCCCGGATGAAGTCGCGCGGGTCGACGGTGACGGTGCTGACCGGGTAGCGCAGGAACCAGTCGTCGACGAGAGCGTGGGTGTTGGGCTCGCTCCACTTGACGTTGTAGCAGGCTCGGGTGTTGTTCTCCGGTGAGGCCGGCATGACGTTGCCCGTGCGGGAGCAGGACTGGCTGATGTACTCGACGCGGATGGCGCCGCCGGTCTCCGTGGTGATGGCGGAGATGCGGGGGCGGTGGAACTCGGAGCGTGCGGGGGTGGTTCCGTCGACGCGGTTGCGCAGGGGGACGGCGGAGAAGGTGACCGGTTCCAGGGCGACGTCGCTCTGGCCTGCGCTGTGGCCGGTGCGCTGGATGGAGACGAGCCAGGGGACGCGGGGTTCGATGGCGGAGGGGGTGCTGGGGTTGGTGCTGGTGTCGTAGGTCTTTTCGAGGGTGTGTGTCAGCTGGTAGGTGTCGACGGGGCGGTACTCGCCGTTGACGCGGACCCTGGTGGTGATGGTGGTGAGCCAGCGGGTGGTCCAGAAGCTGGGGCCGGCGTTGGCGCAGGGGTCGGTGGCGGAGCACTGCTGGTCGAGGGGGACGTCGGGCCAGTTGCCGGCGTTGGCGGGGATGCGCTGGTCGGGCTGGCAGCCGCCGACGAGGCAGCGTTCGGCGGTGTCGAAGACGACCTGGGAGGCGCTGGGGTGGGTGCCGTTGGCGGCGAGCTGGTCGGACAGGAGCTGGCCGTAAGCGATGGACTGAAGGGTGCCGGCGCGGGTGTAGGGGGTGTTCGTGCCGTTGCCGTGGTTCTGGCCCGCCCCGCGGGCGTAGTGGTTGGTCTCGGGGGCGTAGGTGAAGGTGGTGAGGTTGCCGTGGGGGTCGACGATCTGGTCGAGGTTCCAGCGCCAGGCGCTCTGGCACCAGGAGGCGTTGCCCTTGGCGGGGTCGTGGCAGGGGTCGCCGGGCTTGGGGGAGAAGACCGGGACGGTGAAGGCGGAGCGGGTCTCGGGGCCGGTGCTGGTGGGGGTGCCCTGGGCAGAGGGGAGGTGGTTGAGGCCGAAGTAGTAGACGGTGCCGCCGGTGTCGGTGACCTTGAGGTAGGAGCCGTTCCAGGTGCCGTTGTCGGCGCCGGTGAGGAACTGGACCGTGGTGCCGTCGTCGGACTGCAGGCGCCAGGTGCACTTGGACAGTTCGTTGCGCGGGTCGGCGGTGTCGCAGGAGGTGTCGTCGGGGACGAGCTGGCCCGAGTGGCCGGCGAGGGACATCGTCAGGTTGGCGCCGGCCCAGCACTGGTCGGCGGAGTTGTCGATGCCGGCCTTCGAGCAGGGCTGGTAGGAGCGCTCGACGTAGCCGGAGCCGAGGTCCCAGCCCTCGCCGATCCAGGAGGCCTGGGAGTTGGTCGCGGAGGTCTTGCCGTCGACGGACGCGGAGTCGTAGGACAGGCCGATCTGCGGGACGCCGCCGCCCAGGCTCGGGGGCATCTGGACGGGGTAGCTGTAGCTGAAGGAGCCGGAGGTTCCGCCGGCGGACCAGGCCTGGCTGGGGTTGAGGCTGGTGGCGCTGTAGGTGCCGGCTTCGCCGCCGGGGGCTCCCTGCAGGGCGAGGACGGTTGCGGATCCGGTGGTCGCGGTGTCCTGGGCGGAGGCGGCCGGGCTCTTCGCGAGCGGCGAGGTCGAGGGTTGGGCGGAGGTCAGGTCGACGTCGGCGACGAGTGTGCCGGTCTGCGGGTCGTAGTGCGAGGGCACGGGGGTGCGGGTGCGGCACTGCTGGGCGCCCGGGCTGGTGAGCGCGCAGGCGGGCATGGCGACCAGGGTCGCGCGGCTCGCCCAGTCGCCGCCGTAGGCGGGGGCGAGCCGGGCGGGGTCGAGGCTGACGCGTGCGCCGGTTGCGGGGTGCTGGTCGGCGAGGGAGAGGGCGACGAGTGCGCCGCTGACGCCGGCGGCCTTGGTGGTGGCCGCGTCGGCGACCGTGACGCTGACCTTCGGGTTCGTGTCCGGGGTACGCGCGGTGGCTACCTGCGGCATGGGGGTCATGGTGCCGTCGGCTATGGAGGCCACCCACACCGGCAGGTCGCCGGCCTTCGCGGCGGGCGCTGCGGCCGGTTCCCGCGCTGCGGTGCCGCGGCCGTCGGGGCGCGGGGCGTTCGCCGCGGCGGCGGGCGGGGGTGCGAGGTCGACCGTTGCCGTCCCGGAGGGGGCGGTCCTCCCGCTCCTGTCCTCGAGGGGTTCGGCGGATTGGGTCTTCGACGCAACCGCGGGCGGGGGCGGGGCGTCCTTGCCGGTGACCGAGGCGGTGCCGGGCAGGGGCGTGTTCGGCGGCGACCAGACACGGTGGTAGTCCGGGGCGGCGGCGAAGGCCACTCCCCCGGCGGGCACCACGAGTGAGGCGACGACCGCCAGGGTGGCGAGCAGGGCGGTGCGCGAGCGGCGCAGCTTGGCGGCCCGGCGACGGGCCGAGTGAACGCGGTGAGAGAGCACCGTCACCCTCCGTTGGTGACCGCGCCCGGGGACACGGCGAGTCGATCAAGGTCAGCCGACCTTATGGGTCGTTTACGTCCCGGGTCGAGGAGTCGACAAAGAACCGTGCGGTGTGATTTAAATCACCAAGCGAACGAATCATGCCAACTGGTGACAAATCAGTTCACTGACGTGGACGAACCATTGACGTGCCGTCGCAGGTCACGGCAGGTTGCGTCTGTCCTGCGCGCAGCGCCAGCCCCGGCCGCGTCCGCACCAACTCTCCTCGTCGGGAAGGCTTCGCCATGCCCACGTCCCCCAGACCACGCCCCCGGCGCCGAACCCGGGCCACGGCCCTGCGGCTGCCCGCGCTCGGCCTCGGACTCGTCCTGTGTGCCGGTCTTCCGGCCCCCTTCGCGCTCGCCGAACCCCAGCCCGGCGCCAGGAGCCTGGCCGAGGTGATGGCCGAGGCCGACGCCGCGCACGCGAAGATCCGCCCGCCCGCGACGGACGCCGAGAAGGCCATCGCCCAGGCCAAGGCCACCGGTGTGGCGGTGCCGGTCGACTCGCTGACCGACGACTACAGCGAGACCGTCGCCACCCCCGAGGGCCATCTGCGCAAGACGCAGCACGTGGAGCGGCAGCGGGTCCAGCAGAACGGTGCGTGGGCGGAGCTCGACGCCACCCTGGTCGCCGACCCGCAGGGCGGCTTCCGTCCGAAGGCCTCCGGCGCCGACGTCCGCCTGTCGGCCGGCGGCCCGGGGGAGCTGGCGACCCTCACCAGCGCCGACGGGAAGCAGCTCACCCTCCACTCGCCCTTTCCCCTGACCCAGGGACACGTGGACGAGGACGGCGCCGGCCTGCTCTACCCCGAGGTCGCTCCCGGCATCGACCTGAAGGCCACCGCCACCAAGTTCGGCGGCCTCAGCACCGTCCTCGTCGTGAAGACCCCCGAGGCCGCCGCGAACCCGGCCCTGCAGTCGGTCACCTTCCCCGTGACCACCACGGGTGTGAGCGTGACGTCGAACGCCGACTACAGCCTCACGGCCGCCGCCGAGGACGGCACCGTACGCTGGCACGCCCCCGCTCCCCGGATGTGGGACAGCACCACCACTCCCCCAGCCCAAACCCCCCAAGCCGTCCCCGCGACCCCGGCAGCCCCGGCCGCGCCGACGAGCGGTGCCACTGCCCCGGCCACGCCCGTCACCGCAACGGCTGCCACCGCCGGCGACCCGGACGTCCCGGCCACCAGCACCGTCGAGGGACCCGGCGGCAACGCCCGCGTCGCGGTCATGCCCACCAGCGCCGACACCGCCGGCATCACCCTCAGCCCCGACCAGGACCTCCTCGCCACCGGACAAGGGCCGTGGTTCATCGACCCGGGCTGGATCTACGACGACCGCACCGGCAACGGCTGGACCTGGACCCAGTCCGCCTACCCCAACACGAACAACTACCTGAAGACCGTCACGGCCCAGGAACCGTACAACCGACCCGGTGTCGGCCTGCAGGACTACCAGCCCACGACCGGCCGCGAGCGGTCCTTCTTCGAGATCTCCACCAACGGTTTCGGCGACGCCGTCATCAACTACGCCGTCATGACGATGTGGCAGGCCAAGTCCTCCAACTGGAACTGCGCCACGAAATACCCGCTCAACCTGTTCCTCGTGGACCGGGCGATCGGCTACGGCACGACGTGGAACAACTCCCCCCAGCACTACGGCGGCCAGGTCGGCGACACCGCGTGGGTCGGCGGATCCGGCAACCCCGGCTGCACCAACGGCATCGACTTCAAATTCGACGTCACCTCCGCCTACCGCGCGTACGCGGGCGCGAACTCCAACCTGACGTTCACCGTCGAGGGCAACGAGAGCGACAAGCTCGCCTTCAAGCGCCTCGACTACCGGCCGACCGTCGTCGTCGAGTACGACCGCACCCCCAACACCCCCACCGATCCGTACGCCTACCCCGTGCCGAGGACCATCTCGCCCGACCAGCTGATCCACGGCTGTGACGGCAACGGCTGGGGCTGGCTCGGCGCGGGCATCAACCTGAGCGGGGTCTCCCTCAACGCCAGGGTCAGCAGTTCCGTCCAGCAGCAGCTGTACTCCTGGAGCCACATCTGGGACTACATGGTCCCCGGTGTCCCCGACGTCGCCTCCGGATACAGCAGCCTCGTCGCCAGCGGATCCTTCGCGGCCTTCCCGGTCCCCGCCGGCGTCATCAAGGACGGCCACGTCTACGGCTACAGCATCATGGCCAGCGACCAGCTGGTCGGCATGTCCGGCTCCACCCCCACCTGTCACTTCGGCGTCGACCAGACCCCGCCCACCGTGCAGGTCCCCTCCCTCTACGACCAGCTGTCCGACGACGCGCTCGCCACCCAGTTCCCGCCCTCGGGCAACGGGCAGAGCACCAAGCTGCGCACCCACCAGTGGGGCTACGTCCCCTACACCCCCCTCGACCCCAACCCCTCGGGCGGCCAGACCTCCGGCGTCGTCTGCGCCCGCTGGAGCCTGGACCCCCAGTTCGAGGGAGCGTCCTGGCAGTGCGGCAGCGCCATGCCCAACGGGGGCCTGCCCATCTACCCCACCGCCTGGGGCACCAACATCCTCTACATCCAGGTCGCGGACAACGCGGGCAACATCTCCCCCGTCGCCCAGTACGCCTTCTACGTCCCCTGGAACCCCGACGGCCCGCCGCCGGTCTTCGGCGACGTCACCGGCGACGGAGCCGCCGACATCCTGACCGCCGACCAGGCCGGCAACCTGCGCACCTACAGCATCCCCGGCAACACCGTCGCCAAGAGCCCCACCGCGGCCCTCGCCGCCCTGCCCTCCGACACCCCCAACCAGCAGAGCTGGGCCACCGACGCCATCCAGTACAGCCACCGGGGTGCCCTCACCGGCGGCAAGCACGTCGACGACCTGTTCGTCCACGTCAAGGACGACCCCAACCTCTACGTCTACGGCAACCCCGGCAACTCCCGCTCCATCGGCCGCTACAACAGCAAGGTCCCGCTCGACCGGCCGGCCTGCGTCACCCCGCCCGACGACCCCGCCTACTGCGCCGGATACACCGACACCTGGTCACGCACCCTGCGCGTCGCCGCCCTCGGCGACCCCGCCCACACCGACCTCGACATCAAACTCGAGTTCAAGAACAAGACCGGTCTCGTGACCGTGGAAGCCAACGGCGACGGCAGCGACGCCTCTCTGTGGTTCTTCCCCGCCACCGAGACCAACAAGCTCGGCCAGCCCGTGCGCCTCGCGTCCGGCGGCTGGAAGGACAGGGAGCTCATCACCCCCGGCGACTGGGCCGGCCAGGGCCGCCCCGGCCTGTGGGCCCGCGACACGCGCCCGCGCAGCGCCTCCGCGACCTCCGGCGACCTGACCGCCTACACCTTCACCCCCGCCACTCTCACCGTCGTCGACCCCGACTTCGGCGACCCCGTCCTCGACGAGAACGGCAACCCCCTCGTCGTCCCGACCCTGGCCGGCATCGCCGGCGCCACCACCATCGGCAGCGTCCCCGTCGACACCTGGCCCGTCCTCGGCTCCGACGGCGACCTCCTCGGCACCGGCGCCCCCGGCCTGTGGGGCCTCAACAAGGACACCGGCGACCTCCAGATCTGGTGGGGCCACCGCACCGGAGACGCCGCGAACCCCGGCATGGCCTGGGACGTCGGCCCCGAGAAGATCGCCAACACCCGCGTCACCCCGGACTGGTACAACCTGGACCGCCCCAACACCCTCCACACCGACCCCGGCACGCCCGTGACCGACAGCAACGCCACCAACAAGCTCATCCCCGCCGGCAACCCCCTCTTCACCGCCGACCGCAACGGCACCGCCGACAGCGCGACCCTCCTCGACGGCGGCAGCTACTACCAGAGCTCCCAGGCCCCCGGCATCGACACCCGCCGCAGCTACAGCGTCGCCGCCTGGGTGCGGCCCAACGCCGTCAACGGCTACGGCACCGTGCTCTCCATCAGGGGCAACGACCGCAGCCCCTTCTACCTCCAGCACTCCGCCGCCACCGGCACCTGGGCCCTCGTCGCCCCCCACGAGGACTGGCGCCACACCAACACCTACTACGTCGCCGCCGACTCCACCCTCGCCCACCCCCAGGTCGGCCAGTGGACCCACCTGGTGGGCACCTACAACGCCGAGACCGCCACCATGACCCTCTACGTCAACGGACGCGCCGTCGGCTCCGCCAAGAACCCCCACCCCTGGTCCAGCGGCGGCCCCCTCACCATCGGCGCCGCCACCACCGCCTACTACCCCGACGACAGCGGCTTCAACGGCACCATCAGCGACGTCCGCGCCTACCCCTACGCCCTCACCGACCCCCAGGTCAGCAACCTCGCCATCAACAACACCACCATCTCCGTCAACAGCGCCCTCGACGGCGGCAAATGCCTCGACAACCTCGGCGCCGGAACCGAGATCGGCGTCTGGAACTGCTGGAACGGCCCCAACCAGCAGTTCAAGTTCAACACCGACAACCACGCCCTGATCATCCAGAACAAGTGCGTCACCGTCCGCGACGAAGGGACCGCCAACGGCACCCCCGTCATCCTCACCGACTGCGACAACCTCAAGGGCGGCCAGAAATGGCTGCGCCGCGCCGACAACAGCCTCTACAACCCCCACTCCGACCGCTGCCTCGAACTACCCGGATGGAACACCACCAACGGCACACGCCTGGGCATCTGGAACTGCCACGCCGGCGCCAACCAACGCTGGACACTCAACCCCACCCCCTGACCCCACCACCCCACACCCACCACCCGGGCCCCCGCCGCAACCAACGCGGCGGGGGCCCACCCCTGCCCCACCCACCACCAGGCTCCTCACCGCGGTCGACAAGCCTGACCACGAGACGCTCTCTGCCGGATTCTGGAGGCTGGCCAAGGGGCGTGACCGGCGGCAACACCGCCGCCATGGACTCCTTCGCGGCGGGGCTTGTGCAGAACCTGGTCGAAAACCCAGCGGGTCGACGGCTAGAGCCTGCCTCTTGGATCGATCCGTGAGATCGTCTTGCTCGTGTTCGAGTCCTGGGTGATCAATGGCGACGACCCTGCTTCTGTGTCCTCCGAGACCGTGCGGGAGGTTCTGCGGTCGAGGATCGACCGTGGGCCGCGTGAGACGTGGCTGGCCAGTTCGTCTGGACGCTCGCTGGCATTCGTGACGAACACTGAGCGCGCGATGGTAATTCTGCTCGAAGAGGAAGGCGATCCGGGCGAGCATGCCACGGACGCCGGAGCGGAGGGGACGAGCAGCGGATTCGTCCTGTCCAACGGGCAGCGCGACAAGTACCTGGACCAGGACACGGTGCCCATCCGTGAGGCATTCGAGCTCATAGAACACATCCTCGGCACGGGTTCGTGGCCTGCCGACGCGCGCTGGGCTGCCGATCGCTGACAGCTGCTAATCGAGGGCCCAGATGAGTATGGCGGCGAGGTGGAGCGAGGCTTGAAAGGCAACGGCGAGCCTGTCGGTGCGCATGGGTGCGCCACGAGGCGCCATGGAGTCGAGTGAGGTGAGAGACCATCACCGCCGGGTTGTCGCAGCAGCCTGGCTGAAGCTGGGGGCAGTTCGTCTCGGAGGATGCCGAGGCGGGCGGTAAGCAGCCCTGACAACGTCGGGACGGACTGGCACTGCCAGACGGTTCGGGTCCGGCTACTGAACTTGAACTCGTGAAGTCGGTGTAGTTCCTTGCCGTGCCTCCGGAGTCGCTGCTCTACGACCCGGTGCCTGGTAGCTGTGCGGCGACAGTTGCCACGAAGTGCTGCAGGACGGTGAACGGCAGCGTCTGCATCCCGTCAAAGAAGACCTCTGCGGGCTTCTCCTCTTCGGGGGCGTAGACGACCACCGTCACGGCTGTTGGCCCGGGAGCGGGTGAAGCAGGTACCGCGGGGGACCCGCTCGCGACGATGCGGGCCTCGCTGAGTTCGAAATGGGTGGTCCGGCCCTCGCCCGTTCCGGTCTCGGTAGTGAGAGCGCAGTACAGATCACCGTCGTGGTCCCAGGTCAGCAAAGACATGGCGGCGATGTTGCCACAGTCGCGGCCGCCGACGCCGGGGACAGGGGCCGACGGATCGTCAGCGAGCCAGGTCGAAGCTCAGACCAGTTCCAATGAGGCAGCCGTCGGCAAGGTCAGGGCGGTACTGGATCCTCTTGAGCCTGCGCTTCACGGCTCGGGTGATCTGGCCGAGGTCGGCCGCGGCGAGGTTGCCGATGTCGCGCTTGACCAGTGACCACACGCCCTCGGTCGGGTTCAGGTCAGGAGCGTAGGTTGGCAACTGGAAGACGGTGAGCCAGTCAGCGTTCGCGTTGATGAAGTCCCGCATGCCGGCTGTCAGGTGCAGGCTGGCTCTGTTTACGTCGCAGAGCAGCGTTTCGACAGCAGTTCGGGAGGCACCTCCCGCGCCGGATGTTCACGAGAACGGGTTCTGGTCCAACTTCTGGGCTCTGTCGCTGATTGAGGGGTCTTGGCTGGTTGATCAAGGTGACAGGAGGATGCGGCGTCGGAGGAGGTCGAAGTTGGCCCGGCCGTACATCTGTCTCTTCAGCAGCTTGATCCTGGTCACGTTGCCCTCGACTGCTCCCGAGGTGAGAGTGGTGTTCAGGGCTGCGAGGACGGCGGCGCGGTCGCGTCGGATGCCGCCGGCCAGGGTGCGGAGTTCTGGTTGTCCGTCGAGGCGGACGTCGGCGAGCCAGACGTCGAGGGCCAGGTGCTCGCTTCGGCGTTCGCGCACCATGGTGGCCAAGCGCCGGGCGTACTGGGTGGTCGTGGCCAGGGCCGGGTTCCGTTCGCACAGCTCGTCGAGGCACTTGCGCTCGGTGTCGTCGAGCCGCTCGGGTCGGCGCATGATCCAGTCTGTGACGCGGCGGTCCGTCAGGTGCGGCAACGGGGCCTCCGCTGGGATCACTCCGGTTCGGTAGAGCCGCAGATGGCGCTGGACGGTGTTCACGTCACCGCGGTAGCCCAGTTGCTGGATCTCGCGGGTGAGAGCGGAGGCGTTGGTGCACCCCTCCATCCACCGGTGATGCAGGTAGCGCCGGTAGTCGTCGATCACGCTGGGGCGGTGGGTCGCCGCGACGAGGAGTTGCTCGACATCGGCGGCTCGGGCGAAACGCAGGACGGTGCCGCGGCTGAGAAAGTGTTGGGTAATTGATCGGCTGCATGGCGTGATCAGCTGGCGGTGATCTTCGCGGTCGAGGTGTCCGCGAAGATCACCGCTATGTGT
>NZ_JBHVPZ010000062.1:0-17774 GCF_042887135.1 Kitasatospora sp. NPDC057965
GCCACCAGGGAGGAGGAGCAGGCGGTGTCCACCACCATGCTCGGGCCCTCCAGGCCCAGCACGTAGGAGAGCCGGTTGGCGCCGAAGTTCGCCGAGCTGCCGGTTGCCGAGTAGGCGTCGATCAGCGACACGTCGCCGGCGCCCAGGCGCTGGAAGTCGTTGCTGCCCATGCCGACGAACACGCCGGTGCGGCTGCCGCGCAGCGAGTCGGGTGCCACCCCGGCGTGCTCCAGCGCCTCCCAGGCCACCTCCAGCACCAGCCGGTGCTGCGGGTCGATGCCCGCCGCCTCGCGCGGCGGGATGCCGAACAGGCCGGCGTCGAAGCCCCGCACACCGTCGAGGAACCCGCCGTGGCGCACGTACATGCGTCCCGGCGCCCCGGCCTCCTCGTCGAAGAACTCCTCGATGTCCCAGCGGTCCTCGGGGATCGCGGTGATCCCCGAGCCGCCGCGGGCCAGGAACTCCCAGAAGTCCTCCGCGCCCGTCACCCCGCCCGGGAACCGGCACCCCACCCCGACGACGGCCACCGGCTCGTCACGGGCCTGCTTGGCGGCCGCCACCTCGGCGCGCGCGGCCTTGAGTTCGACCAGGGCGCGGCGCAGCACCTCCTGGCGTTCGGGCGCGACCGCCCCTTGGGTGACCATGGTCCGCTCCTCAGTTGTTGTCATGGTGGCTCTCCTGGTTCAGCTCGGACTCGAGGAGGTCCAGCAGCTCCGACTCGGACAGCTGGGCGAGTTCCGCCGACAGCTCGTCGACCTCGGCGCCCTGCTCCGGGAGCGGGTCGGCCAGGCCGAGGACCTCGCCGAGCAGGTACTCGCCGAGCGCGGTGACGGTGGGGTGCTCGAAGGCGACCGTGCCGGGCAGTTCCTCGCCGACCAACTGCTCCAGCCGGAACTTGAGTTCGACGCTCATCACGGAGTCCATCCCGGCCTCGAAGAAGCCGAGGTCGGCGTCGATCCCGCTGCCCGGCTCCCGGCCGAGGACCTGCGCGACCTCGGCCTGCAGCGCCCGCTCCAGCAGCCTGGTCCGGGCGGCCCGGCTCTCCGCCTGACGCAGCCGGCCCAGCAGCATCGCGTCGCCGCCGGCCCGGCCGGCCGCGGCCCGGGCGCCCAGGTGGGCGAGCAGCGGGCGGCGCCGCTTGGCCTCCATGACCGGGCGGAACCTCGCCCAGTCCACCGGTGCCACGGTCAGCTGGTGGCGCCCGGAGCCCAGGGTGCGGCCCAGGGCGGCGAGGCCGGTCTCGTTCGGGAGGACGTACAGGCCCATCGACTCGAAGTACTGCTCGTGGTGGCCGGCCATCTCGCTCTCCTCCCACCAGCCCCAGTTCATCGCGAGGCCCGGCAGGCCCCGGCTGACCCGGTCGTGGGCCAGCACGTCCTGGAAGTAGTTGGCCGCCACGTAGTGGCCCGCGAGCGCGGAGCCCCAGACCGAGGAGGCGGAGGAGAACATCACGAAGAAGTCGACCCCGCCGGCCGCGGTGAGCGCGTCCAGCACCAGGCTGCCCTCGACCTTGGGCCGCAGGACGTCCCGGAAGTGCTGCCAGTCCAGGTCCACGACGGCCCGGGGCTCGAAGAGTCCGGCCGCGTGCACCACGCCCTTGACGGCCGGCCAGGGGGCGGCGGCGTCGAAGACCGCGGCCATCGCGGCGGCGTCCGCCACGTCGGCGTGCGGGGTGTGGACGCTGACGCCGGCCGCCCTCAGCTCGGCGAGCGTCGCCAGCAGCTGACGGTCCGCCTCCGGAAGGTCCGGGCCGTCCTCGGGGACGGGCCGACGGCCCAGCAGCACCAGGTGGCGGGCGCCGCGCCCGGCCAGCCAGCGGGCCACCCGCAGGCCGAGGATGCCCCGGCCGCCGGTGATCAGGTACGAGCCGTCAGGGCCGACCGCCGTCGGCGAGGGTGCGGCGGGCAGGTTCTCCACCCGGCGCAGCCGGGCCGCCTTGCGCAGGCCCGAGCGGTACGCGACCTGGTCCTCGCCGTCGGGGGCGAGCAGTTCGGCGGCGATCGCCGCGGCCTCCTGCTCGGGGTCGGCACCGGCCGGGTCGAGGTCGACCAGGCCGCCCCAGATCTCCGGGTGCTCCAGGCCGACGGCCCGTCCGAGACCCCAGGCGGGGGCGTGCGAGGCCGCCATGGCCGCGCCGTCGGTGCCGACGCCGCCGCGGGTGACCACCCACAGCTGGGGCGCCGGGGCGCCCGGCCGGGCGCGCAGCACCTTCGGTGCGAACAGCAGCGGCCCACAGGCCAGCGCGAGCGCGCCGTCCAGCTCCGGGCCGGGCAGTCGCGGGTCCGCCGCGTCGTGCAGCGCGCCCAGGTGGACCAGGCCGCGCACGGACGGTTCCTCGGCCAGCGCCCCGGCGACCAGTTCGCGCAGCCGGTCCGGCCCGTCCTGGCAGGAGGCCGCGGCCGTGCCGGGCTCCGCCACGGTGAGGACCCTGGCCCGCGCGCCGTGGGCGGCGAGCTGCTCGGCGACCCGGCGGGCCAGCCCGTGCTGGTCCTCGATCAGCAGCCAGGTGCCCTGCGAGCGCGCGGCGCTGCCCGGCTCCAGGACGGGCGGCTCGACCCGCTCCCAGTCCACCTCGTACACGTCCTGGGCGAGCGGGTCGGGCGCCTGCCCGTGCGGCACCGGCTTGCCCGGCAGCCAGTACCGCTGCCGCTGCCAGCGGTAGCCGGGCAGCGCGGCGGCGCTCGGCCCCTCGCCGTGCAGGGCCCGCAGGTCCACCGGCCGGCCGGCCACGTGCAGGGCGCCCGCGGCGTCCAGCAGGGTCGCCCTGGCCTCGACACCGGCCCGCATCGAGGCGGCCGTGGAGAGGCCGGCGACCTCGCCCTCCAGGGTCTGCCGGACCGCGGTGGACAGGACGGCGTGCGGGCCGACCTCCAGCACCAGGGTGTTCCCCCCGCCGGCGGCGGCCCGCAGCGCGTCGGCGAAACGGACCGGCAGCGTCATGTTGTCCGCCCAGTAGCGCGCGTCCAGCGCGTCGGGGGCGGCGGCTTCGCCGGTGACCGTGGAGTAGAGCGGGACGCTGCGGCCGGCTGGCGTCAGCAGGCCCAGCGCGTCGACGAGTTCACCGCGCAGCGGGTCCAGGACGGGGGTGTGGAAGGCGTACTCGCCCGGCATCGCCATCCAGAAGGCCTTGCGGCCGCGGACCAGCGCCTCCAGCGCGGCGACCTCCTGCGGCAGCCCGCCGACCACGGTGTTGACCGGGCTGTTGACGGCGGCGACGAACAGCCGCCCGTCGAACGGCTCGATCAGCGTCCGGACCTCGGCGACGGGCAGGCCCACCACCGCCATCCGGCCCTGACCGTGGCTGCGGGCCATCACCCGGCCGCGGAGCACCGCGATCCGCAGGCCCTCCTCCAGCCCGAAGGCACCGGCCGCGACGGCCGCCGCGATCTCCCCGACGCTGTGCCCGACCACCGCGTCCGGCTCGACGCCCCAGGAGCGCCACAGCGCGGTGAGCGCCGCCTCCACCGCGAAGATCGCCGGCTGGGTCACCTCGGTGTCGTCCAGGCGGGAGACCTCGCGCGGGGCCTCCAGCTGCTCCAGCAGCGACCAGCCGGCCAGCTCCCGGACGATCTCCTCGCAGCGCAGCAGCACCCGCCCGGCCACCGGGTCGGTCAGCAGGCTCCGGCCCATGCCGGCCCACTGGGAGCCCTGGCCGCCGTAGACGAGGACCAGCCTGCTCCGGGCGGGCCGGGGCACCACACCCTGGCGCACCTGGTGGCGCGCCCCGGTCAGCAGCTTGTCGAGCTGCTCGGCGGCCCGCGCCGGCGAGGAGGCCACCAGGGCCATCCGGGCCGCGAAGTGGTCGCGGCGGACGGCCGCCGTGCGGACCGTCTCGGCCCAGGCCGAGCGGCCCCGGACGGACCCGTCGTCCGTCAGGAACGTCCGGTACGCCTCGGCGGTCTCCCGCAGGCCCTCGGGGGTGCGGGCCGAGAGCAGCAGCAACTCCGGCCGCTCGTCGGCCTGTTCGCCCGGCCCTTCGTCCGTCCGGCGGTCGGCCGGCTCGGGAGCCTGCGCGAGCACCACATGGGCGTTGGTGCCGCTGAAGCCGAAGGAGCTGAGCCCGGCGACCCGGTCCCGGCCGTCGGTGGTCCACGGCGTGAGCTCCGTCGGCACGGTGACCGGCAGCGACGCCCAGTCCACCAGCGGGTTCGGGTCCCGCAGGTGCAGGTGCGGCGGGATCTGCCGGTGGTGCAGCGAGAGGGCCACCTTGACCAGCCCGCAGATGCCCGCGGCGGCCTCCAGGTGCCCGACGTTGGTCTTGGCCGAGCCGACCAGCAGCGGCGGTGCCCCGCCGTCCTCGGGCCGCAGCGCCTCGGCCAGCGCCTGGACCTCCATCGGGTCGCCGAGCGCCGTCCCGGTGCCGTGCGCCTCCACGTAGCCCACCTCGTCGGGCGAGGTGCCGGCGTCGCGCAGCGCGTCGCGGATCACGGCCTGCTGCGCGAGGCCGTTGGGGACGGTGAGGCCGGCGCTGCGGCCGTCCTGGTTCACCGCCGTACCGCGCAGCACCGCCCAGACGTGGTCCCCGGCCGCCTGCGCGTCGGAGAGCCGCTTGAGCACGACCACGCCGGCCCCCTCGCCGCGGCCGTAGCCGTCCGCCGAGGCGTCGAAGGTCTTGCACCGGCCGTCGGGCGAGAGCGCCCGCAGCCGGGAGAGCCCGGCCGTGGTCGCCGGGGCCAGCATCAGGTTCACCCCGGCGACCACCGAGAGGTCCGACTCGCCGGAGCGCAGGCTCCGGACCGCGAGGTGGGCCGCCACCAGGGACGAGGAGCAGGCCGTGTCGACGGCCAGGCTCGGCCCCTGGGCGCCGAGCAGGTAGGACAGCCGGCCGGCCGCGACGCTGAAGGTGTTGCCGGTCGCCAGGTGGGCGCCGTCGTCGGCGGTGCCCTCCGCGACCAGCAGCTGCAGGTAGTCGGAGGTGTTGATGCCGACGTAGACCGAGGTGCGGGAGCCGTCGAGCTCGCCGGCGGTCACGCCCGCGTCGGCGAGCGCCTCCGAGGCCACTTCGAGCAGCAGGCGCTGCTGCGGGTCCATCCCGCGGGCCTCGCGGGCCGAGATGCCGAAGGCGTCGGCGTCGAACTCGTCGACCCGGGTGGTGAGGAAGCCGCCGCGCCGGGTGGAGGTCTTGCCGGCGGCGGCCGGGTCGGCGTCGTAGAACGCCTCCCGGTCCCAGCGGTCCTCCGGCACCTCGACGGTCGCGTCCCGGCCGTCCCGCAGCAACTGCCAGAACCCGTCCAGGTCGTTCGCGCCGCCGGGCAGCCGGCAGCCCATGCCGACGATGGCGATGGGCTCGGAGTGCGCGGCGGCCGGTTCGGCGGCCGGCGGGGTGGCCTCGGGCCGCGGCACGGCCTCTTCGGGCTGCGGGACGGTGTCGCCGGGCTCGGCGGCGCGGGCGGCGGCGGCCCGCGGGGCGGCGGGCGCCTGGCGGAGCCGGCGGTCGGCCAGGTAGCCGGCCAGCTTGCCGATGGTGGGGTGGTCGAAGACGGCGGTGGTCGGGATGTCCCGGTCGATCAGGTCCTCCAGCCGGACCCGCAGGGCGACCACCATCGCCGAGGTCAGGCCGAGGTCGAACAGTCCGGTCTCGGCGTCGAGTTCGTCCGGGTCGGCGAGGTCCAGCAGGACGGCCAGTTCCTCCTGGAGCCGGCGGAGCAGGTCCTCGGGGGCGGGCTGCGCGGACGCGGACCGCCCGGCGGGAGCCCCGGCGGGCACGGCCGGCGGCACCGGACCGGCCGGGCGCGCGGCCGGGGGCACCGGGAGGGCCTGCGGTGCGGCCGCGGGCCGGCCGGCGCCCTGGCGGGTGGCCGGCGCGGGACCGTAGTCCTGTCGCTGGAACGGGTAGGTGGGCAGCTTCACCGAGCGGGCCGGGCGCGGGCCGACCGCCCGCCAGTCGACCGGGCACCCCTCGGTCCACAGACGGGCCAGCGAGCCGAGCAGCCCGCGGTGCGCGGAGCCGCCGGCGAACGCCGACGGGACGCAGACCGGCGCGCGGCCGGGCGCGGTGGAGGCCGCCGGGCCGAGCAGCCCGCCGGTGCCGAGCTCGACCAGGATCCGCACGCCCCGCTCCCACACGGTCCGCATCGCCTGCTCGAACCGCACCGGCTCGCGGGTGTGCCGGACCCAGTACCCGGCGGTGGTGATCTCCTCGTCCGCGAGCAGACCGGTGGCGTCGGACACCAGCGGCAGACCGGGGAGGTTCATCGTCAGTCCGGCGAACTCCTCGGCCAGTCGGGCCAGTACGGGCTCCATGGCGGCGGAGTGGAAGGCGTGCGGCACGGCGAGCCGGACACCGCGCACGCCGCGGCCGGCCAGCTCCTCCGCCACCGCCGTGACGGCCTCCACCGGGCCGCTGACCACGGTGTCGCGCGGCCCGTTGAGCGCCGCGATCTCGACCTCGCCCGAGACCAGCCGGTCGATCCCGGCCAGCTCCTGCGGCCCGCACGAGAGCGCCACCATCGCGCCGCCCTCCGGGAGTCCGGCCATCAGCCGCCCTCGCGCGGAGGTCAGCCGGGCGCCGTCCTCGACCGTGAACACCCCGGCGAGCGCGGCCGCCGCGTACGCCCCGACGCTGTGCCCGACCATGGCGGCCGGCTCCACGCCGACCGAGCGCCACCACGCCCCCAGTGCCACGGCGGCGGTGTAGAGCGCGGGTTGGGCCACCTCGGTGGCGGCCAGCGCCTGCCGTGCCTCCTCGCCGCCCGACAGCAGTGCGGACAGCGGCAGTTCGGTGACCGGGCCGACCACCGCGGCCACCGCGTCCACCGTCTCGGTCACCACCGGCACCCGGCCGTACAGGCCCTCCAGCACGCCCGCGACCTTGGCGCCGTGGCCCGGGACGACAAACGCCACCCGCGGTGCGGCGCCGACGCCCCGGCGGCCGGTGACCACGCCGGTGGTGCTGCCGCCCAGGGCCACCGCGCGAAGGCCCGCCGTCAGCTCCGTCCTGGTCGCGGCGACCACGGCCGCCCGCTCGCCGAGGTCCGCCCGGCCCACGCCGGCGGCCCAGGCCACCTGCTCCGGGGTGACCCCGTCGGCCGTGGCGACGAAGTCGGCCAGCCGTCCCGCCGCCGCCCTGAGGGACTCGCCCTCCGCTCCCGACACCTTCACCAGGACGGGGGAGCCGTCGGGGTCCGGCTGCCCGGCAGACCCATCTGGCGTCACGTCAACACTCCTGTCGATCATCGCGTTCCCTCCAGCACGACATGTGCGTTGGTGCCGCCGAATCCGAAGGCGGAGACTCCGGCGATGCGCCGTTCCTGTTCCCAGCGGGTGAGCACGGTGGGGACCGCCACGGGGAGGTCGGCCCATTCCACGTGGGGGTTGGGTTCGACCAGGTTGAGGTGCGGGGGGATCCAGCCGTGGTGGACCGTGAGGACGGCCTTGATGAAGCCGGCGATGCCCGCCGCCGCCTCCAGGTGGCCGATGTTGGTCTTCACGGAGCCGAGCGCCACCGGGCTGCCGGGGTCCCGGCCCGCACCGAGCACGCGGCCCAGGGCGCGGACCTCGATCGGGTCGCCGAGCGGCGTGCCTGTCCCGTGCGCCTCGACGAAGCCGACCTCCGCGGCGGCCACCCCCGCCGCCGACAGCGCCCGCCGCACCACGTCCTCCTGGGCGCGGCCGCTCGGGGCGGTGAGACCGTTGCTGCGGCCGTCCTGGTTCACGGCGGAGCCGCGGACGACGGCGAGGATGTCGTCACCGGCGGCGAGGGCGTCGGAGAGGCGCTTGAGCACGACCACGCCGGCGCCCTCGCCGCGGACGTAGCCGTCGGCGGAGGCGTCGAAGGTGCGGCAGAGGCCCTGGGCGGAGAGCATCCGGCCGCTGGACAGGGCCACCGAGGAGTCGGGGGAGAGCATCACGTTGACGCCGCCGGCCAGGGCCGTCTCGCACTCGCCCGCGCGCAGGCTCTGCACCGCGAGGTGCAGGGCCACCAGGGAGGAGGAGCAGGCGGTGTCCACCACCATGCTCGGGCCCTCCAGGCCCAGCACGTAGGAGAGCCGGTTGGCGCCGAAGTTCGCCGAACTGCCGGTCGCCGAGTAGGCGTCGATCAGCGACACGTCGCCCGCGCCCAGGCGCTGGAAGTCGTTGCTGCCCATGCCGACGAACACGCCGGTGCGGCTGCCGCGCAGCGAGTCGGGTGCCACCCCGGCGTGCTCCAGCGCCTCCCAGGCCACCTCCAGCACCAGCCGGTGCTGCGGGTCGATGCCCATCGCCTCACGCGGCGGGATGCCGAACAGGCCGGCGTCGAAGTCCCGGACGCCGTCGACGAATCCGCCGTGGCGCACGTACATCCGCCCCGGTGCGCCGGCCTCCTCGTCGAAGAACTCCTCGATGTCCCAGCGGTCCTCGGGGATCGCGGTGATCCCCGAGCCGCCGCGGGCCAGGAAGTCCCAGAAGCCCTCCGCGCCCGTCACCCCGCCCGGGAACCGGCACCCCACCCCGATCACCGCGATCGCGTCCTCGGCCCCGCCCCGGACCGTCGGCGCCGTCCGCGCCGGGTCCTGGGTCAGATCCTCGGCGGGATCCTGGTCCGGGGACAACAGGGCGTTCGCCGCCCGCAGTTCCTCGGCCAGGGCGCGGGCCGCGGCGGCCGGCGTGGGGTGCTCCCAGACGAGCGTGTCGGGCACGTGGTGCCCGAGCCACTCGGAGAGCGTGCCGGCCAGCGAGACCGCCTGGATCGAGTCGATCCCGTACGAGGTGAACGGCTCGTCGGCGGCCACCTCGTGCAGGTCGAGCCGGGCGCCGGCGGCGATCAGTCCCCTGAGGCGGTCCTCGATCTCGGCGGCGGTCCTGGTCCGCGCGGCGGCCGTCGCGCGGCCGTCGGCCGGTTGCCCGACCGGGGCCGGAGTCGCGGCCGGGTTCGGAGTCGGGGCCGGGTTCGGAGTCGGGGCCGGGATCGCGGCCGCTTCCTGGACCGCGGCGGCGGCGGGGGCCGGGCGGGCGGCCGCCGGACGGACCACGGGCAGCGAACCCTCCAGGTACTGGGCCTTGCACGCCCGGCGCTGGACCTTGCCGCTGGAGGTGGTGGGGATCTTGCGGGCGGGTACCAGCACCACGTCGTGCACCTGCAGTTGGTGCACCTCGGAGATCCGCCGGCGGATCGTCGTGGTGAGCCCGCTCGCCAGCTCGGCGCTCACCCTCCCGCGCGGCAGTTCCTGGACGACGACCAGCACGTCCTCGCCGTCCGCCTCGACCGTGAAGGCCGCGGCCCGGACCGCCCCGAGCGAAGGATCGCTGTCGGTGCAGGTCGCCTCGACGTCCTGCGGATAGACGTTGCGCCCACGGAAGATCATCAGATCGGTGGCCCGGCCGGTGACGAACAGTTCGCCGTCCATCAGCACCCCGAGGTCGCCGGTGCGCAGGTACGGACCCTCGCCGTTCGCCAGCCGGAGGCCGAAGGTCTCCGCCGTCGCCTCCGGCGCCTCGAAGTAGCCGGCCGCGACGCTCTCCCCGCGGACCCAGATCTCCCCGACCTCGCCCGGCGGCAGCACCTCGCCCCGTTCCCGGGCCACGATCGCCACCTCGGTGTCCGACGCGACTTCGCCCGAACTCGCCAGCGACTGAACCGAGTTCAGGTCATGAGGTGGCCTGATCCGGCCCTGCTCCAGCTCCGGCTTCGAGACGTGGCGCACCAGCGGATCGCCCTGCGGCCGCGCGCCCGAGACCAGCAGGGTGCTCTCCGCCAGCCCGTAGCACGGGTAGAAGCTGGTCCGGCGGAATCCGCAGCGCTCGAAGGCCGCCGCGAACCGGTCCAGCACCTCCGGCTGGACCGGTTCGGCCCCGTTCAGCGCCGAGACCCAACTCGACAGGTCCAGGCGGTCCTTGACCTCGTCCGTCACCCGCTCGACGCACATCCGGTAGGCGAAGTTCGGCGCCGGGCTGACGGTGCCGCGGTAGCGGCTGATGGCCTCCAGCCACACCGCCGGTTCCCGGACGAAGGACACCGGGGCCATCAGGGTGACGGTGTAGCCGGTGTGGAGCGGGCAGATGATGCCGCCGATCAGCCCCATGTCGTGGTACGGCGGGAGCCAGCTCACGGACTGGCTCTCGACGGTGAGCCCGAAGGCCTCCTGCGCGGCCCGGGCGTTGGCGATCAGGTTCCGGTGGGTGACGATCACCCCCTTCGGGGTGGCGGTCGAACCCGAGGTGTACTGCAGGAACGCGGTGTCCTCACCGGTGAGCGGCGGAGCGCTCCAGTCGTCCTCCCGGCCGTCCAGCACCCGGTCGTCGGCGGGCAGCCAACGGGCCCGCGACAGCGGGGACACGAGGCCGTCGCCGGCCGTGCCGTCGCCGATCGCCGGGGCGGTGTCCGCCAGGCCGGAGGACTCGTCCGTGAGAACGATCCGTGCACCGGAGTTGAGGGCGATCGCCTGTACCCGACCGACGTGCTTGGCCGTCCCCGGCGGATAGGCCGGCACCGGGACGAATCCGCCGTAGAGGCAGCCGAAGAAGTAGGCCACGTAGTCCAGCCCGGGCGGGCAGAGCATCAGGACCCGGTCTCCCGGGGTGCCTTCCGCCCGCAGGGTGACGGCAACGGCTCGTGCCCAGGCGTCCAGCCGGCTCCAGGTCAGCAGCGATTCCTCCGGCTGCCCGGTGCCCGAGAAACTCAGGAACCGGTATCCGACCTGGTCGGGCTGGTGCTCGGCTCGGTACCGCAAGAGTTCGACAAGCGTCCTGGCCGCTGATTTTGGGCGCGTCGACATCGGCTCTCCCCCCATGCGCAAATGAATGTTGGTGATTCCGGACGGTTCGCCGCAGGAGCCCGTTCCCGGTCCCCCCGAAATTGCCGGGCGCTGCGGCGTGCAGTTCTGGACAGCATGACGACGGCCCCGCATGCGGGAGCCGGTGAATCAAAGCAGGAAGAAGGGTCTTGAAATCCCGAAAGCGCCTTTGCGTGCAATCGGCCAGGGAAAGTTGCTGGCGGAAACAGAAGTAGCAAAAAGGAAACCCGGAGCAAGTGCTGCCCACAGGCCGCGGTACGTATCTTCACCCCGTTGTACCGGAACCAGGACGCGGCCAGGCTATGAGCAGTACTTGCGGCCTGTCAAGAAATTGACATCGAGCCGACAGCTTGTATGACATGGCGTCAACTAGCGCGTTCAGGAACCTACTTCATGACACATGAAAGACGGTAAACATGCGGTAAGCGGCTGGTTGACGAGGTCGTTGATGCGGTGGTGCGGCGGATCAAAAGGGCTGGTAGCCGGCTTCCGGGCCGGCCTCGACGGCGCCGCACCGGGGCAATTCGCACCGTCGCTGCCCCATGGGGCAGTGCCCGGCGCACGCCTTCTGCCCCGGCCCGGCGCGGGATATGCTCATGCCCGAGAGGGCCCGGCCTTGTCATCGGCTCCGCGTTGATGACAAGCTCGAACGCCGCAAGTGCACTACGGAGATTTCTGTCGTGTCCATGGCATTAAATGGGGGACCAGTGAAACGGCTTCCGGCCCGGCCCTCCCGTGCGACTTGAGCGAATTCCCGGCGGCCCGGGAATCTGGGCGCTCCGGGAATCTAGGCGGTCCGGCCGGTGCAGGCCGCGGCGGTCACCAGGGCGGTGAAGGCGGCCGCGGAGGCGTCCGGTCCACCGGAGTCGTACGGGTTGCGGGAGAGCACGACCTGGCGCTTCCCGGTGTCGTCGCTGAGCATGACGCTGCTGTAGCCGATGCTGTCGCCGCGGTGGCCCCAGAAGTCTCCGCACGGAGTGGGTGTGCGCTCCAGGCCGAGACCGTAGTCGGCGCCGAGGCCGAGGCCCGTGGTCCGCTTCATCTCGGCGAGCTCGGCGGGTCCGAGCAGCCGGCCCCCGAGCAGGGCGGCCATGAAGGTGGCGAGGTCGGCGGTGGTGGAGATGCCGGCGCCGGACGGGCCGGCGATGCTCGGGTTGAACAGCGTGATGTCCACCGGGCCGTCGGGCAGACCGGCGTAGCCGTGGGTGTGGCGGCCGGGCACGGTGGGGTCGTTCTCCGGCATCGTGGTCTCGCGCAGGCCGAGCGGCCGGATGATCCGGCGGTCCACCTCCTGCTGCCAACTGCGGCCGGTGGTCTGCTCGATGAGCATGCCGAGCAGGATGTAGTCGGTGTTGGAGTAGTGCCAGTCCTGCCCCGGCGGGAAGTACGCCGGGTGGGACTCGGCGACGGCGACGAGCTCCGCCGGCGTCCACGACTTCCAGCGGTCGGTGCTGAGCCACGTCCGGAAGGAGGCCTCGTCCTCGTAGGCGAAGGCCGGATCCGAGGTGTAGTTGAAGATGCCGCCGGTGTGGTTGAGCAGTTGGCGGAGGCTGATCGCGGCTCCGTTGTGCACGACGCCGGGCAGGTGCTTCTCCACCGGGTCGTCCAGGCCGATCCGGTGCTCCGCGACCAGCTGGAGGACGACCGTCGCCACGAAGGTCTTGGTGGCGCTGCCGATCCGGAAGCGGTCGCGGGCCGAGGCGGGCTCGCCGGTGGTGAGGTCGCCGGTTCCGGCCGCGCCCCTCCAGAGGGTCCGGCCGCTCTCGCTCACCCGGCCGAGCGCGGCGGTTGCACCGCCCGGCGCCACCACCGCCTGCAGGCCGGCGTCCAGCGCCGCCCGGTCGACCCGCCGTTCCGCGTCCGTCACCGGGCCGGCGGTGCCCTGCGCCTGCGCCGCCGGGACCATGCCGATCACCAGGCCCGCCCCCGCCAGCGCGACCGCCGCCAGGCGGACGGCTCCGTTCCTTGACGTCCCCACTGCGCCAACCTCCCCTTGGCCGGGCGGAAGGTGTCTCCAACTACCGCCATTTGTCAGGTGGTTGAAACTCTCCCAGCGTCTGGATGGCAGTTCGTCAGACCGGGGTCCGACCTCTTCTCCCCATCAAGTCGCACGGCTTCGGCCGGGCGGCTACGCCTTGGGGAGGGGTCGGCCCCCGACCGGTTCCCCGGGGTGGTGCCCCGATCCCCTAGGGGATGCCCGCCTCCGGGATCGGGGGCGGCCGTCTCCCTCACTGGTATCCGGCTGCAGCGCGAGCAGTCGCGTCCGTCGGCCTGGGTGCACGTGGGGCCCGGCCCGTGCGGAACGGCCGGAGGCGGTTCACTCGTGGAGAGTGAACCGCCTCCGGCCGTTCCCGTGGCGCGGTCAGCGCACCCAGCCGGTCACGCTCTGGCCGACGGTCTGGACCTTCCCCGTCGGACGCGGCCGCGCGCCGGTTTCCACCGCACCCGCCACCGCCCGCACCAGCCAGGCGTTGACCGAGAGCCCCTCGCGGCCCGCCGCCTCCTCGGCGCGCGCCTTGAGGTGGGCCGGCAGCCGCAGGTTGACGCGGGCGGTGGCGCCCTCCTCGCCGTCGGCGGGCACCGGCGCCGTGAACGGTTCGACCGGTGCGGCAGGCTCCGCGGGCCCGGCGGCGGCCGGCGGGAGGGTCACCACGAAGTCGGGGTCCAGCCCGCGCAGCCGTACGTCGACCGAGCCCGGGGCGAGCTCGCGGGTGATCTCGTCCGACGCGGCGGAGAGCACGTTGAGCATGGTCAGCCGGGCCGCCGCCTCCAGCGGTGCGGTGAGCCGCTCGGCCAGCGCGCGCGCATCCTCCCCGCCGGCCTCGGCGGCCACCGCGAGTTCGCGACGCAGATTCTCGACATACGGAGTGAGGTCCATGGCGTCATAGTGGCACCATCGTGGCGCCATGTGCAAGCCGGATGGCGTCGCCGCCGCCGGACATTCGGCATGCGGAGATCCGGTCACGCGCGGTGACAGTTGCTCGGTCTGGCCATCTTTCCGTCAAGTCCTGGCATCCGTCTGAGTGCTCCTGGGTGGCCGCAGAGTGAACCTGGCCTTTGTCATACAAATCGGACGTCTCGTCAGAACATCATCAAATCGAACTGTGCTCTCTGGCTTCCCTTCCCCGCCATCCCCCGAACATGAGCGCAGGGTCGAAAGGACCTCTGATGACGCGTTGTCCGCCCACACCCCCGGCCCCGGGTTCCAGACCTGACGGACGCTCCGCCCACCGACCACCGGGCCGGCTCGTCACCCTGGTGGCGGCCTTCGCCGCCGCCGTCGCGTCGCTGACCACCCCGGCCCTCGCCGTCGGCCACGCCGCCGCGGTGACCGACCGGCCCGCCGCGGCGCACCCGTCGGACCGTCAGGGAGACCGGCAGGGCCGTCAGCTGCCGGTGACCCTGGAGAAGACCGGCACCGACCTCACCACCGGCAGCACGACCACCACCACCCACGGCGACGTCATCCGCTGGGTCGTCTCCGCCACCAACCCGGACAACGTGCCGGTCTCCACCACCGTCACCGACCCCATCCAGGGCGGCCCGGGAAGCGCCCCGGAGTCCCAGATCTACGTGCCCGACACGCTCCAGGCGCCGCCGGGCTTCACCAGGCAGTGGTCCACCGACGGCGGCGCCACCTTCTCCACCACCGACCAGGGCCCGGCCACCAACGTCGTCCAGGCGACCAACCCGAGGCTCTCCGCACCGGCCACCGGCGAGGTGGTCCCGATCCCGGCGCCCCTCACCCCGGTCAACACGGCCACCGGCGGCGACGGCTTCACGCCCATCCTCTACACCGCCACCATCAACGGCGTCGCCACGCCCGAGGCCTGGAACATCTACCACCACGGGTTCGCGAGCCCGGCCAGCGTCGTCTGCACCGACCTGTCGACCAGCGGCCCCTGCCCGACCCCGAGCGGCGCGCCCGCCAGCTGGCCCCAGCCGCTGAACTCCTCGGTGCCCAACGGCACCACCGGGGACCTCGGCAGCACCCGGACCCCGACCTACGTGCAGTCCGGCTCCAAGCTGTACTACGCCGCCGTCAGCCGGGTCACCCCCGCGCTCATCGGCATCGGCTGCATCGACCTCCAGGCCCAGGCCAGCTGCGGCTTCACCCCGCTCCAGGAGGGCCTCGGCACGGTCATCGGCGGTGTGGTCGAGGTCCCCGGCGGGTTCGACTACGTCGTCTCCGGCACCGGCGAGATCCTCTGCTACGACCGCGCCGCCAACGCCCCCTGCGGCACCTTCGAGATCGGTCTGCCCCCGAACGAGGGTCAGGGCGGCTTCCCCGGTGACTACGTCGGCACCATGACGGTCATCAACGGCAAGGTCTACGTGACCGACAACCAGCGGGCTCCGCTGCCGTCGTTGATGGGCTGCTTCGACCCGGCGACCGGCCTCGCCTGCGCCGGCTGGACCGTCCCCAAGATCGTGGTCACCCCCCTCGGCGTCGACCCCGCCCGGGTCGACAACGTCTTCGCGATCTACAACTCCTCGGGCACGGCCATCGGCGTCTGCACCGTGGTGGGCGGCGTCGAAGGGCGGGTCACCCCGCCGGTCGGCACCGTCGTCTGCTTCGACTTCGCCGGCGACCCGATCGCCGCGCCCCCCGGCCTGCAGGCCCTGGTCAGCACCAACGTCGCCCCCGGCGAAGCCAACTACCAGGTCCCGCTGACCATTACCGCCCCCAACGGGCACCTGGAGACCGAGTTCCCGTTCTGGATCTACCAGGGCAACACTCCGACCCTGAACAGCTCCGAGTTCTGCTACGACTGGAACACCCAGGCCCCCTGCTCCCAGTACGGCACCAACGGCGTCGTCAACGGCCCGCCCAACGTCAACGGCGGCAACACCAGCCCGTACGGCTTCGCCTACGACGGCCAGTGCAAGTACAGCCTCGGCGACGTCGGCGTCCTGTTCTCCATCGACCCGATCACCGGTGCCTCGCCCTGCCTCAAGACCAAGGCGCAGAGCACCATCAACCCGTCGGCGTACTACTGCGACGGGGCGACCGGGCACGTCAGGTCCTACGGGACGGTCAGTCTGTTCAACATCGATCCGACGACCGTCGATTTCGTCAACTCCACGGTGACCGTGCTGACCGCCGGCGGCACCCCGATCGGCACGTTCCCGTTCGACCCGGCCACGGGCACGGCGGACATCTCCTCCGTCCCGATCGCGGACCAACCGATCCAGGTGATCGGCAACATCGACCTCGTCAACGGCTCGTCCTTCACCCCGGGCAACCAGCCGCTGATGCAGGTGACCTTCGTCGGCGACGCCCCGCAGATCTGCTACGAGACCAAGGTGACCCCGGACTGCTCCGTCACCTCGATCTCCAACGAGGCCTACGCCGTCACCAATGGCGGGATCCCCGTCACCTCCAACATCGTCACCTTCGAGGTGACCCCGGGCCCGGAGTGCGCCCCGAAGCTGGAGATCAACAAGGAGATCTGCACCTCGGCGAACGCCGCCGACTGCGTGAGTGGTGGCCCGGGTCCATGGGCGAAGAACGCGACGCTCGTACCCGGCGGTACCGCCTACTGGCGGATCACGGTGACCAACACCAGTGCGGTCCCGATCACCGGGATCACGCTGACGGACAGCGTCTCGCCGTCCTGCGTGACCGCCGCAGGGACCTTCGATCTCGCGGTGGGGGCGTCCCATCAGGTGTTCTGCGACCTGCCGAACATCACCCAGCACACGGTGAACCTCGTGACGGCCTCCTTCCCCGGTCCGGGTGGGGAGATCATCACCACGCCTCCGTCCGAGGCGACGGCGGACGTGCAGTCGCTGGAGATCAACAAGGAGGTCTGCACCTCGACGAACGCCGCTGACTGTGTCGAGGGTGGCGCGGGTCCGTGGGCGAAGGGCACCACGGTCGTGGCCGGGAGCACCGCGTACTGGCGGATCACGGTGACCAACACCGGGACCGTTCCGGTGAACGGGATCACGCTGGCGGACAGTGTCTCGCCGTCGTGTGTGACCGCTGCGGGGACCTTCGATCTCGCGGCGGGCGCTTCTCAGCAGGTGTTCTGTGATCTGACGAACGTCACGCAGCACACCATCAACACGGTCACGGCATCGTTCCCCGGTCCTGCCGGGGAGGTGATCACGACGCCGCCGTCGGAGGCGACGGTGGAGGTGACGCCGCCTCCGCTGCCGGAGCTGACCATCAACAAGGAGGTCTGCACCTCGACCAACGCGGCCGACTGTGTCGAGGGTGGTGCGGGTCCGTGGGCGAAGGCCGCCACGATCCCGTCCGGGAGCACGGCGTACTGGCGGATCACCGTGACCAACATCGGGACGATTCCGGTCACGGGGATCACGCTGACGGACAGCGTCTCGCCGTCGTGCGTGACGGCCGCCGGCACGTTCGACCTCGCGGTCGGTGCGTCGCGTCAGGTGTTCTGTGACCTGGCGAACGTCACGCAGCACACGGTGAACACCGTGACGGCGACCGCCCCGAGTCCGGACGGTCCGATCACGACCCTGCCGTCGGAGGCGACGGTCGACGTGCCGGCGGTTGTTCCGTCGGTGAGCATCAACAAGGAGGTCTGCACCTCGACGAACGTCGCTGACTGTGTCGAGGGTGGTGCGGGTCCGTGGGCGAAGGCCACCACGATCCCGTCCGGGAGCACGGCGTACTGGCGGATCACGGTGACGAACACGGGCACGGTCCCGGTCACGGGGATCACGCTGACGGACAGTGTTTCGCCGTCGTGTGTGACGGCTGCGGGGACGTTCGATCTCGCGGTGGGTGCTTCTCACCAGGTGTTCTGTGACCTGGCGAACGTCACGCAGCACACCGTCAACACGGTGACGGCCACCTTCCCGGGTCCGAGTGGTCCGATCACGACGCCGCCGTCGGAGGCGACGGTCGATGTGCCGGCGGTTGTTCCGTCGGTGAGCATCAACAAGGAGGTCTGCACCTCGACCAACGCGGCCGACTGTGTCGAGGGTGGTGCGGGTCCGTGGGCGAAGGCCACCACGATCCCGTCCGGGAACACCGCGTACTGGCGGATCACCGTGACCAACACGGGCACGGTCCCGGTCACCGGG
>NZ_JBHVPZ010000063.1:0-17005 GCF_042887135.1 Kitasatospora sp. NPDC057965
CCGCCGAGCCGGCCGCCCCCGCCCGGCCCGCGCCGCCGTCCGAGCAGGTCGGCGGTGCCCGCCCGGCCCGGGCCAGGACCGCCGCCGGCGGGGCCGAGGACGGCTACCCCACGGACGAGTTCACCTTCGTCGACGACGAGGCGGAGAAGTCCGAGGACGTCATCGACTGGCTGAAGTTCGCCGAGTCCCGCAGCGAGGTGCGCGCCGAGCGCCGCCGCAAGCTGCGCACCCGGCTGATCGGCGCCGGTGTGGTCCTCGCGCTCGCCGCGGCCGGCACCGGCGGCTACCTCTGGTTCACCGGCGACGACGCGAAGAGCGCGGCCGGCGCCGCCGGACCGCGCCAGGTCAACGTCGTCCACCTGCGCGACCTCCAGGGCAAGGTCTCCAGCGCGCTGCTGGTCAACGACGCCTCCGGCCGCAAGGGCACCGTCCTGCTGCTGCCGGACGCGCTGCGGCTGCCCGGCCCCGGCGACCCGCCGGTCACCACGATCGGCCAGGCCATGGACACCCTCGGCGCCTCCGGCACCCGCGAAGGCCTGACCACCGTGCTCGGCGCCCCGGTCGCCGGCACCTGGCGGCTGGACACCCCCTACCTGGAACTGCTGGTCGCCCAGCTCGGCGGCGTCCGGGTGGACACCAACGCCGAGGTCCACGACGGGGGCAAGCCGGACGGCAAGGTGCTCGCCGCCGCGGGCAAGAACACCCTGCTCAGCGGGAAGGCGGCGGTGGCCTACGCCACCCTGCAGAACGGCGGCGAGAACCGCGACGCCCAGCTCGCCCGGTTCGGCCAGGTGATGGACGCCGTGGTGCGCACCATGCCGGTCGAGTTCAAGGAGGCCAAGGACGACGTGCACCGGATGAACGCGGTGCTCGACCCCTCGCTGCCCGAGGACGCGCTCGCCGGGGTGCTCGCGCAGATGGCGCAGCTCGCCAAGGACGGCCGGTTCGGCACCAGCGCGCTGACCGTCAAGCCGGACGGCTCGCTCGACGAGGCCACCGCCGGCCAGCAGGTCAAGGAGGTGCTCGGCGGCACCGTCAAGGCCGCGACCAGCGGTGACGCACCGGCCCGGGTCTCCCTCGTGGACGCCACCGGCAACGACCAGGCGGCCGCCGCCGCCCAGGTCCAGGTGGTCAACGCGGGCCTGACCTTCGTGCCCGGCGGCGCCAAGGGCACGCCGCAGCCGGCCAGTGAGATCCGCTACACCAACGACGCCCGGCAGGCCGCCGCGAAGTCGCTGGCGACCAGCCTCAACCTGCCGGAGACGGCGGTCAAGAAGGTCACCGACGCGCAGAACGCCGACCTGGTCGTCGTCCTCGGCAAGGACTACGCGCCGCCGAAGACCCAGTAGCCCGGCCGCGGACGGGCGGGCGGCCCCGGAAAACGGTTCCGGGGCCGCCGGGACGGCGTGAGATCCTGGAAGGCGATCCCCGGCGCGCCGCGCCCGGGGCGCCCCCAAGCCGCCGAGCCGGAAGAACACCGTGACCGCCACTGAGCACAGCCAGGAACTCATCAACGTCGCCGCCCAGGCGGCGGCCGACAAGCTGGCCCACAACATCGTCGCGTTCGACGTCAGCGAGGTGCTGTCGATCACCGACGCCTTCCTGATCGCCTCCGCGAGCAACGACCGCCAGGTCCGCTCGATCGCCGAGGAGATCGAGGACCAGCTGCGCGAGAAGCTGGACATCAAGCCGGTGCGCCGGGAGGGCGAGCGCGAGGGCCGCTGGATCCTGCTCGACTACCTCGACATCGTCGTGCACGTCCAGCACTCCGAGGAGCGCTCCTTCTACTCGCTGGACCGGCTCTGGAAGGACTGCCCCGAGCTGGCGCTGCCGGAGGACGCCATCGCCTCCCGCAACCGCCCCGACGCCCACACCGACGCGGCCGGCAACGCCGTCGCCCCGGCCGAGGTCGCCCCGGCGGACGACTTCGGCGCCGAGGACTACAGCTGAGCCGGGACGCGCGGGGTCCGCGCATCGTCTTCTGGCGGCACGGCCAGACCTCCTGGAACCTCGAATCCCGCTTCCAGGGCACCACGGACATCGAACTGACCGGGCAGGGCGTGCTGCAGGCCCAGCGGGCCGCCCGGCTGCTCTCCGGCCTGCGCCCGGACCTGCTGATCTCCTCCGACCTCCAGCGGGCCCGGCGCACCGCCGAGGAGCTGGCCAAGGTCACCGGCCTGGACGTCGAGCACCACGAGGGGCTGCGCGAGACCTACGCGGGCTCCTGGCAGGGGCTGACCAACGCGGAGATCCGTGAGCGCCACCCCGAGGAGTACGCGGCCTGGACCCGCGGCGAGCCGGTCCGGCGCGGCGGCGGTGAGCTCGCGAGCGAGGTCGCGGACCGTTCCGTGCCGGTGGTGCTCGACGCGGCCGGCAAGCTGCCCGAGGGCGGCACCCTGGTCGTGGTCAGCCACGGCGGCACCATCCGCACCATGCTCGGGCGGATGCTCGGCCTGGAGCCGGTGCTGTGGGAGTGCTTCGGCGGGCTGTCGAACTGCTGCTGGTCCGTGCTGGGCCGCGGCGCGCGGGGCTGGCGGCTGCTGGAGCACAACGCGGGCACCCTGCCCCAGCCCGTCATCGGCGACGACACCTGAGATCCCCCGGGTGGGGGTGCGGAGGGGGCCCCGGAGAGCGGATTTCGCAGTTCCGGGCCTTTGCGGTTAGAGTCTTCCTCGTTCGCACGGAGGGAACGCGGCCCGGAAGGGAAGCGGGAAATCCGGCGAGTGAGGGGCTGTAGCTCAGTTGGTAGAGCGCTTGCATGGCATGCAAGAGGTCCGGGGTTCAATTCCCCGTAGCTCCACTCCGCACCCGGGGTCCGTGAGGACCACGTGTGTCGCGGGGCTGTAGCTCAGTTGGTAGAGCGCTTGCATGGCATGCAAGAGGTCCGGGGTTCAATTCCCCGTAGCTCCACAGACTGTGGAAGGCCGTCACCCGATGGGTGGCGGCCTTCCGTCGTTCCCATCGCTCCCCGTGCGGCGGGGGGGGGGGGGCTCATTCGGTGGGCCCGGTGCGGGCGTGGTCGCAGGTGGCGGTCCGGCCGCCCGGCCCCAGCGCCGCCAGCCGCTCCACCCGCGCGCGGTCCTCCGGCCCGTCCGGGGTGTAGACGGCGACGTACGCCTCCGGGATCCCGGGGATCGTCAGGTACGTCGCGTTCAGCCGCATCACGCCCACCCGCGGGTGCCAGAACACCTTCAGCGACGTCCGCCGCGAGGACACCTCCTGCCGGGCCCACAGCTCCCGGAACTCCTCGCTCGCCTCCCGCAGTGACTGCACGAACTCCTCCCACGCCGGCTCGCCGACGTGCCGCCCGTACGCGCCGCGCAGCACCGCGACCATCGTCGGCAGCTGCTCGGCCCGGTTCAGGAACGGGTTGCAGCACTCCGGGCTGGTCACCGTGCACCAGAGGCTGTTGAACCAGCCGTCGGCCGTCCGCGCCCGGCTCGCGGCGAACAGCGCCTCGTAGGTGGAGTTCCACCCCAGCACGTCGTACCGGCTGTTGGAGACCGCGGCCGGCAGCGGCACCAGCGCGTCCAGGATCAGCTGGGTCGACGGGTCCAGCACCGGGTCCGGGAACGCCGTGGGCCGCACCGCCACCCCGGCCAGCCGGAACAGGTGCGCGCGCTCGGCGGCGTCCAGCAGCAGCACCCGGGCCACCGCCGTGAGCACCTGGGCGCTGGCGTTGATCCGGCGCCCCTGCTCCAGCCACGTGTACCAGGTGACCCCGACCCCGGCGAGCTGTGCCACCTCCTCGCGGCGCAGGCCCGGGGTGCGGCGGCGCAGTCCGGGCGGCAGGCCGACGTCCTCGGGGGAGACCCGGGCGCGGCGGGCGCGCAGGAAGTCGGCCAGCTCGGTGCGCCGGCGGTCGCGCCGGCCGGCGGGGGCCGCGCCGGCGACGGGGTGCCTGCCGGCGGCGGGGGGTTTCCCGGAGACGGGGGGCTTGACGGTGCCGGGGGTGTCCACGACGGTCATACCCGCCATCGTGCCGCAGCCCCGCGGGCCGAAACAGGTGCTGCCAGTACCAGGATCCGCAGACACTAACCACTGGTACCGGGCCGCCGTGAGGCTCGACGCATGACCGATCTCCAGACCCGGCGCCGAGCGGCCGGGGCCGCCCCGGCGGCCGGCGCCCCCGCGGTCCGGCCCGGTACGGCGTCCGTCGCCCGGCCCGGACCGCTGCTCGCGCTCGTCCTCGGCGGCCAGTTCATGGCCGTCCTCGACGCCGCCATCGTCAACGTCGCGGTGCCGACCATCCGCACCGACCTGCACGCCTCCGGCGCCGCCCTGCAACTCGTGGTGGCCGGCTACACCGTCGCCTACGCCGTCCTGCTCATCACCGGCGCCCGGCTCGGCGCCCGCTACGGCTACAGCCGGGTCTTCCAGAGCGGCCTGGCCGCCTTCACCGCCGCCTCGCTGGCCTGCGGGCTGGCCCCCGGCACCGGCTGGCTGATCGCCGCCCGGCTGCTCCAGGGCGCCGGAGCGGCCCTGATGGTCCCCCAGGTGATGAGCCTCATCCAGCGGACCTTCACCGGCCAGGCCCGGGTCCGCGCCCTGGGCCTGTACTCGGCCGTCCTCGCCGGCGGCATCGCGGCCGGTCAGGTGCTCGGCGGGGTGCTCGTCAGCGCCGATCTGTTCGGCTCCGGCTGGCGCCCGGTCTTCCTGGTCAACCTGCCGATCGGCGTGCTGCTGCTGGCGGCCGGAGCCCGGCTGCTGCCGAAGCTGCCCGGGGACCGCGACCGCGGCTTCGACGTGCCCGGCCTGCTGGTGCTCGCCGCCGCGATCGGGCTGCTCGTCGTCCCGCTGGTGCTCGGCCACGAACTCGGCTGGCCCGGCTGGGGCTGGGCGATGCTCGCCGCGAGCGCGCTGCTGTTCGCCCTGTTCGCGGTCGTCGAGCGGCGGATCGCGCGGCGCGGCGGGCAGCCGCTGATCAGCGGGCGGGTCCTCGGCGCGGCCGGACTGCTGCCCGCCGTCGGCGCGGTGTTCATGATCCTGCTGGCCTTCGCCGGCTTCATGTTCTCCTTCGCCCTGCACCAGCAGTCCGGGCTCGGATACAGCGCCCTGCGCGCCGGGCTCGACTCCGCTCCGGTCGCCGCCGGCTTCGGCGTCGCCAGCCTGTACTGGCAGCGGCTGCCCGGGCGCCTGCACGGCGTCCTGCCCACGCTCGGCGCCGGCCTGCTCGCCGTCGGCTACGTGTTGTTCGGCGTCCTGCTGCGCGACGGCTCCGCGGTCGGCGCGGTGGCGCTGGCGCTCTCCGCCGTCCTCGGGCTGCTCGGCGGCTGCGCCTACGCGCCGCTGGTCACCCGGGCGCTCGCCAGGGTCGCCCCCGCCGACGCGGCGGACGGCAGCGGGGTCGTGGTCACCGCGGTCCAGCTCGGCCAGGTCATCGGCATCGCGCTGGTCGGCTCGGTGTTCCTCGGCGCGGTCGACCCGCCGGCGTCCGCCGCCGACTCCGGCCACGGGCTGCTGCTCGCCACGGCCACCGTCGGCGGGGCCGTCGCGCTGGCCACCGGCTTCGCCGCCCGGGTGGCTGTCCGGGGCGCCGCTCGGGGTGCGGTCACCGGCCGGGCCGGGGCCGTCGCCGAGGTCCGGGAGGAGCGGTCGGCGGACGGGCCCGCGGGCGGGTAGGGGGCCGTCGCGGGAACGGATTCGTGGAGCACCCCCCGGACCGTGTAAAGTAGTCGATGTCGCCGAGGGAAACGGAACAAAACCCCCGGTGACATCGCAGGTCAAGGGGCTGTAGCTCAGTTGGTAGAGCGCTTGCATGGCATGCAAGAGGTCCGGGGTTCAATTCCCCGTAGCTCCACAGGAAACGAAGGCCGCCTCCCGTCACGGGAGGCGGCCTTCGGCGTTCGCGGCTTTTCCACGACCTCCCGGCGCACGCCCCCGGCGGAACGCTACCGTCGGATCCATGGCCGATCTGGAGCGCAGACGCAACGAGGAACTCGCCCGGATACTCCACCAGCTCGGCTGGAGCCCGGAGCGGCTCGCCCGCGAGGTCAACCTCACCGTCCCGGCCCGGCTCGCGATCAGCTCCACCGCCCCCTACAAGTGGCGCGACCGCGGCATGGTCCCGCGCAGCCCGCACGACCAGGCCGTCTGCGAGGTGCTCGGCCGCACCCTCGGCATCGCCGTCACCTACGAGCAGCTCTGGGGCCCGATGGGCGGCCACCGCGGTGCCAAGATCCTCTCCCCGCGCCTGCTCACCGACCCGTGGACCGCCGACACCGCGCAGACCGCGCTGCGCGAGACCGCCGCCGACGCCGGCCCCGTGCGCCTCACCGACCTCTTCCGCGGCGCCGACGTCGCCGAGGCCGCCCGCCGGCTGGCCACCCCGCCGCCCGCCCTCTCCGGCGACGGCGCGTTGCGCGTCGACCCGGCGCTGATCGGCGAACTCGCCGCCACCCACCGCAGCAAAGTGCGGCTGGAACGGTCCTGCGGCGGCGGACTCGTCCTCGGCCCCGTCCGCGCCGAACTGGCCATGGTCGCCAAGCTGCTGGAGCTCGGCGGGTACGACGAACCGCTCGGCCGGGCGCTGTACGGCGCGGCGGGCCGCCTCGCCCGGCTCGCCGCCTGGGCCGCCTTCGACCTCGGCCACGACGCCACCGCCCAGCGGGCGTTCGCCGCCGCGCTGCGCGCCGCCCACCTGAGCGGCGGACGCCGGGACGGGGTGGCGGTGCTCGGCGGCCTGGTGGTGCTGGCCACCTGGAGCGCGGGCGGGCGCGGGCTCGACGTGGTCACGGTGCTCGCGCAGGCGGTGGCGGCGGCCGGGGACGGGCTCGGCCCGGCCGACCGGGCGCTGCAGCTCGGCCGGATCGCCCGCGCCCACGGTCGGCGCGGCGACGCGGCCGGGCTCGCCGAGACGGCGGGGCGGGCGTTCGCGGAGCTGGACGGGGCCCCGGGCGGCGCCGGGGGCGTGGAGGGCACGGGGGGCGAGCGGCGGGCGGACCTCGCGGGGATGGTGGGGGAGGGGTACCTGTTCCTGGGCGAGCACGGGCGGGCGCAGGCGTTGCTGGCCGAGGCGGTGGGCGGTCTGGGGCCGGGCCGGGCGCGGGTGCGGGCGCTGCTGATGGTCCGGCTGGCCGACTCGCAGCGGCTGGCGGGTGACACCGCGGAAGCGGCGCGCACCGCGGACCGGGCGCGGGCGCTGGCGGCGGGGATGCAGTCGGAGCGGGTGGCGCGGGCGCTGCGGGGGATCGACGCGGCGTTCCGGTCGGCGGGGGACGGCGTGGCGGGGGCGGGTGCGGGTTCGGTCGGTGGGGGACCGGTGGGTGGGGCGGGGGCGGGCTCGGCCGGTGCATCGCGTGCGGGCGCGGGCACGTCGGAGGGGTCGTAGCGCCGGGTGGCGGGGCGCGGGGCGGAAGGCGCGTCGGCGGTATCCCCGGGAGGCGGCCGACCCCCTTGCGGTACCCTGAGCCCATGCGAACCGCGCGCCTGCTCCTTAGTCGGCCGCGCTGACCAGGACCGGCCACGCCCGAGGGCGGGGCCGGAGTCGGCGTGGCACCCCCTCCTGCGAGGGGCTTTTTTGTTTTCCGCCCGGGCCCGCCGCCCGGCGTCCGTCCGGGTCCCGCCTGGGCACCCGTCCCGCCGCCGGCCCTGTACGCCGGTTCGCCAACTGACATCGATGGAGCTTGAAGGACCATGAGCGAGACGACCCCTGCGTCCGGTGCGGCCGACACCGCGACCGCGCCGTTCCGGTACAGCGCCGCCCTGGCGGCGGAGATCGAGTCCCGCTGGCAGGACATCTGGGAGAAGGAGGGGACGTTCCACGCCCCCAACCCGGCCGGTGACCTGGTCGACCCGGCCGGCGCCGACGTCGCCGCGAAGCCGCACAGCTTCATCATGGACATGTTCCCGTACCCGTCGGGCGCCGGCCTGCACGTCGGCCACCCGCTGGGCTACATCGCCACCGACGTCTTCGCCCGCTACCAGCGGATGAACGGCTACAACGTCCTGCACACCCTGGGCTACGACTCCTTCGGCCTGCCCGCCGAGCAGTACGCCGTGCAGACCGGCACCCACCCGCGGGTCTCCACCGAGGCCAACATCGCCAACATGCGCCAGCAGCTGCGCCGGCTGGGCCTGGGCCACGACCCGCGCCGCTCGATCGCCACGATCGACCCCGAGTACTACCGCTGGACGCAGTGGATCTTCCTGCAGATCTTCGACTCCTGGTACGACGAGCAGGCCGCCAAGGCCCGCCCGATCGCCGAGCTGGTCGCCGAGTTCGAGAACGGCGGCCGTGAGGTCCCCGGCGGCCGCGGCTGGTCCGAGCTGAACGGCGCCGAGCGCGAGGACGTGCTGGGCGAGTACCGGCTGGCCTACGCCAAGGAGGTGCCGGTCAACTGGTGCCCCGGCCTGGGCACCGTGCTGTCCAACGAGGAGGTCACCGCCGACGGTCGCTCCGAGCGCGGCAACTTCCCCGTCTTCAAGTCCAACCTGCGCCAGTGGATGATGCGGATCACCGCCTACTCCGACCGGCTGATCTCCGACCTGGACCTGCTGGACTGGCCCGAGGCGATCAAGCTGCAGCAGCGCAACTGGATCGGCCGCTCCGAGGGCGCCCGCGTCGACTTCTCGGTCGGTGGCGTGGGTGACGGCGGCGTCGGCGGCGACCGGAAGATCACCGTCTTCACCACCCGCCCCGACACCCTGTTCGGCGCCACCTACATGGTCCTGGCCCCCGAGCACGAGCTGGTTGACACGATCGTGCCCGCAGCCTGGCCCGAGGGCACCCGCGAGGCGTGGACCGGCGGCGCCGCCACCCCCGCCGAGGCCGTCACCGCCTACCGCGCCGCCGCGGCCGCCAAGTCCGACGTCGAGCGACAGGTCGAGGCCAAGGTCAAGACCGGCGTCTTCACCGGCGCCTACGCCGTCAACCCGGTCAGCGGCGAGCCCGTCCCGGTCTTCATCGCCGACTACGTGCTGATGGGCTACGGCACCGGCGCCATCATGGCCGTCCCCGCCCACGACCACCGCGACTTCGCCTTCGCGCGCGCCTTCGACCTGCCGATGCGCTGCGTCGTCGAGCCCACCGACGGCCGCGGCGAGGACCCGGCCGACTGGGACGACGCGTTCGACACCTACGACTCCGTCATCGTCAACTCGGCCCACGACGAGGGCACCGCGGACGGCATCGCGCTGAACGGCCTGAGCGTCGTCGACGCCAAGGCCGCCGTCACCGCCTGGCTGACCGCGCGCGGCATCGGCGAAGGCACCGTCAACTACCGCCTGCGCGACTGGCTGTTCAGCCGCCAGCGGTACTGGGGCGAGCCCTTCCCGATCGTCTACGACGAGGACGGCGTCATGCACGCGCTGCCCGAGTCGATGCTGCCCGTCGAAGTTCCGCAGGTCGACGACTACTCGCCGCACACCTACGACCCGTACGACTCCACCTCCACGCCGAAGACCCCGCTGTCCCGCAACGAGGACTGGGTCAACGTCGAGCTGGACCTGGGCGACGGCCCGAAGAAGTACCGCCGCGAGACCAACACCATGCCCAACTGGGCCGGCTCCTGCTGGTACGAGCTGCGCTACATCGACCCGTCCAACCGCGAGCAGGTCGTCGACCCGGCCAACGAGCGCTACTGGCTGGGCCCCACCGAGCAGAAGCCCGGCGGCGGCGCCGACCTGTACGTCGGCGGTGCCGAGCACGCCGTCCTGCACCTGCTGTACGCCCGCTTCTGGCACAAGGTGCTGCACGACCTGGGCCACGTCTCGTCCGTCGAGCCGTTCCACAAGCTGTTCAACCAGGGCATGATCACCGCCGACGTCTACCGCGACGAGCGCGGCTTCCCGGTGCCCGCCGCCGAGGTCGAGGAGCGCGGCGGCCAGTACTTCTGGCAGGGCGAGCAGGTCAAGCGCGAGGCCGGCAAGATGGGCAAGTCCCTGAAGAACGCCGTCGCCCCCGACGAGATCGCCGACGAGTACGGCGCCGACACGCTGCGCCTGTACGAGATGTCGATGGGCCCGCTGGACGTCTCCCGTCCGTGGGACACCCGCGCCGTCGTCGGCTCCTACCGCTTCCTGCAGCGGCTGTGGCGCAACATCGTCGACGAGACGACCGGCGAGCTGGTGGTGACGGAGGAGGAGCCGGACGAGGCGACGCTGCGTGCCCTGCACAAGGCCGTCGACGGCATCCGCGGGGACATGGCCGGGCTGCGCTTCAACACGGCCGTCGCCAAGGCGATCGAGCTGAACAACTACCTGGTCAAGCGTGGGTCCACGCCGCGGTCGGTGGCCGAGCAGGTGGTGCTGGCGGTCGCCCCGCTGGCCCCGCACATCGCGGAGGAGCTGTGGCGCCGGCTGGGCCACGGCGAGTCGCTGGCGCACACCGACTACCCGGTGGCCGACCCGGCGTACGTCGTCGACGAGACGGTGACCTGCGTGGTGCAGGTCAAGGGCAAGGTCAAGGCCCGGCTGGAGGTCGCGCCGTCGATCTCGGACGCCGAGCTGGAGGCGCTGGCGCTGGCCGACCCGGCGGTCGTCGCGGCGATCGGCGGGGCCGAGGTGCGCAAGGTGATCGCGCGGGCGCCGAAGCTGGTCAACATCGTCACCGGCTGAGGCCGCTGCCGGTGGCGGGGCGGGCGTTCCTTCGGGAGCGTCCGCCCCGCAGCGCTTTCGGGGGCGTCGGGGGAGGGGGCTGGGGGCTTGGGGCGTGGGGCGCTGGGCTTGGGGAGCTGGGCTCGGGGGGCTGGGCTCGGGGGGCTGGGCTCGGGGCTCGGGGTTCACCCCTAGTCGTCCCTGAACCCGCCCCTGAACTCCGGCCCGGCGGCCCTGATCGACCGCCCGCGGGGCGGCTGCCGGGGCTACGGTGGAACCCACGGTGGGCCGGCCCGCGTTGGGCCCGGTGGGGGCCGGTTCGGCTGGCGGAAGGTGGCGCGTGATGGAGATCCTCGGGGTGTTGCTCGTACTCTCCGTGCTGTTCGGGCTCGGGGTGGCGGTGCTCGTCGTCGTCGGACTGGTCAAGGCCGCCCGGGCGGTCGGCGAGAAGATGGAACGCCAGGAGGCCAAGGCCCGCCGGGCGGTCGAGAACGTCACGCTCAAGGCCAAGACCTACACCCAGACCGGCCCGCAGGGACAGATCTCCGCCGTCCGCCTGCGTCTGCGGACGTCGTTGGACGGCACCCGGCAGGTCCTGCAGGGCGCCGTCGCCCAGGACGGCCAGCTCGGCGAGTCGCTCGCGCTGCTGGCCCGGCTGGACGCCCATGCGGCGGAGCTGGACGGCGAGCTGCGGATGCTGGAGCGCGAGCCGGACGCCGGGCGCGTCGCGGCGAAGCTGCCGGAGCTGCGCGAGCGCGCCGAGCGGATCACGCGCTCGGCGGAGAGCATGCGCTGGGCGGCGCAGGACCGGATGCACCGGTTCGCGGAGGACGAGCTGAGCCGGCTGAGCCAGGAGTGCGAGAACGAGGCGGGGGCGCTGCGGCACTGGGATGCTGCTGCGGGTGCTGCGGGTGCTGCGGGTGCTTCGGGTGCTGCGGGTGCTTCGGGCGTCTCCGCTGCGGCGCGCGAGGCCGGTTCGGCCGGTGGGTCCGGTGCGGCCGCTGGGACGGGGACGGCGGGCGGGGCCCGGCCGGGGCTCACGGACGGCCGTGGCGGCCGGCCCAGCGCCGAGGACCTGCTCGGTCTCGCCGACCCGGTGGCCAAGCTGGCGCAGCGGCTGCGCAAGCCGTCCGCCGGACCCTCGGCCGGTTGAGCCCGGCCGAGCCCGATCGAGCGGCGACCCGGATGCTGCCCTCCGGCCCGGGTGGGGAGTAACCTCCGCCTCATGCCCGCCGACCTCGCACTTGTCACCGACTCCACGGCCTATCTGCCCCAGCACGCCGTCGACCGGCATGGGATCACCGTGGTCCCGCTGAGCGTCGCGGTCGGCGACGAGGTGCGCGCGGAGGGCGTCGAGATCTCCCCGAAGGACGTCGCGGAGGCTCTCCGCGGCAAGCACCGGGTCACCACCTCCCGGCCCAGCCCGGAGTCCTTCGCCGCCGCCTACCGGTCGGCCGCCGAGGCCGGCGCGCGGGGCATCGTCTCGGTGCACATCTCCGGCGAGCTGTCCGGGACGGCGGAGGCCGCCCGGCTCGCGGCGGCCGAGGCGCCCGTCCCGGTGCGGGTGGTGGACAGCCGGCTGGTCGGGATGGCCCTCGGGTACGGGGTGCTGGCGGCGGCCGAGGCGATCGCGGCCGGCGCGGACCTCGACGGGACGGTGGCGGCGGTCGAGCGGCGCACGGCCGTGACCAGCGGGTTCTTCTACGTCGACACCCTGGAGTACCTGCGCAGGGGCGGCCGGATCGGCGCCGCGCGGGCGCTGCTCGGCTCGGCGCTCGCGGTCAAGCCGCTGCTGCACCTGGACGGGGGGCGGATCGAGCCCCTGGAGAAGGTCCGCACGGCGTCGCGGGCGATCGCACGGTTGGAGGAGGTCGCGGTCGAGCGGGCGGGGGAGGGGGAGGTCGACATCGCCGTCCACCACCTGGCGGCGGAGGGCCGGGCCGAGCCGCTCGCCGAGCGACTGCGGGAACGGGTGCCGGGACTGCGTGACCTCTACGTCGGCGAAGTGGGGGCGGTGATCGGCGCGCACGTCGGGCCGGGGCTGCTGGCGGTGGTGGTCTCGCCCCGGTGACGGGTGCCGGGTTGTCAACGTCTGGCGCCCTTCCTCCCTCCTGAGGGTGAGCTTCTTTGTCCACAACCCCCGGGTTTTCCACAGGTACTCGGTAATCTCCGCGCCCTGCCCGGGCGGTTCCTACCGTGCTCCGCATGACGAGCATGCGAATCGGCGCACGCAAGCGCCACGAGATCCAGCGGGTCAACGAGACCGCGAGCCTGCGGATGGCGGCCCTCCTGCCCGAGGCCGGGGATCCGCCGGACACCGAGCCCTCGGTGTACGCGGCGCCGACCGACTCCGGTGCGTCGCCGCCGCGCGGTGCGCCGTCACCCGGTGTGCCGCCGCCCGGCTGCCCTGCGCCCGACCGGGCCGCGTTCGATGAGGCCGTGCCCCTGCCCGGGCCGGCCGCGAGTCCGTGGGCGGGCCATGCGCTGACGCTCGACCGGCGGGCGGCGGTCGGCCTCCTCGTCCTCCTGCTGCTCACCGTCGGCTACGGCGTGCAGCACTTCTGGCTGGCACGGCCGCAGCGGGTCGAGGTGCCGGCCATCGCCGTCGCCTCGGTGCCGTCGGCCGCCACCCCGGGGCCGGGCCCGCCCGAGGCCGCGGCCGCCGGCGCGGCGGGCGGCGCGACCGCGAGCGATACCGGCGGCGCGGCGCCTGGCGCCGTCGTGGTGGTCGACATCGGAGGCCGGGTCGGCTCCCCGGGGGTGCACATCCTGCCCGGCGGCTCCCGGGTCGCGGACGCCCTGCGGGTGGCCGGTGGGCCGTTGCCCGGGACGGACACCAGGAACCTCAACCTGGCCCGCGTCCTGGCGGACGGCGAGCAGATCCTCGTCGGCGAGCCGAGTCCTCAACCGGCCACCGGGGCGGGCCCGGGGCCGCCGTCCGCCGGTGCGTCGAAGCAGCCGGTCAGTCTCAACCACGCCACCCTCGAACAGCTCGACACGCTCCCCGGCGTCGGCCCGACCCTCGCCCAGCGCATCCTCACCTTCCGCGCCTCCCACGGCGGCACGTTCCGCTCTCTTGACCAACTCCGGCAGGTGAGCGGGATCGGCGAGCGCACCTACACGGAGATCCGGCCGCTGCTCACCCTCTGACGGTCCGCCAACGCTGCCCCCGTCCGCTGCCCTGCCCGAAAGGAGGTGCCGTCATCGCCACCGCTGCCCCCACTCCCGCCCCCACTCCTGCTTCCACCCCTGCCGTCCCCGCCCCGCCTCGCTCGAACGACCTCCGCCTGCTGCTGCCCGCCGTTGCCGCCTGGGCCGTGACGGCCGCGGTCCTCGGCCTGGGCCCCGGGCACGCCTCCTCCCTCGCGGTGGCGGCGGGCGTGACCGCGCTCGTCGGGTTGGTCCTCTTCGCCTGCCGGGCGGGTGCGGGTGCCGGCCCGCTCCGCCGCCGGTCCGTCACCGTGACCCTCGCCGCCGTGCTGCTCACCGCTGCCGCCGCCACGGCGGCCACCCTCCTGCACACCGCCGACCTGCACCGCGGGCCACTGCCCGAACTGGCCCGCGCCACCGGCCCGGCACCCGAGGTCGGCGTCGACCTCACCCTCACCGGTGACCCGCGCGTGCGCGTCTCCCACGGCGCAGGCTCCGGTTCCGGCCAGGCACTGCTCACCGTGGACGCCGTGGTGGACCGCGTCGCCGTGCCCGACGGCGCCCTCCCGGGCAAGCCGGGCCCGCCCGCCGTCCGCACCCGCACGCCGGTCACCGTCCTGGTCCGCGGTTCGGACACCGGCGCGTGGGAGCGGCTATTGCCCTCGACCCGCCTCGCCGCCGAGGTGACGGTCCGTCCGTCGGGCGAACGCGGGGGCGAGTCGGCGGCGTTGCTGGTCGCACACGGCGAACCACGCACGCTCGCGCCGCCGAGCCTGCCGCAGCGGATCGCCGGGCGGCTGCGCGAGGGGCTGCGCGAGGCCACCGACGGCCTGCCGCCGGACGAGCGCGGACTGCTGCCCGGCCTCGTCGTGGGGGACACCTCGCGGCTGCCGGACGACCTCTGGGAGGCGTTCCGGGACACCGACCTGGCCCACCTGGTCGCGGTCAGCGGGGCCAACCTCGCGATCGTGCTGGGCGTGCTGCTCGGCGCCCCGGGGCGGGCCGGCACCGCCGAACGGCGTGGACTGGCCGCCCTGCTCGGGATCCCGCTGCGCACCACGGCGCTGCTCGGCGCCGCCGTCACCCTGGCCTTCGTGACGATCTGCCGCCCGGAGCCCAGCGTGCTCAGAGCGGCGGGGACGGGGCTGATCGGACTGCTGGCGCTGGCCACCGGCCGCCCGCGCCAGGCGGTGCCGGCGCTGGCGGGCACGGCCTTGCTGCTGGTCCTCCTCGACCCGTACCTGGCACGCTCCTTCGGCTTCCTGCTGTCGGTGCTCGCCACGACCGGGCTGCTGGTCCTCGGCCCGCGCTGGGCGGGCGCCCTGCGGGCGCGGGGCTGGCCGCACCACCTCGCGGGCGCGGTCGGAGCGACGGCGGCGGCGCAGGCGCTCTGCGCGCCGGTGACAGTGGTGTTCTCCGGGCACGTCAGCCTCGTCGGGATCCCGTGCAACCTGCTGGCCGAGCTGGCGGTGGCCCCGGCGACCCTGCTGGGCTTCGCGGTCCTGGCACTCGACCCGCTCTCACCCTCGCTGGCCCGGCTGCTCGCCGAGCCCGCAGCCGTCCCGGTCGGCTGGCTGGCCGCGGTCGCCCGGCACGGGGCGGAGCTTCCGGGCGGTCGGCTGTCCTGGCCGGGTGGATGGGTCGGCACGGTGAGCCTCGCCGTCGGCACGGCCGCGCTCTGCTGCGTGGTGCCGTCGCTGCTGCCCCGGCGTGCCGCCGACGGGGCCGGTGGGCGTCGACCTCGTGGGCGGCTCCGTTCGGTGGCGGTGGGCGTGCTGCTGCTCGTCCTGCTCGCCGTGTTGCTGCGGCCTCCGTCGCTGGCCCGGATCGCGACCGGCTGGCCGCCGCCGGGCTGGCGGCTGGTCATGTGCGACGTGGGGCAGGGCGACATGCTGGTGCTGCCGGTGGCGCCGGAGAGCGGCGACCCGCCCGACAGCGCGGTGGTGGTGGACGCCGGTCCGGATCCGCAGGACGCCGACCGCTGTCTGCGTGATCTGGGGATCACCCGGGTGCCGCTCTTCCTGGCGACGCACTTCCACGCCGATCACGTCGAGGGGCTGCCGGGCGTGCTGCACGGGCGACGGGTCGGGGTGGTGCAGGGGACGACGGTGAACGATCCGCCGGGTGAGGCCGCCAGGGTCGCGCAATGGGCGGCGCAGGCCGGGGTGCCGCTGACGCGGGCCGGTCCCGGCGAGCGCCGGTCGGCGGGGGCCGAGGTCACGTGGGAGGTGCTGTGGCCGGACGGAGAGGAGTCGAAGGCCGTGTCGGGTGCGAACAACGCCAGTGTTGCGCTGCTGGTGACCCTGGCGGGCGGTGTGCGGATGGCCCTGCTGGGCGATCTGGAGCCGCCGGCGCAGGAGGCCCTGTTGAGCAGGCTGAGGACGGACGGGAAGGAGAGCAAGGTGGACGTGTTGAAGGTGGCTCACCACGGTTCGGCCCACCAGGACTGGGAGTTGACGGCGGCGTTGGGTCCCCGGCTGGCCCTGATCTCCTGCGGTGCGGACAACCCGTACGGGCACCCGTCGCCGCGCACGGTGGACCGGCTGCGCACGCTGGGTGCCACGGTGCTGCGAACGGACCGGATGGGCGACATCGCGGTGACGGGTGCCGACCCGAGCCGCCTCGGCGCCGCCGTGCACCCGCACGCCGGACACCCCGGCCCCGGCCCGCACCGTCCGAGGGCCACCCAAACGGCGAAGCCGGGTGCCACGCTTGCGGCGCGCGCCGGCCGAGGCCAGCGCGCGCCGCCCTGGTGACCCCACCTCTCCTTCCCGACCACTTGGGTGGATGGGGCTTGGGGTTGGGGGCAAGTGGTCGGGGAGGAGGGGAGGGGTGGGCTCGGGCCCGGAAGAAACGATTCTTCGCGCCCGGCCCGAGCGGTGCGCTCGGGCCGGGCGAACACCGAGCGGGCGTGGGTGTGAGCCGTGGAGGGCGGATCCGGGTGAGGGCGTGAACGACCTCATCGCGCTCCGGCCGAGGCCCGGAGCGCGATGAGGGACCTCTTCTTCGGCACCCGCTCTTGTGGGCGGCGGACCGGCTGCGCGCCGGCCACCGCCGGCGCGCAGCCGTAGCCGCTCTTCGGCGGGCAGGGGAGGGCCGGGCCGCGAGAAGAACGATTCCTCCCGCCCCGGCCTGAGCGCCCCGCTCGGGCCGGGCGAGCACCACAGCGGCCCGGAGACGTTCCGCAGGATGTCCGCCCGGGCGGTACGGGCGCACCCTCCGCCCGGCGTGGGGGGTGGGGCGCGCCCCCGGCCCCCCCCCCCCCCCCACCCCCCCACCAGGCGCCCCCACCCCCCCGTGGGACCCGGCCCCCCCCGCG
>NZ_JBHVPZ010000064.1:0-15476 GCF_042887135.1 Kitasatospora sp. NPDC057965
AACCACGCGGCCCCATCGAGACCGAAGCAGCCCGCCGCCTCGCCGACGACCTCAAGAACGAGTGATCACCCGATTACCCAACACTTTCTGAGGCGAGGTACGACATGGCCTCAATGATCGTCATCTCCGTCACAGCCGTACCCGACCACGTACGCGGTGCGCTGACCCGCTGGCTTCTCGAGGTCACCCCGTACCTGTACATCGGAACGGTCTCCGCCAAGGTTCGACAAGAACTATGGAGCGCCGTCAGTAACTGCATTGGCACCGGAGCCGCAGCTCTGGCCTACCCAGCAGCGAACGAACAGGGCTTCGTTCTGACAACGGCAGGAGAGCAGAAACGGCACGCGGTCGACTTCGATGGCCTTACCTTGATCGCCGCCACCGCACCGAAGAACAGTCAAGAAATGGCAAAGCCGTAGAAACGGTGCAGGTCGCGAAGGGTCCTCCCCGCGCAGGCGGGGGTCAGCCGGACGCCGCCGAAGCTGCTGCTGCTCAGGCCCGGTCCTCCCCGCGCAGGCGGGGGTCAGCCGCAGTGATGGCCCGGGCGCTTCTGGCTCCTGCTGGTCCTCCCCGCGCAGGCGGGGAGGGCACCGTCCGGGTTGTCGGCCCGTGCCAGTAGGAGGTCGGTATGGATGCCTCGGTGCCCATCAAGGCGGTGAACCTCAGCCGCAGGGGCCGTTCCAGAGCCGCCGACGCCCAACCGGGACGGCGGGCTCGTCAGCGACCTGGTCGATGTCCTCGACCATGGTGGCGGGGCCCGGCAGCACGGGCCGGGCCGGGCGCGTGGGTGCTGGGGCGGGGGAAGCGGAAGCGGGCTGCGGGCCGGTGCCGAGCAGCTGGCGGGCAGGGGACGTCATCCCCCCTATGATCCCCCGGTGCCAGCACCGCGCGGTCGGGGCCGAGCCGGTGGGGCTCCGGGTAGCGGTCGGCGGCGGCCGCGCAGCTACTGGTCGGCGGCGATCCGGTAGACCGCGCGGGTCGGGTCCGTCTTGACGATTAGCCCAGCCACGGCGAGGTGGCGCAGGACGGCGCGGGCGCCCTTGGGTGTGGTGTCGAGTCCGTGGATGCCGAGCACCTCGACGGCGAGTTGGGTGTCCCAGAGGACGTCCGGACCGCGCTGGTTGATCTCCTTGCTGAGGACGGCGCGGCGGTTGGTGGGCAGGGAGAGGACCGCCTCGCTGAACGCGTCGAACAGGTCGGCGGCGATCCGGTAGCCGACGACCTTGCCGAAGCCGGGGCCCTGGGCCTGGACCGGCGCGACGATGGTCTCGGGGCACCAGCCCTCGCGGACGCTGCGGTCCAGCACTCGCTTTAGGCCAGCCGAGTGTCCCTTGAGGGTAGCCGCCTCGCCATCACCGCGCAGTGCCTCGGCCTCGACGTAGCCGCCCCGGGCGACGGCCTCCTCCAGGATGCGCTGGGCGTTGGGCGGCAGCGCCAGGAAGTACCGCTCGATCCGATCGGTGCTCCAGGTGTCGTCGTGCTGGATCTCGACGGCCGGGGTGTAGGGGGCCAAGAAGTCCCTGAGCCGGTCGAGGTCTTCCGGGGTCGGGTCTTCAAGGACGACGCGGACCTTCATCACTACTCCCGGTGGTTAGATCTAACCTGATCTAAGGTCAGGTGGACGTGTAGAGCGCAGCGATTGCCGACCTGGTTAGTCCAGCATTAATCCACATCTGCATGAACGAGGCGGGTCGACGGCCCGGCGGGTGGCGACCGTCGCGGCTGTCGCCGAAACGCCCCTGCCAGCCTGTCGCGTCGGGATAACGCAGGTGCATCCGACGCGACGGCCCGGCAGGTGCGGGCGGGGCACGGAGGTGTCATATAGCCCCGCCGTCGGCCGCGGGGATGCCATCGAGGATGCCGCTGGCTGAGTCCGACACCTTCGAGCTACCCCACGGCGACCTCACCGACTACGAGAAGCAGTGAGTTCAGTAGGGCGCCCCGGTATTAACGTCGATCTCATTACCTTCTGAGTCAAATGCCATCATGTAGCCCGCGAGGCCCGGAGAGGCCGAAGTGTAGTCCGCTCGATGTTTGATTTCTCCAGGATGGGTAGGCGGCCCCTTGAAAACTATGGTCAGAGTCTCTCCCGGCTCGATCTCATAAATGGCTCCCATCGGCTCGAAGACCACGGTCAGAAAGTCGGATTCCGCCGTCAAGACCGTCCGCTCCTCCACCCATGAAGATTCTCGAGCCCGCTGCCTTTCGTGGCGTCGATTGCGAATCCAAGAGAACATGTCGTCATGATGCCTCATGGTGGTGGTTTTGCCAAGACCTGTGACCCCTTCTCTTGGCCGCCCATAGACCCCTTGCTTGAGCCCTCCCACGCGACGGCGCGGAATGACGGCAATTGAACTGCAGCCATTCCGCGCCATCAGCTTTATAGCGGCACTCCCCCTTTGTTTAGCGGTACTTCCCCTTGATGTAGTACCTCATCAGCTCCGCCCGCTCCTTGGCGTTATAGTTATTCTTCCCCCTTGCTCGGGAAAGCATGTCGACTTTGGTGAAATACTTCCTCACTGTCCTGAGTTCCCGATTTGTGAAGCGCATTCGGACCTCTTTGCGCTTTTCGGGGCCCATGAATGCGCGATTATTGTATACGTTCGGCCGGTCGGTGGCCCACAGGGGGCCATCCAGCTCATTCTGCTGCTTAAATCCGTGCTGCTTGACGATCTTGTCGACCTTGTTGAAAAGTCGGTTGTTCTGTGTGCGAATGCTAGGGTATTTGACCGTCTTCGTGAAGCTGTTTGACAGCTTCACGGCGCGGGCTGCCTTGACCGTCGTAGCAGCCGCCTTCACGGCGACACCTGCGCCCACTGCCGCCGCTGCCACCATGACCGTCATTTCGGCGGCCTTCTCCCAGTTACCGGTGGCGGCATAGGAGACTGACGAAACGGCGGCGGCTATGGAACCAATGGGACCCGGCACGACGGTGGCGACCACCTCAGCGACCTTGGCGACGACTTCGACCGTCTTCTTCAGCCACTTGGGCATGCCCCAGTTGCCGTCGAGGTCGGTGCAGTTGACCGGGTCGCCGGTGCAGTAGTCGTAGGCGCTGGCGTTGCCGCCCGGGACGGGGTCGATCTGCAGGAACCGGCCGAGGGCCGGGCTGTAGAGGCGGGCACCCATGAGGATGTCCCCGTCCTGTGCCTCGGCGGAGCGCTGCTTGCCGCCGAGCCAGCCGTAGCGGACGCCTGCCTGGCCGTCCCGCGGGATGCCGAACTCGTCGAAATCCAGGACCACCGGTGCGGTGAGCGCGGTGTCGGTGGTGATGACCACCGAGCCGAACAGGTTGGTCAGCTGGAGCCGGACGTCACCGGTCCTGCTGGTAGTGGCCACCAGATCGGCGTCCGGGCCCGAGACGTTGCGGGTCAGGATGCCCTGGGCACTGTCCTCGACGGTCCAGCGGACCTCGTCACCGTCGTCGCCGTAGTGGTTCAGCTTCGACGTGGCGTTCGCCCAGGTACCGTCCACCTGCTTCTTGCTGGTGGTGAACGCGGTCAGGCGGTGGGCGGCGTCGACGGCCCACTCCTGCTTGGTGTCCCCCTTCTCCTGGGCGGCCACGCGGTCGTTGGCCCAGTAGGTGTTGGTCGCACCGGTCGCGGTCTTCACCGTGCGCCCGAAGGCGTCGTAGGAGAAGCCCGCGTCGGTGAGGCGGTCGGCGCTGTCGTAGGTGTGGTTCTCCGCCGTGGCCCCGTCCGTGCTGCATCCGTCGGCCGCCCCGCGCGGGGCGGTCGACTTGGACAGGCGGTTGGAGTGGGCGTCGAAGGCGTACTGGCGGGTGACGCAGCCGGTGGCGACCGTGGACTGCTCGGCCTTCACCAGCCGGCCGAGCCGGTCGTACTGGTAGGAGCGGGTGGCGGTGGAGCTGGTGTCCTTGGCCACCTGGCCCTGGGTGGAGATGTCGGCGCTCTGCGCCCAGATGACCTTGTTGTCGGAAGTGCGGGTGTAGGTGCGGCTGGTGGCCTCGCCGACGGCGTTGGTGGTGTCCTTGCGGACGATGCCGCCGGGGTAGGTCTGCTCGACCAGCTGGCCGTCCGGACCGTACTTGGCGGTGAACTCGCCCGCGACGCTGTCGTTGACGGAGGTGACCAGTCCGCGCGGCTCCTTGGCGCGGTCGTAGGTGTAGGTGGTGGAACCGGTCGGGTCGGTGACCTTCACCGGCTTGCCGAACTTGTCGAACTCGCTGGTGGTGGTGCCACCGTCGGCGTCGGTGTAGGAGATCAGCCGACCGAGCGCGTCGAAGACGCGGGTGAGCGACTTGCCGCCGGCGGTCGTCTTCACGATGTCGCCGGTGGCGGGGTCGTACTCGGTGGTGACCTTCGGGAGCGGCTTGCCCTCGTCCGAGGTGATCTCGGTGGAGGTGATCCGGTCCGCGCCGTCGTAGGTGGTGACCGTCTTGCGGGACTTGCCGGCGTTGGTCTCGGTGGTCTCCTCCGGCTCGGCGAACGGTGAGTAGCGGGTGACGCGCTTCACCGGCAGCGTGGTCGGCATCCGCGTCGCGTCCGCACCGGTGATCGCACCGCCCGGCCCGCTGACGCAGGGCAGGCCCGCCCATTCCGGACGGTTGCCACAGGCCGCATCGTCGGGGTTGGCGCCGGCGGTGTAGTACACCGCCTTGACCGTGCCAGCATCGGTCCCGGTGGAACCCGGCTTGCGGGACTCCAGCGCACGGCCCTTCGCGCCGAACTTGACGACAGCCGTCAGCTTGGCGCCGAGCGCGTCGGTGGTGACCGAGGTGGGGGTCTTCAGCGTCCAGCCGGAGGCGCCGCCGATCGGCGTGTCATAGCCCTGCTTGGTGACGCGCAGTTCGACGTCGTCGCCGTATCCGTCGATGCGGGCGCCGTCGGTCTGGGTGGTGACCAGGTGGTAGGCCTGGCCGTCGGGCTTGTTCTCGTCGTAGGTGTTGGTGTTGTGGTCGCGGGCCACCACCGAGGTCCCCACCAGCAGGGTGGGGTTGACAGTGGTCTTGGTGAGGGTGACGGTGTCCAGGCCGGCGTGGAAACGCTCGCCGGTGCTGGCGGTGTTGGTGCCGGTGACGGTGACCTTGAGTTCGTGGTCGCCACGGGCGAGGTGGATCGACTGGCCGACGGTGTACGGGGCGGTCGAGCCGGCGGGGTTGGCGTCGAAGGTGTCGATCGGCTGGCCGAGGTTCTGGCCGTTGATCGCGAACTGGATGATGCCGTGGTCGTTGAACATGGTGAGCTGGCCGGAGAGCTGGTAGTCGCCCTCCTCGGGCACGCTGACCCGCATGGTGTCGAACACGCCGGCCTGCGTGCCGGCCAGGCTGAGCTGCGCTCCGCCCGACCAGGAGAGGGCACCGCTGTCGTTGATCACCCGCACCGGCGCGGTGGCGCCGAGCTGCGGCAGCTTCTCGGCCTCCCAGCTGACCGTGACCGGGGTGGTCTGACCGTTGACCTGCTCGGCGAGCGAGGCGCGGTAGACCGGGCCGAGCGTCTCGACGACGTCCAAGCCGTCTGCCGTGTAGACGGTGCGCGAGTCGAGCAGACGCGCCCGGGACGCGGAGTCCGCGGGCAGGTTCAGCTCGGCGGCGAAGCGGTCCGCCTCGGAGTGGGTCCCGAGTGCGATCGAACGGTTGGTCGCCTGCAGGGTGCGAACGGCGTGGCCGTAGCGGTCGTACTCGGTGGTGTCGATGTCACCGCCGGGAGTGACCGACGGGCTCGCGGTGTTGACCTCGTTGCCAGAGGCGTTGAGGTAGTGGACGGTAGCCGGCTTGTAGCCGTCCTTGCCCGGCTTGGCCGCCGTGGCGGTGTTGGTGCCCGGGTCGTCCTCGGGTCCGAACACGGCGGTGGCGTCGGTCGGCGCGTCGGTCTGCGCCCACTTGGCCACCTCCGCGCCGGACAGGTCGTACGGGCCTCCCGCCGCACCGCTGGTCAGCGGTACGTCGTAGACGACGTTGGTGGCGACCTCGCCGTTGAGCTGGTCCTTGCTGCCCTGGGCCAGGGCCGCGCGGCGGACCTTCAGCAGGCGCCCCGGGTCCTGGTCGGCCGCGGCCTTGCCGTAGTCGAAGTTCCACGGCAGCTCGCCGGCGGCACCGATCCGGGTGACCCGGCCCGCGTCGTCGTAGCTGTACGTGGTCTTCAGCGGCTGGGCGAGACGCGGGTCCCACACCTGGGCCAGGCGGCCCCTGTCGTCGTAGGCGTAGTGCGTGACCTCGACGGCCTGTTGCTGGGAAGTCGCCGGGTTCCACGACCACACCTTCGCCGAGCGGATGCGGTCCAGGAAGTCGCCGGGCGTCGTCGCCGTGGCCGTGGTGACCTTGGCGTACTCGTACTCCATGACCAGGCAGCCGCGCGGCAGCGGGTTGACGGTGCAGTGGTTGGCGTCGTCCACACCCGGCTCGACCGGCGGGATGACGCGCTTGACCAGGGAGCGGCCGTCGGCGGTGTCGTACTGGTACCGGGTGGCCGAAGCGGCCTCCGGACCGATGTCACTGACCACCTGGTAGATGCTGGAACCGGCCTGACGGGCGAAGACGGTCCTCGAACCGTCCAGCTCGGACAGCTCGTAGGTGGTGCCGGCGGTCTGCACGTCCCAGACCTGGTTCGGGCCGCGCCAGCAGGTCCAGATGGTGCCGCCGAGGTTCGCGTCCAGGCACTTGGACGACTGCTGGTTGACGACCTGGCCGTCGGCCAGGACCTCCCACTTCTGGTTGGTGTCGGCGCTGCAGTCCCATAGCACGATCCGGGTGTTGTCCGCGGTCACGCCCCAGGGGTTGTCCAGGCACTTGCCGAGGATCTGGAAGCGCTGCTGGTCGTCGCGAGTCCACTGCTGGTTCGCGGCGCCGGTGCACGGCGCCGACTGCAGGTTGGTGCCGTTGTGGGCCGCTCCGTTCGGCACCTCCAGGCACTGCCCGGTCGCGGACAGCACGAGCGCGCCGCTGGTGGCCGGCACGGCCTTCAGCGTCAGCGACTCGGCGCCCGGCTCCGGGAACAGGGTGCCGTCGGTGCCCTTGGCGAAGGTCAGCGTGCCGTCGTCGTTGCCCTTGATCTCGACCAGGTCGGACTGCGGGAACGACAGCGAGCGGTAGTCCGAGCCGGCGCCCGCGTCGGGGCCGCCGGCCCACTGCGGACCGAACGGTGCCACGATCTCCTTCAGCGACAGGTCGTCGAAGTAGACCTCCTTGTCCGGTGCGGCGAAGCCGTTGACGAGGCGGAACCAGGCCTCGGTGGCGTCCTTCGGCACGGTCATGTCGACACTCAGCTGCTGCCAGCCGTCCGTGAACGACGCCTTCGCCGACAGCACCTCGCCGTAGCCGGCCGGGGTGCGGTGGACGCCCTGCAGGCGCAGGCCGATGTCGGCGCGGTCGGGGTTCAGACCGGTCGAGCCTGGTACGTAGATCCAGCCGGTCAGCCGGTACGTCTTCCCCGGCTGCATGTTCTGCCCGAGGCTGTACCCCGGACCGATCTCCAGGTAGGAGTTCGCGTTGCCGTTGGGCTTGACCAGCAGCGAGTCGGTGGAGCTGTCATGGCCGCGGACGGTGGAGCGGCTGATGTCGGCCGGACCGGCGGTGAAGCCGGCCGTGTCGGTGCTCACCTGACGCTGGTTCGCGGTCAGACGCTCACCCTGCGGCTGCCAGCCCCGTCCGAGGTCGCGCGAGGAGGCGGTACGGGCCACCGACATGCCGAACTCGTTGGCGTCGGTGACGTCGGTGGAGAAGTCACCGGTCAGCAGGTTGACCGAGCCCGGGCCGATGCCCGCTCCGGCCGCGCCGTCCGCGTTGCGGTCGACGGTGATGGTGTTCCAGACGGTGGCGTACCCGGCGCCGGAGCCGTCCTGCGGGAACAGCTTGGCTCGGACCTGGAGGACGCCGCCGACGTTGCCCAGGGTGTCCAGGACGTTCCAGTTGGCGTGCGGGCCGAGGTCCGCCAGCAACGGCTTGTCCTCGGTGACCGGGGTGTTGTCCGCCTTGGTCAGGTTGGTCCGGGGCACCGCGTACTCGGTGGCGCCGGGGCCGCGGCGGTACTCGTAGACGACCCGCTTGAACTGCGCCTGGGCGTCCACGGACAGCTTGACGCGCTTGGCCGCCTGGGTGCCGTTCACCGGCGAGCTCAGACCGGCCTGGCCGACCTGGAAGGTGTAGACCGTGGGCGGGGAGAGGTTGCCCGCGCGGTCCTTGGCCTGCACGCTGAGCACGCGCCGGCCCTCGGTGGTCGGGGTGATCGACGTGGTCAGCGCCGCGGTGGCGTTGACGGTGACCGGGGTGCCGCCGTCGAGCGTGTAGACGTAGGTGGTCAGGTCGTCGGTGCCGCCGGCCGGGGTGAAGGTGAACGAGCCGGCCTGGTTCGCCGCGCCGTGCCACAGCGAGTCCGACGGATAGTCCGCCGAGGTGACGGTCGGGGCACCGGGCTTGACGGTGTCGGCGACCAGTACCGTTCCGGCCCAGCCGGAACGGGCCTTGCCGTCGTCGAGCATCGCCCAGATCGAGTACTGCACACCCTCGTCGAGCCGGGCGAGACCGAAGTCGGACGCACGGACGGTCGCGACCGCGCCGTTCGGGGTGCCCCTGACGACGCTGCCGATGAAGTCGCTGCCGCGCCACAGGTCGAAGGTGACCTTGACCTGGTCACCGTCCGCGTCGGCCGCCTGCACCTGGAAACGCGGGTTGGCATCCGAGGTGTACGCCGGGTTGCCCGGCTGCGAGGGCTGCACCTGGACCGTGGCCGGGGTGGTCGGCACGGTGTTGTAGGTGATCGAGATGTACGGCGGGGCACCGCCCTCGGCGGAGCTGAACCGTTTCCAGGACAGGCTGCTGCTCTCGTCGGCCGCCTTCAGGGCGATGCCGTATTCGCTGTAGCCGAAGCCTGCGGCGTACTCGATCATCTTCGTGATGTCGGCCGTCGCCCACACCGAACCGTCGGGGCGGGTGCACTGATGGCTGTCGTCGGGATCCTCGTCGAACGTGTCGTTGGACGTCGCCCACTTCTGGCCCCACTGCGGCTGGTTGTTCCAGCGCGTCCACCAGCCCGCGCCGTGCGCGTCCCATACCTCCCACTGCTTCGCGACGCACGAGGACGAGTGGTAGTTGTAGAGGTTGAGCTTGGCGTCGAGGATCTGCTTGCCGTTGAAGTCGGCACCCGGGATCGTCAGGAACGAACGCGCGACGACCGAGCCGTTGTAGCTGCCAAGCTTGAGGTCGGTCGACGACGAGGCGTCGAAGTTCTCATTCGTCTGCACATAGGTGTCGTACGTCGACAGGACGTCCACCGGCGGATCGATGGTGACCGGGAACTGGGTCCGCTCATCGGTCAGGAACGCCGCGTCGGGGGTGAACGCCAGCTCGGTGTCCGCGCCCTGGCCGCGCATCTGCATCGTCACCGGGGCCCGGTTGAGGTGCTCCTGAGACGTCTGGTCAAGTGCCGCGTCCCACATGACCGGCGTCGGAATCTTGACAGCCGGCTTGCCGGTGCCCTTGTCCAGCAGCTGGATCGACCCGTCCTCCTGCGGAGCGGCGGTCAGGCCGGTGGCGTCGATCGGGATGGTGACCGTTCCGGCCTGCGCGACGGCGGAACGATTCTTCACGATCAGGAACTGCTCGAAGCCGGTCCGGGTCGCCTGAAGGACCAGGTCCACGCCGGGTCGGGCGTCGACGTAGGTCGCCCTGCTGCCCTCCAGCTTGGGCTTGGGGAGCTTGCCCAGCCAGCCGAAGGAGACCTGCTGGTCACCGGAGCCGATCGTCACCAGCGGGCGCTCGGCCGGCTTGGCCTCGGGACCAGCAGGCGGATTGGCGTACGGAGTGGTTGATGGGGCTGCGGCGCGAGCCGCGTCACGGGAGGCGTGCTCGGAGGGCATCTGCGTCGGGGTGGCCGACGAGGTGGCGGGCGATGAGGTCGGCGGGGCTGTGGGCACGCTGTCGCCCACCGTGACCCCGGCGTCGCCGCCCTCGAAGACCAGGCCCTCGGGGTGCGCCTTGGGCGTGACCTTGCCGTCCGGCGTCTGCACCAGTGTGGTGTCGACCGGCACCCAGGCGTCGCCGACCTTCATCCGCAGCGGACCGGTGGAGCGCTCGGAGGTCAGCGTCCCGTCTGGGTTCGCCCACAGGGTGACGAACTCCGTCCGGGCCTTCGTGACCTCGATCCGACGGCCCTGTAGGCGGGCCGCCAGCAGGGCGGACGCCTCGTCGGGCGCCTCCGTGGCGGGCACGGCCGGGGGAGTCTGTGGGGCGGGGCCCGCGCCGGGCTGAGGCGACGCCAGAGCGTCGGCGACCACACCGGTCTGCACCAGCAGACCGAGAGTCAGGACTGTGGATAGGCGGCGTATCCAGCGCATCGAAAACGCCCCGCCGGTGGAACCGGGCGAGGCTAAAGACCGTCGTTTCATCAACACTCTCTCGAAGAGGTGGCATGTATTCAGATGGTTCGCTCAGAACCGAGTCACAACCTCTCACTCTCAGTGAAATTAAAGGAAGCCCCAAGGGTGACGATTGAGTAACGGATTCAATACTCGCAGTTATCGAAAGTCTATTTAGTGGCAATTATTGTGCAATTGCGCCCTTTGTCTAAGCTATCTGCCAAGTGGGGCGTTTACGTATTTCGAGGTGCTCCCTCGGCAGTTTCCAGGCCCGTAATCAGTTGCTGATGTCATGAACGCATACGTCCGCCGGGCGGCTAGATGTACTGACCACGGAGGTTGGTGACAGGGCTCACGGCGTAGTGATCTTGAAATGAGTGAGGGCCTTCTGGCCAGGTGTGGATTGCGACATCTGCACCTACAGCCAGAAAGGCCCTGATGCCACACCGTAACGCACCGCTGACCGAGACCGGACGCCTGCGCCTGGCCCGCTGCGTGGTCGAGGACGGCTGGTCGTTGAGGCGGGCCGCCGAGCGCTTCCAGGTCTCGCCGACCACGGCCAAGCGCTGGGCCGACCGCTACCGCACGCTCGGCGAGGCCGGCATGAACGACCTCTCCAGCAGGCCGCACCGCTGCCCGCGCCGGACCCCGACCCGCACCGAACGGCGGATCGTCAAGGTCCGCGTCCTGCGCCGCTGGGGACCGGCCCGCATCGCCTACCTGCTCAAGCTCAACCCGGCCACCGTCCACCGCGTGCTGACCCGCTACCGCCTCGCCCGTCTCACGCACCTCGACCGCGCCACCGGCCGGCCGATACGGCGCTACGAGCATGGCGCGCCGGGCGAGTTGGTGCATGTCGACACCAAGAAGCTCGGCAACATCCCCGACGGCGGCGGCCACCGGGCACTGGGCCGTCCCGCCGGGAAGAGGAACAGCTCCAAGGCGGGCTACAGCTACCTCCACAACGCCGTCGACGACCACTCCCGCCTGGCCTACAGCGAGATCCTGCCCGACGAGCGCAAGGAGACCGCCACCGCCTTCTGGGCCCGGGCGAACGCGTTCTTCGCCCGGGCCGGAATCACCGTCCAGCGGGTCCTGACCGACAACGGCTCCTGCTACAAGTCCCACATCTGGCGTGATGCCCTCGCCGCCGAGGGCATCACGCACAAGCGAACCCGCCCCTACCGGCCCCAGACCAACGGCAAGGTCGAACGCTTCAACCGCACCCTGCTCGACGAATGGGCCTACGCCAGGCCATACCGCACCGAACAGGAACGCCGCGACGCCTACCCCGGCTGGCTCCACACCTACAATCACCACCGCGGACACACCGCACTCGCAGGCAAGCCACCCGCCAGCCGCGTCCCCAACCTCACGGGTCAGAACAGCTAGATCGCGATGTGAGGGAAGGCCTGCGACCCCAATGCGGGCACATTCCTGCCCCGACGCGAGCAACTGTTGAGTGAGCACCAGAACTGGCTGAACGATCCCTGGTCCGCCCATCAGGCGACCACCAACAGGCCACCGAAGAAGCTGCCGATGCCGTCCGCGCCCACCATCTCCACGGGAGTGGCGCCATGAGTCAGCCCGTGCATGACGGAGTCGAGCTGATCCCCCGGCCCGAGCAGAGTCCGGCCGCGCTCAAGGCCGCGCTGGCCGTCGTCGCCGCGGACCGTCTCCCCGAGATGATCGACGGGCAGACGAAGGCGATGGCCGAGGCCATCGCCACGGGCAGCGTCCAGCCGATCCGCTTGTTCGTGGCGCACTGGGCCGCCGTCGTGGAGATCGAGCGGCACCCCACCACCGCCCGGGCCTGGCACCGGGCGAACTACCTCGCCAACCACGCCGGCACCGTCCAGGAGTGCCGCGAGCACGCCACCACCGTCGCCGAGCTCTACCGCGCCGCCTACGCGGCGGTGAACGCGTGACCTGGAGCTGGGAGTACCTCCCCAGCGAGCAGCACGTCACCGCCGGCGTCCCGACCGACTTCCTCGCCGCCGTCGAACACCAAGCCGCCGAACTCGTCCGCGCCGCCGAAGCGCTCTACCTCGACGGCACCTCCTACCAGGGCAGCGGCGAGCCGATGCGCTACCTCGACGTCGCCGGCGGCCTGCTCGCCTACTACGTCGTCCCCCGCCTGGAGCTCGTCGTCTGCCAGGTCACGCCCCCGCCCACGACCTGACCCCATGACCGCCCGGCCTGGTTCAAGGGGTGAACTTCGGCTGTTTCACCGCTGCCGGTCAGGACGCGGTGGCACGATGAGCGGCGATGGTCGGGCCCGGGTCCGGGGAGGTCGTTGTTGCCGGGTGAGGATGAACGCGTGGAGGACGCCGCTCCGATCTGCGCACGCTGCCATCAACTGGTCGACGTCAAGGGCGGACTCATCGTCACACACTGGCGTGACGGGACATCCATTCAGTGTCCCGCGTCCTTCCGGGAGGCACGGGCCGCGCTGTGGCGCGGAGGTCCCCGCGACCGCGAAGCCCTCCTGAAAGCCGCCGAGCACAGCCGCCAGCAGCGCATAGCCCAACGGAAGGCCGGCGCACTGGCGAGACCGCTCGAGGACCCGACCCCACTCGAGGCCCCATCGTGGCTTCCCTTGTGGTCAGGTGAACACCTTCCCGCGATTGTTCTGCCAGCGAGATCCCCCGTAGGGATGTGGCTTCCCGGACGCAGCCGCACCCAGCAGTACACGATGCTGGCCAGGCTGCTGCCCACCACTCGCAGCCTCATCTGGAGCGAACTGGCCGGGCACTGGACATTCTCCGTACGCCATGCCCTCGACGTCACCCGCAAAGTGGCCCGTCGCAATCAGCTGATCATCCTCGGGCGCGAATACAACCCCAGGGAGAAGTGCACGTCGTCGTGTCAGCGTGCCGCGGAGTTCACATGTACATGCACGTGCCTGGCGAAGTTCCACGGCGGCGGGCGATGGATGAAGGGGCTGCGCGTAGTGGACGGATTCGACGCCAGGCGCGAGAACACATCCTGGTACTGGACGGTCTTCAGTTTCGAGAGTTGAGAACAGTGGCCGGTATCTCGTCTGCGTGGCCGTCCCTCCGCTCCGACACCCGGCATCATCAGAGCGCCACGTTCCGCAGCTTGGTATCTGACCATTGTCACGGCGGCCGCCGCCCAGGAAGAGGACTCAAGTGACCACTCAGCCCGACCACCAGGACGGGGCCGCGCGGAGGCCAGCCGCCCTGCACGAACTGCGCGCAGCGTTGTCCTGCGACGGTCTGCCCGGTGACCGCGAGCGGTTCGAGCAGGACCTGGCCACGGCTCTCGACGCCGTCACCGAGGTCATCGCCACCTACCACCACCGCCTCGCCCTGGGCGCCAGCCCCGAGGCCATGGCTTCCCTCGCCGCCCCGATCAGCAGGCAGAGCCGGACCCAGGCCAGCGAAGCCTTCGCCCGGGTGCGTGCCGCCGCCAGCAAGGATCACCGGCGGCCTCGGCCCGATGATGCGGTCCGGGAAGACACCGAGGTCACCTCCCGATTCGCTACACAGGCAGAGCTGGAGGCCCTGGGCTACACCGGCGATGTCATCGTCACCCAGACGGTTCGCACGACCTTCCGGGCCGACGGCACACCCATCGGCAAGACCCTGACCGTCCGGGGCGGTAGCACCCCGATCGTGCGATGGGTGGATCCGGCCGACCTCGGCCCCGACGAATCCTGAGCTACCCGCAGCGCCGGCCCCCGCATCGACGTACCGGGAACCCGCCCCGGCCGCAGGACAACCTCCCGCACGCCGCCTACAGTGTCCCCACCAACTGCCTGGAAGGAGAGGTCATGGCCAGACCGGTCGCGGCCGCGATCCTGTTCGACGCCAGCTGGTGGGACGCGGCACCGGAGCCGACGCCTGCCCCTGTCCCTGCCTGCGAGCCCGTCATCGACTGGCGGCTGCTGCGCAGGTTCCTCGACGACAACGGCTACGGCGAGGTCCGCATCAACACGAAGCGGGACGGCAGCATCAACCTCAGCCGGTAGACAGGTGCGGCGTCGGCCCCTTGGCTTCGTTCACGTGAAGTGGTTCTGGTCCAACTTCTGGGCTCTGTCGCTGATTGAGGGGTCTGTGCCGACCATGAACGGGTGGTGGGCATGAACTGGGCGTGACGGATGCGGCGGCGCGTGTGGTTGACCTTCTCTTCCCGGGGATCGGCGTAGAGGTCGAGGAGATGGTTCGTGGGGATGGCGAGGTTCGTCTCGCCGTGCGGTCGGTGGCGGTGTCTGCCGCCTGCCCGGGGTGCGGGCGGAGATCGTCGCGGCTGCACTGCTACTACCGGCGGCTTCTTGCAGACCGTCCGGTAGCCGGTCGGCGAGTGTGGCTGGACCTGAGGGCGCGTCGTCTCGTGTGCGAGAACGACCGGTGCGGACAGCGGACGTTCGCCGAGCAGATCCAGGATCTGACGTCCCGACACGCGCGTCGCACGACCGCGCTCACCGCCCAGCTCACCGACATCGCGCTGTTCCTGGGCGGCAGGGCCGGAGCCCGGATCTCCGGGCGTCTGGCCATGACCACGTGCCGGGACACCCTGCTCCGGCTCATCCGCGCGATGCCCGTCCCGTCGTCGGGCCTCGTCCCGCGTCTGGGAGTGGACGAGTTCGCCGTGCGGCGTGGCCGTACCTACGCGACGGTCCTCGTGGACATGGACACCCACCGCCCTGTCGACGTCCTCGCCGACCGCACCGCGAACACCTTCGCCACCTGGCTTCGCGACCACCCCGAAGTGCGGACGATCTGCCGCGACCGCGCCGGATCCTTCCGCGACGGTGCCCGGACGGGGGCGCCCCAGGCCCAACAGGTCGCCGACGCCTGGCACCTGCTGCACAACCTCGCCGAGGCCGTCGAGCGCGTCGTCGGCCGCCATCGCGCCGACCTGCGCGAACCCCTCGCCCTCGGAGAAGAGCAGGATGACACGCCCCGTTCCGGGGCTGCCGGCTCGAACGAGCTGGACGTCCACGGCCGGCCGCGCCCCCTGGTCGCCCGTACTCGCGAGCGTCACCAGCAGATCCACGAACGCATCGAGCGCGGTGACAGCCTGCGGGCCATCGCCCGAGAACTCCGCCTCAGAAAGTGTTGGGTAATCGGGTGATCACTCGTTCTTGAGGTCGTCGGCGAGGCGGCGGGCTGCTTCGGTCTCGATGGGGCCGCGTGGTT
>NZ_JBHVPZ010000065.1:0-12125 GCF_042887135.1 Kitasatospora sp. NPDC057965
GCCGGGAGCGCTGAGGGCGATCCGAATGGTCACCGGCCTGAGCCTGTGGCAGAGCCGCAAGCTCCTGGCCAGCGCACCCGTCACCGCCCTGGCCGTGAACCCGACGCAGGTAGGCCAGCAGTTTGCGGATGGACCAGCGGGTGAAGGGCTGCCCGAGCTTGGCCGGGCGGGTGGTGGCCGCCTGAACGACGAAGTCCTCGTCGTCAGGACTGAGCAGGCGGAGACGAGGCGCCCGCCGACGCCCTGCTGGCGGACCTGCTGCCGGCGGCGGGCGCCGACGACGATACGGCCCTCGTCGTCGTCCCGCTGTAGGAGCCTGTCCGCCGGCGTCCCGCGCCCCGGGACGCCGGACGCAGGACGTGACAGGTTCGCGGGCCCGCGGGCCTATTCAGGCGCCTCGATCGTCACCGGCTTGCCCAGGTCGTAGAAGTGCTGCGTGGTCGTGCTCAGCACGCCGCCCGTCCGGGATTCGGCCTGGCCGCCGTAGGGCGTGAAGTCGTCCCCGAACCAGAGAATGTGCTCCCGCACGGCCGCGCCCAGGAACGTGTACGGCTTCTTGTTCACGATCCGCCACGCCGTGACGTCCTCCCCGTTCTCCAGGGAGATCACAGGCCGCTCCTGCTCGACGGTCCACTCCGGCGCCGACGCGACCATCTGGGCCGTCACCTCCGGATCGGCGAGCGCGCGGTAGAGCTTCCCCGTGGCAGCCACGATCTGCTCCTGCGGGTCACTACTGTTCTTGTCCCCCTTGACCCACTTGCCGAGCCCTGGTGTCCTGATCCACTCGTCCTCGCCCTTGAAGACGTACGCCTTCTCCCCCTCCGGCCCCGTCATCGAGCCGGCCAACGCGGGATGGTCCCCGAAGACGAACCGCGAGGTCCCCGCCTCGTCCCCCGACTGCACGGACTCCGTTCCCGATCCGTATGCCTTCAGGGCGGCCACCAGACACTTCGACAGGGCCGAACCGGCGAAGGTCGTACCGCCCTTGAGCTGAAGACCGTCGCACTCGGCCGGGGTGGCGAAGGCCGGGGACGACTCCTTCGGGCCGGCGCTCCCCTGCGCGGGCCGGCCGGACGACGACTCCGGACGCGTCGGCTCGGCCGACCCGTCCGACGAGGAGCAGCCAGCCAGGAGCCCGACTGTGAGGAGGGCTCCTATGTACATGTGGGGGCGCAGACGTCCAGGTCTCATGCTGTTCGAACTCCACTGGTCACGGACGGCCCGCGACCTGCGGACCGTCTCATGGGCTCTCGCAAATGAATCCACAGCCCCGCACCGCTGCTCGTGGAGGTGCTCACTCGACGGAACGCGGGTGCGGGCCCTGGAATCCTAACGGCCGGGACAGACAAACCATTTCACGTGCCGATCCGGCAGATCGGACCTCCGAGTGCGGCGGGAGGCGGCGGTGAGCGAGGCCGGGGATGGCGGGAGCCGGGCGCACGAGCCGGACGAGGCGCACCGCCGGCCGGCGGGGGTGGACGACGCGACCGTCGAGGCGCTGGGGATGCTGTCGAAGGCGCTGGAGTACACCGAGCGGGCCCGCGGCCAACTGTACGCGGTGCACCAGATGACCGGCGGCGCCGACCGGATGCTCGCCGAGGCGGTGGGGACGCTGCGCCGGGCCGGGCACGGGGAGCAGGCCGACGGGGTCGAGCGGGAGCTCCTCGGCCGGGACGTCGTCCCGGGGATGTGGACCCACCAGCTGATCGAGGCGTACGACGAGACCTATTACCGGGTGTTCACCGCCGTGAAGCGGGTCCGCCAGGACCTGGCCGCGGGGCGTCGGCATTCGGCCGAGGCCGAGATGCAGCACGCCGCGCGTTCCCGCCGCCGCAGGCCCACGCGCGGCCGATCTCTTCGCGGCCGGTGACGACCTGGGCGACGTAGCGGTGGTGCGGCAGGTGTTCCCCGCTCAGTGCCTTGAGCTTGGGCATGGTGCGCTCCCTCCGACGGCCGGGCGTCTCCCGGCCTGCGGCCGAGGTCGGCGCCGCGGCATCGGTCGGCTCCGTTGCGGACTTGTCGCCCCCGCCCCGATCGACTACCACTACCGCCGTTTTGTTCTCCGGAACTGGCGCCTGCCCCTGGACCTATGGAAGGAGATCACCGAGCACCTCCCTCCTGTCCCCGGGCCCTTCCAGCCGATCATGGACGACCGGAAACGGCAGGAGGCATCCGCCTTCCTCTGGGCCAAGGTCACCCAGGGTGAGCCCCGCCTCGCGCCACGACCGATCGAAGCAGCTCAACCAGCTCCGGTCCGCAGCACGTGGCTCCAGCGCCGCAGCAGCACCTGGGCCAAACTCATTCACCCAGACCCAATGGCCCACTACGCGGCCCTGCGCGACCTCCTGCTTCAACACGCCGAGCATCTCACCCGGGAGATCGACAGCGATCCGGATGCTGCCCGGCTACATGTGACTGCGCGTTCTGGCTGGCCCCGTCCGGCCTCGTCGGTGCTCGGTCAGGGACCGGATCAGTGCGGCGGCGAAGCCGACAGACATGGAGTCCCGGGCTGACGCGCAAATTGAAGAAATTGGGGACCTCGAGGCCGTCAAAAACGGTGTCGTACGCGGCTTCGCCGGGCCCGTGGCAGCGATCCGGCGCCAGTTTGCGACCTCGGGATCGACCGTCTCCAGGCAGGCTCTCACCCGCCCGTCTACGCACTCGGCAAATATGGCCTGACCTGGTGTTTTCCAGGGATTCGCCTAGGCTGAGCAGTTCTGCTGGACAGCATCGGAGGGGACATCATGAGCGAGGAAGCCAGCAAGTACGACGCCAGCCAGATCCAGGTGCTGGAGGGGTGGGAAGCCATCCGGAAGCGGCCTGGGATGTACATCGGCTCGACCGGCGAACGCGGCCTGCTTCACATGGTCTTCGAGGTCGCCGACCGGGCCGTGAACGAGGTCCTCGCCGGCCACGCCAGCTGCGTCGCCGTCACCCTCACACCCGACGGCGCCGTGCGTGTCGCCGACGACGGGCGGGGTGTCCGTATCGACGACTCGGCAGCCAGCGGCAATTCCGGGCTCGAAGCCCTGCTGACCCGGTTTCAGACCGGGCCGGCAACCGGAGGCCGCCACGACGTGACGCTCGGCTTCTGCGGGGTGGGACCCTTCGTCGTCAACGCCCTGTCGAGCCGGATGACGGCCGAAGTGCGGCGCGGGGGAGCCCACTGGGTTCAGGAGTACGCGCGCGGGCTGGCCGCCACCCCGCTCACTGAGGCGGGCACGTCGACCGGTAGCGGGACCACCATCACCTTCTGGCCCGATGCCGAGATCTTCGGGGCCGCGGAGTTCTCGTTCGACGGGCTGGCCGAGCGTTTCCGGGAACTGGCTTTACTGAACCGGGGCTTGGAGATCTCTCTGACCGATCAGCGCCTCCCGGGCGAGTCCCGGTCGGCGCGGTTCCGGTACCCCGACGGCGCGCGGGACTTCGTGGCCATCCTTGACGAGCAGAAGGAGCAACCCGTTCATCCGCACATCATCGGCTTCGAGCGGGAGGAACCGCGGATGGCGGGGACGGTGGAGGTGGCCCTGCGTTGGCGTGCCTCCCACGACGAGCGGGTCCGGAGCTTCGCCAACAGCCGGCCCACTGACGGCGGCACACACGAGCGCGGCTTCCGCGACGGGGTAGCGGCCGCAGTCACCGCATACGCACGGCCGCGGCGGCTGCTGACTGCGACGGATCCCGACCTTGACGCCGATCGGATCGGCGAAGGTCTGACAGCGGTCGTGTCGGTGAAGCTCGACCATCCCGAGTTCGAGGGCTCCACGCGCGGCTGGCTGGGTAACGCCGCCGTGCGCGCCTGCGTCGAACAGGCCGTCCAAGAACACCTCGGCAAGTGGCTGGAAGGACACCCGGAACAGGCCGCAGCCGTCATCGACCGGGTCATCCAGGGCGCCCGCCGGGACTGACCAGGAACAGGCCGCCCTGCCGGTCCCCGGGAAGCGGGGCCGCCAGGGCGGCCTGCAGTACACGGCGGTCGACCCTGGGCTCGAAACCGTCCAGCGGGTCCAATCCATCGACAGGTCACACCTGGTGTGCCGCTGATAGATCAGTCCATGACACCCTCCAGCGGAAGGCGGTCTCGGTAGTACTCCGACTCCAGCCACGCCTCCTTCACGAAGAGCGGTCGTGTGAGCCGCGTTTCCCCGACCCGCTGGTCACGCAGAAGGACCCCGAGGTCGGTCAGGGCGAGCGATGCGTCCGGGGTGAACAGGATCCAGTTCCCGTGCTCCGCAGCGTGATCCAGAAGAAACTGCTGGCCTTCTCCCGGATCGCTCCCTGCCAAGGGAAAACCGGCCAGCCAGACCTGCGGACCGACGGACTCGGCTTCGCCCTGCACCCCCAGCTGCGCGCACTGCTCGAACTGCACGACGGCGTCGCGCCACGACCCTCCGGGGATACCTTCCCGCGGGGTCCTTCCTGCCACTGGCACACCGACTGCTCCCCGCAGAGCACATCCTCACGTACCACCGAAGGTACGTCGAGCTGTTCCCAGCGGACATCTGGGATCCCGAGGACCGGGGCACCCTGGTCGGCCACGCCCGCTGGTGGGTTCCTATCGCGCTCCCCATGGACGGAGGCGTGCTCTTCGTGGACCACCTCCCGGGACCCGCCTACGGGCACGTGTATGAGATGGGTATCGGCTCGGGCGACACCGAGGGCGGCCTGTGGGCCACCAGCCCGGCGGACATGTTCACCAACCTGACCGACAGCCTGACCACCGGCCGGCCGTTCCACCACTTCGTCCCGGACACCCAGCGGCATGCCCCCGGAAAGCACCGCCTCGACTGGCGAGTGGCGCGGTAGGCCGTCCCCGACGCGAAACGGCCCCGGCGGCGGGGTGCCAGTCTTCGAACACCGCCGTCTCCAGGGTCAGGGCCGGGAGCGGGTACGCGTGCGGGCGGACGTAGGCCGCCGCGGCGGTCAGACGGAGAACTTCGGCGAGGGAGGCGGCGTGCTGGATCCAGGCCGGGTTGCCGGGCAGGATCCGGGGCAGCTCCAGGCCCGCCGGGCTCTTCGTCGTCACGAGGACGAGTATCCCGGTTCCATGGTGTCCGGCGAGCGGTTCCGGCGAAAGCCCGTCCCCGTCGGGGACGCTGCGATACCCGGCTGGGCCCGGTGCGTTCAGCCCCCTGGTAGGCGGCAGCGGTCATCGGCAAAAGCGGCACCGGGCCGGCGGCGGGGCCGAGTGGGAGCCGTCATGCCGAAGACCGCCGCGCTCTCACCGGCCGCTGACCTGCTACGAGACCCGAAATTCACCGGGTCCGAGACGAAACTCACCAGCCGCCCAGGGGCGAAGTACGCGTTGTCGAGCCACCTCGGTGAGGGTGGCCGAGCGCCGGCCGCCGAAGCACCACAACGGCGAGGGGCGGCCCGAGTGCGGGCCGCCCTCTCGACCGCTGTCCGCGACCCGGCCGGCCGCTCAGTCGATGTCCGCGGATGCCAGGGCCACCGCGAGCGCCAAGCACGGGACGGCTCCCAGACAGTGCTCGGCCATCATGCTCGGATTGGACGCCGTGCCCGCCTCGGCCAGGGCCGGCAGAGCGGCACCGATGGCCGCATCGAGCGCCGCGTCCAGGACCTCAACCGCCGTGAACTCCCCGCCGGCCGCAAGCTCGCGCACCAGGCCGGCCGCCTTCGCCTGATCGTCGCGCCACAGCTCCGCGACCTCGCCACCGGCGCCCGCCAGGTCGACAACCGCACTCCGCTCCACGCTCGGCAGCGGAACAGGCCAGGACACCCCGGGCTCCTCCACGATCACCTGTGCCCGCGCCAGCGCCACCCTCGCGGCACTGGTCCGCCGGGCCCGCTCCCGCTCGCGTGCGACGGCGGCCGGCCACCGGGCCTCGTCCTCGGCCCGGGCCGCCTCCAGAAGCGGGGCGGCCGTGTGGCCGAGGTAGACGACCGGCAGGGGGTCCACCACGACCGCGTCCTACCCGGGCGGGGCGTCGGCGACCGGCTGGTACAGCGCCTGCGCCGCCGACGCGCAGGCACCGATCGCCGTGGTCAGGGCGGCGATCAGCCGGGCATGGCGGCGGGCGGGCAGGTCCAGGCGGGAGGGAATCGCGGTCACTCCCGCACTATGGCGCGCCGCACCCTCCGGCGCCTTTCCGTTCCCAGGAACACCGGCCCCGCCGATCACGATCTGCCTTCTGGGCGGCCAAGTAGCGACAACTCTGGTCGCCTACGGTGCAAAGTCGCACGGGGACTCTTGCGAGAAGGGTCAGCGCCACTGGTAAGACGTGGCGGTCATCGCCGGGAGCAGCAGCGACACGCCGGTCGCGGACGAGTTCTGGGCCGGGCTGTCGGGCGAGGACCGGGTCGCCGCCCGCCGACTCAAGCACGTCGGCGAGCCGGCGGAGGGCGCGACCGCATAGCCGGAGCAGCGCTCGGCAGGGCCGAGGTGTGTGCGGTCTCTATGGGCCGGGACGGCGGGGTCTCGCGGGGCGGGTCAGCCGGTGACGGTCTCGGCATGCCGGGTGAGCGCGTCCAGGGGCGCGGTCTGGTGGCCGGTCAGCTTCCTGTCCCCGTCTGTGGAGGGGCGCGGACCGAGATGCTCCCCGTTGTTGGCGGACAGCGGAGCGTCCCGGGACCCGGGGTCGAAGCGTGCCGACCTGCGGCCGTAGCGCCACCTGCCGGGGTGACCGGCCGTGGCCAGCCAGGATCCGGGGTGGTGGCGACAGCTCGTTGCATCGCCCGGCGGAACCGTCCGACTCGGCCATCATCCGCTGGTCACACCGTTCCCGGCGTGGTTCTCGACGTCGCTGTACCCGACATCGCGAAGCATCATCCGTGATCACCTTTCACTCGGGACTGCGCCGCACGGGAACGACCATGGCCGGTTTTCCGGCCGCGGGGCAGACGGCGGGGAGGTGGATCCCTACGCTGGGCGTCCATGTCGATCACCGCCTCGGCGATGGGGCGTGCGCGCCTCCTCGCGGTCCTGACGCTCCTCCTCACCCTGATGGGTCTCGGCGGGCAGGCCTTCGCCGCCGACACCGCGCAGCCGCACTTCACGGCGACCGTTGACGACACCACCCTGACAGCAGGCCAGATCGGCACACTGAGTGTGACGTTCACCAACCGCCAGGACCAGCCGGTGACCTTCCTCTACGCGACGGTGAACTCCATCGCTGTGAACGCTTCGTGGCCCGGGGTCCGGCACGAGTTCGTGAGCTGCGCGGGCGGCGCCAGTTGGTGCAGTGCCGTGCCCGACAGCGCGAGCTTCAACCTGATGCACCCGCAGGTGCCGATCCTGCCGGGCGAGAGTCGCACCGTGGCCTTCGGCTACCGCTTCACCGCAGGTTCGGACTGCACCACCGGCGCTCAGTTCGGCTTCTGGGTGCAGTACTTCTACTACGAGTACGGCGCGGACACCTACCAGTCCGCCCAGAGCCTGACCCCGCCCACCATCGTCACCCTGGTCTGCCCGACCGCGGCGTAACACCCTCGGGCTTCCGTCCGGAAGCGGATGGCGTCCTGTCGCCTCCCGCCCGCCACCCTGCCGCCGGTGGCGGTGGGCGGAGCGGGTGTCGGGGTTATCCAGGACGTCGGTCTCCGCCGTGACCGCGACCTTTCCTGCGGCCCGCCGCCCGGTCGGCAGACGGCCGGGCGGCGACCGTGCGAGCAGCGGGCGGACGACGGCCAGATCGCTACCTGCGGCATGTGCGGCACAGCGGCTCTGGAGAAACCTGCTGGCCAGGTGCGCGGTGCGGGTCGGTCCCGGTACAACCGCCGGTCGGGCGAGCCGTTCACCGACGGACCTGGTGCCCGACCGTCGAGCACATCCAGGCGCCGCGAGCACCGCCGGAGCAGCCGCTCGCGCATCCTGCCCGTTCTGCCCGTTCGGGCGCCGCAGGGCGTGTCGTTGATCTTCAGCGCGTGTGTGACGTCGTACCGGGCGCGTGGATCCTGCCCGGTTTGACCTGGCCAAGAGCCTGGTCTTCCCGGGACCGGGATCACCCGTGGACGGGAAGGAGCCGCCGGACCTGCCCGGCGGCGGCGAGGCCCTGATCGAGCGCCAGGCGCAGGAGGGTGAGGGCGTCGGTGGGGGTGGCGGACAGCATGGGGATGCCATCGGCGGCGTCGGCGAGGTGGGCCGCGCGCTCACCGCGGCCGCGCAGGACCGGCCGCTGCCTGAATGGGCCGCCGACGCCGGCCGCACCGAGGACGTCCGCCAGCGCCGGGCCCGCCAGGCGCTGCTGGAGGCCGTAGCCCGCCACCGCCACGGCCCCCTGCCCGACGAGGAACCCGGCGACCGGCCATGGTGATCACCGATGCCCGGGGCACGGAAGAATGGGCCGGGTGACCAGCAGCCAGCACCTCCCGCGGGGCCTCACCTCCCTGATCCCCGACGCCCGCGCCCAGGCCACCCCCGCCGAGCGCGCCGCCTCCCAGCTCCTCCACCTGCGCGAAGCCACCGTGCCGGTGCCGGTCCTCGCCGCGGCCGCGGAACTGATCGCCCCCAGCTGAAGAGCGAGGACCCGGCGACCCGGGAAGCGGCCACCGCCGTCCACGCCCGGCTGCTCGCCGCGATCGACGGCGCCGCCCCGAGACGGTAGCCGGCCCGATGTCCCGCCCCTGTCCCAGCTCACCGCTGCATGCTCTGACTAGGCAGAACAGGGTGGGACTGTCCTAGGCCTGTCCCACCCTGGATCCACCGGCTCGAGCTTCCAGAGGTTCAGGGGGTGGAGCCTTCAGACGGGGGAAGCAGGCACGGTGTGATGACCCGCAGGTACATGAGGTCGCCGGTGCCCGCGGTGGACGCGGTCGCGGTGTACCGACTGCTGGGGTGGAAGGCGTCGACGAGGGCGTCCGGCTTGCCGTCCACGGTTTCGCGATAGCCCTCCTCTGTCAGGCCCTCGCCGATCAGCATGTCGCGGATCCTCCGGACCGCTTCCGGGTGCTGGGCGCGCGGCACGTGGCTGTCGACGCTGTACATCAGGATGTACCGGTCGTCGGAGGCGCTCTCGCCGTTCTTCCCGGTGCACGGGGTGAAGAGCGCGTCGACGGTCGCCGGGTCGGGCTCGATCCCGGCGGTGCGGGCCATGTGCTCGGTGATCTGCTGGGCCCAGGTCTGGGCGTCGGCCTTGGACTTCACGGGTGGCGGGTCACTCCTGTCGGGATGGGCGGACGAGCACCCGCCGAGCAGCGCGATCAGGAGCGCGGCGGCGGTGATCCGCGCGGAGGTGCGGGATGCGCTGGCAGTCATGGTGCTCCAGGGTCGGCGGTCGACTGGACCGGCTGCGGGGTCAGTGCGGGATGGTGGGGGCGAGGGTCGGCGGGCGGCCGGCGATGATCCGTCCCTGGTTGAGGAGGGTTTCGCTTGCCCCGCCGGGGCCCATGTTCCAGTAGCCGCCGTGTCCGGCGGTGTCGACCTTGATGTGCTGGGCCCCGAATATCCCGTACTGGGGGCCCTCGCCGAACACAGTGCCGGTGGCCGTCTGGATGAAGTCGTCCTTGGCCGTGCCGACCCAGACGTGCTTCGGGTCGATGTTGAGCTCCGAGGCCCTGTCGACCCCCATGCCGGGGCTGCCCAGCGCGATGATGTCGTCGGCGTTCACGCCACCGTCCCGCGCGGCCGCGCCCACGACATAGGTCCCGTAGCTGTGTCCCATCAGGGTCAGGTGCGAACAGACGCCGTTGTCGCCCTCGGCCACCCGCAGGCCCTTGGTGAAGTTGCGCAGGAGCGGCGCCCCCGCGTCCCCCCGGTCGGTCTGGGCCACGGTGCCGTTCAGCCAGTTCGGTGTCTCGTAGCCCAGCCACGACACGACGGCCACGTCCCCGTTGCGTTCGTCCTCGGCCGCCTTCTGCAGACGCCGGATGTGGTCCATCTGCCCCGGCACTCCGGCGAGCACGGTCCCGGTGCCCGGCACGAAGATCGCCGTGTGCTGCGCTTTGTCGGGGTTTCCCGTCGAGACGACGGCCCGGCCGTTGTGCGCGTCGGGATCGATTCCCAGGAGGAACATCTGGTGCTTCTCGGGGTTCCCGTCGGACGCCGTCAGCTTCCTCCTGATCTCCTCCATCGCCCTGATCCGCGCGTTGTACTCGTCCTCGTCGACACCGAAGTCGCCGGGCCTTCCGGTGCGGTAGGCGTCCAGCTTCTCGTCGAGGACCAGGCGGTTTGCCTCGTCGCGGACGGTCGCGGGCAGCCCGTCCAGCGTGCCGATCCGGTCGGGGTGCAGGGCCAGATAGGCGTCCTGCTGCTCGGGGGTCAGTCCCTTCCACCACGCCGCGGACTGCTCCGGGTCCTTGCCGTCCGGAATGTAGGGATCGACCAGTCCGAGGTCCTGCATCGCGGCGGCGGCCGCGTTCTTCGCCCCGGCGAGCGCCCCGTTCACCTTGGCCGGGTCGAGGGCGCCCGAGCTGAGCCGTCCCAGGGCCGTATTGCCTTGGTCGCTGGCGGTCTGGGCGTCCTTCAGCGCGGCGTCGATCCGGCTCTGGAAGCCCTTCATGTCCCAGCCGAGCTGCTGGCGCGCCTTCTGCGCGTCCGGGTCGTTGTGCTCGCCCTCCCCCTCGGGCGGGAGGTTGACGACTCCGTCGGCGGACACGTTCAGGCCGGCGTCCACGGCCCGGTTCACGGCGTTGGTGAGGTTGGTCTGCGCCTGGTGCATCCGGTCGGCGACGGTGTTGAGGACCAGGGCGGCGGTGCCCGCTTCCATCTTGACGATGCTCAGCTGCTGCTCGGTCTTCCCCATGAACGAGACTGCGGCCTTGGCGTCGTCGCCTTCCCAGTTGCCGGCCAGCGGCCCGTTGACCTGGCTGCGGTGGCGCTGGCCGGCGCTCTCCACCGCGTGCCCCAGCGCCGTCCAGGCCTTCGCTGCGTCGTGCAGGCCGTGGGGGTCGAACTTCATCAGGAGCGCGTAGAGGCTCACTTGCCCGCCTGCGGTGCAGCCAACGTACCGGCGACCGCGCGCTCGGTGGCCTCGTGGGCCGCGGCGTTGGCGTCCAGGTTGGTCGCGGTGTCCGCAAGACGCCGACGCAGGTCGGCGAGCGGCTTCGACCAGCCGCTCCCCAGCTGCCCCAGCCCGCCGGCGATCGACCAGCCGGTGAGCTGGCCAGCGACGGTCTCGCTGGTGGTCACCGCGATCCGGACCGGCGCGTCCAGCTCCTCTCCCAGTCCCTTCGCGATACCTGCGGACGCCCGCAGATCCGCCGCCTTCACCACGACGTTCGCAGTGGCGTTGTCAGCCACGTGGGTTCCCCTCCCCGAAGATGAATGCCCAGCCCCCGCTCCCCACGGAATGCTAGGCAGGCAGTGTGCGCTCCGCATCCGTACAGATACTCAGATGCTACGGCCACGCCCGACACGCCCCCGGGACTTCCCGAGAATCCACCGCTCCGCCCGCCTCACCCGGGCACCGCCACCACGGGACGAGGGTTGGACGGACCGTCCACGGCCGGGTCGGCCCGCCCACCGACGCCCCGCCTACAGGTGCGGGCCCACCCGCAACACCGTGCCGACGCCGCCGTCCCGGCCGCCGCACGCCCACGCACAGTGGATCCGCCAGGCGGCCCCTGGTCGATGTAAAACGTCCACGCCGCCGTGCCGCGGTGGCTGCGCAGGCCCGAGGTGGTGCGGGTCGGAGGCCAGCTGCTCCCGTGCCTGGCGAACCCAATGCAGCTGGCGCGGGTCGGCAGCAGGCGGTCCGGCTCGGCCAGCGGCTCCGGCCAGGGCTACCGGGGCGCCGCCCGACACCCCGGCCATCGAGCCGCAGACCGGCCCCACCCCGGACGGCATCACCGCCGAAGCCTGGCGCCGACACGTGAGCGCCGGCCGCGACGCGATCACCCAGCAGCGCGTCGCTCAGCTCGGGATCAATGTGCTCGCCCTCGCTGTACCGGCCTGTGCCTCCGACCGCCAGGCCGCGGACGCCGGCCTCGCCCGCCTCGCGAACGACACGGCATCACCACCGAGGAACCCCTCCCCTGCCGCCGCTACGCCCTCTCCGGGGACGTGCGGGCGATGGACGGCTGGCGCCGATCTCGCGCCGGGATCCAGCCGGTGCTGCTGGAACGGCCCGGCCGCTAAGAAAGTGTTGGGTAATTGATCGGCTGCATGGCGTGATCAGCTGGCGGTGATCTTCGCGGTCGAGGTGTCCGCGAAGATCACCGCTATGTGTGTC
>NZ_JBHVPZ010000066.1:0-10372 GCF_042887135.1 Kitasatospora sp. NPDC057965
AGCCGCCTGACCGCCAACCCGGACAGAACCGGGCAATACCTCCGCCCGAAACCACTCGCGGCAGCCTAAAACGGTATCGAACACCCTCTCAGAGCCGGGCGGTCACCGTCTTGGGGCGCTGGTACTCGTGCAGGGCCAGCACGGAGAGGTCGGTGCCCTGGCCGGAGGCGCCGCGGCCACCGTGCGGGAGTTCGGCGGTCTGGACGAGGTGGCAGTTGATCCAGGTCTCGCCGGCGTCCAGCCGCGCGGTGAGGTCCAGGGCGGTGGACAGGTCGGCGGTCCAGACGCTCGCGCCGAGCGCCTGCGGCACGGCGTTGGCGAGGGCGAGCGCGGCGTCGACGGTGGGGGCGTGCTGGACGGTGAGCAGCGGGCCGAACACCTCCTCGACCACCGCCGGGTCGTCGTCGGGGAGGTCGGCGAGCAGCCGGGCCGGGCGCCAGAGGCCGTCGGCGCGGCCGGGCGCGGGCAGTGAGCGCTCGGCACCCGAGGCGGCGAGGATCCGGTCGTAGCGGGCGGCCTGGCCGGGGTTGTTGAGCGGGCCGAAGTCCCGGCCGGCCTCGTGCTCGCCGAGCGCGGCGGCGAGGGCCTCGACGGTCCGCTCGTAGTGCTCGGTGAGGGTGATCACCCGGGCGGGCGCGGCGCAGCTCTGCCCGGCGTTGTAGGTGCACGCCGCCGCGAGCGCGGACCAGGTGTGCGCGGGGGCGTCCGGCAGCACCAGCACCGGGCTGTTGCCGCCGAGTTCCAGGCTGACCCGGCGGTGCCCGGCCCGGGCGGTGATGTCGGCGCCGGCGGCCGCGCTGCCGGTGAAGGCGATCAGGTCCACCGCGGCGGCGACCAGCAGCCGGCCGGTTTCGCGGTCCCCGGGAAGGGCGGTGAGCACGTCCTCGCCGAGCGCCTCGGCGGCGTGGGCGGCGAGCAGCGTCGCGGAGTCGGGGGTGGTCTCGGCGGGCTTGAGCACGACGGCGTTCCCGGCGGCGAGTGCCGGGGCGGCGCGCCAGGCGGCCATCAGCAGCGGGTAGTTCCACGGCACGACGGCGGCGACCACGCCGACCGGCTCCCAGCGCACCCAGCTCTCGTGGCCGGGCAGGTAGCGGCCGGCGGCCGGCGCGGTGCCGGTGCGCGCGGCGCCCGCGGAGAACCGGAACAGGTCGGCGACCTCGCGTATCTCGGCGGTGGCCTCCGCCTCGGGCTTCCCGGTGCCGGCCTGCTCCAGCACGGTGTACTCGGTGAGGTGGCGCTCGATCAGGTCGGCGAGCGCGTCCAGGCGGCGCTCGCGCTCGCGCGGGGTGAGTACGCGCCAGCGCGCGGCGGCGGCCCGGGCGCGGGTGACGGTCGCGGCGACCTGCCCGGCCCGGGCGGGGACGAGCGTGCCCCGGGTGTGACCGGTGCGCGGGTCGGTCAGGTGGAGCTCGGGTGCGTCGGCGGAATCGGTGGCGAGGTCGGCGGTGGAGTCGGTGGCGGAAGCGGTGGACGGTGCCATGGCGGGGCCTCCCGGGCCGGGGCAGCAGGGGACGTGGGCGAGCGGGTCACAGATCGTAGGAGCGCAGCCAGAGTTCGAGGGTGAGCACCAGCCAGAGCTTGCCGCCCTGGCGGGGCAGCAGGGTGCCCTCGCGGCGCATCCAGGTGCGCACGGTGTCCGGGCGGACCAGCCCGCGTTCACGGGCGGTGCGTCCGAGCAGCAGCTCGCCGGAGAGCTCGCGCAGCGGGCCGTGCAACCACTGCTGGACCGGGACCCGCATGCCGCTCTTGGGCCGGTCGACGACGGCCGCGGGCAGCAGGTCCCGCACGGCCTCCTTGAGCACCCACTTCTCCACCGTGCCGCGCAGCTTGAGGGTCGGCGGGGTGGCGAAGGCGTGGTCGACGACCTGCCGGTCGAACAGCGGTGAGCGGCCCTGCACCCCGCGCGAGGCGGTGAGCCGCTCGACCTTGGTGAGGATGTGGTGGGCACCCTTGGTGCGCAGGTTGCAGTGCAGCAGCTGGTTGAGCAGCGCCCGCATCGGCCCCGGGGCCAGGTAGGGGGCGACGAAGCGGTGCGGCCGCGGTTCGCCGGCCAGGGCGTGCAGGGCGTCGGCGGTGAGCAGCCGGGGCAGGTCCTCGTAGCACTTGCGGTAGGACCGCAGGTAGGCCTCGGCCCGCGCCTCGGGGGACGGGTCGTCCCGGTGCATCTCGTGGACCAGCATCGGCAGGTTCTTCGGCCCGCCGTACACCGGGTCGCCGCCCTCGCCGTTGAGCGAGACGGTGATCCCGTCGGCGGCGACGGCCTCGGCGAGCATCAGATTGGGGACGGTCAGCGGGTCGCCGACCGGGCTGTCGAGCAGGGCGACGGTGTCGGCGAGCCGGGCGGCGACCTCCTCGCCGGAGACGGTGAGGATCCGGTGCCGGGTGCCGCAGTGGTCGGCGACCAGACCGGAGTACCCGAGCTCGTTGGGCAGCCGGTCGCCGAAGCTGATCGAGTAGGTGTGCACCGGGTGGTCGTGCAGCCCGGCGGCGAGCGCGGTGACCAGCGAGCTGTCGACACCGCCGGACAGCAGCACTCCGACCGGACCGTCGTCCGGCAGCCGCCGGGCGGTGGCCTGTTCGAGCAGCCCGCGCAGCTGCCGCGCGTACGCCTCGGCCGGCGGCGCCTCGCCCTCGGGCAGGCGCTCGGCGGGCTCCCAGAACGGCTCCTGGCGGGCGGACCCGTCGGCGGCCAGACGCAGCGCGCGGCCGGGCAGCGCCTCGTGGACGCCGCGCAGCAGGGTCTCCTCGCCGGGCAGGTAGGCGAAGGTGAGGAAGGAGCGGACGGCGGCCAGGTTGAGGCCGGTGCCGAGCGCGGGCCAGTGGCGCAGGGCGCGCAGCGAGGTGGAGGAGGCCCAGCAGCCGTCGGCGCGGGCGTAGAACAGGGTACGGGTGCCGGCGTGGTCGCGGATCAGGACGAGGTCGGTGCCGTCGACGACGGCGAGCGCGAACATGCCGTCGGCCCGCCGCAGGCCGTCCGCGCCGAGCCGCCGCCACAGCCGCAGCAGCAGCTCACCGTCGGGGCAGCCGTCGGGAGCGGGGGAGCCGGCCGCGGCGAGGGCGGCGAGCAGCTCGGGGCGGTTGTGCAGGGTGACCTCGCCGACGGCGGTGGTGCCGTCGACGGTGAACGGGCCGGTCGCGAAGCCGGGTTCGGCGTGCAGCAGGGCGGCCTGCGCGCCGTCGGGGGCGGGGGCGCCGGTGAGGGCGGCGAGGTGGGTGCGGGCCCGGTCGGCGTCGGGGCCGGCGCAGGCGCAGCAGCGGGGCATGGTGGCGCGGTGCCTTTCGATCGAGTGGCGGCCCGCCGGGGCGGGGCCGGGGTGGTGCGGAGGCCGGGCGGGCCGGTGGCGGGGGCGGCTCAGCCGAAGTCGTCGCCGTCCCAGCCGTCGTCGGAGTCGTTCCAGTCGCCGAAGTCGTCGGCGGACCCGTCGTCGGCGGCCGGGTCCGCGTGGTGGCCGTCGTGTCCGTCGTCGCCGTCGTCGCCCGTGGAGACGTCGCCGCCCCCGTCACCGCCGCTGGAGGCCTGCCGCCGGGCCTCGGCCCGCAGTTCCTCCTCCTCGGCCTCCGACAGCTCGTCCGGCGGCAGCTGCGCGGCGGTGATCGCGGCGACCCCCGCCACGCCGAGGGCGCCGACCACCACGCCGAGCCGCCCGCCGAAGGAGCTGCGGTTCAGGGTGACCAGCCCGCCGCCCCACACGGTGCGCCCGTAGCCGATGTCACGGCCGTACTCGGTGGCGCCGTCCGCGTACCGCCGCTTGACCAGGTCGCGGCCGAGGGGTTCGTCGGTGCCGGAGCGGCCGAGGCTGTCGTGCCAGTGGATCTGCCGGTCGGTACCGCGCCGGCGCCACTCGCTGCGGCCGTCCTCGTACCGGCGGTGCACTTGGCCGTCCGCCAGCAGTTCGTCGCGGTAGCCGAGGTGGCGTGCGTTGCTCATGGGTGCGGGGTCCTCACGGATCGGGACGGGACGGGGAGGGGGTGCGGGTTCAGCCGGTCGGCCAGCTGAGGAAGCCGCTGCCGCGCGCGGTGCGCACGCGCCGGCGCAGCGGGGTGCGGCGCGGTCCGGCCGTGCCGCCGCCGCGGACCTGGCGGATCACCGTGTGCAGCAGCCGGGCCGGGGCGACGGCGGCCAGTTCGATGGTCCGACCGCTGCCGAGCCAGGCCCGCTCCTCGGGGCGCAGCCCGGCGGGCAGCGGCCCCCGGTATCCGTGCGGGCCGCGTCCGGAGGTGAGGTGCAGGGTGGCGGCGTGCCGGGGCACCAGGCCCATCGAGCGCACCCGGACGCCCGGCGCCGGGTCTGCCGTCGGTCCCGCCGTCGGTCCCGCCGCGGGCTCCGGCTCCGGCCGGTACGCCGCCCGGACCTCCTCGAAGCAGGCCAGCCCCGACGGACTGGCGTCGTGCAGCACGTGCACGACGGCGCCCCCGGCCCGCTCCAGCGCCGCAACCAGCCGTTCGTCCAGCGGCAGGTCACCGGCCGCGACGATCGGACAGGCGGCCTCCAGATGCAGGTCGTTGGCGAGCAGCATCGCGGTGATCTCCCGGCTCTGGCAGACCAGCAGCCGGGGCAGCCCGTAGTCGTAGAGGTCGGGCTCCGCCGCGTCGGCGGCCCCCGGGCCGACCGCCCCCGGGCCGACCGGACGCGGCGCGGGCGGCGCCGGCAGCAGGCCGGGCAGCTCGTCGTGGCGCGCGGCCAGCGCGGCGGCGAACCGGGCGTACCGCACGGGCGGCGCCAGCGTGTACGGGATCCGGCGCGGTCCGGCGTGCAGCGGCTGGAGGACCCGGCACAGCTCGTAGTAGAGCTGGCGCTCGGTGTACCGCAGCCCGCCGGGCGCCCCGGCCCGGGCGGCGGCGACGGTCAGCGCGCCGTCCAGCAGCGGACGCAGCGTCATGGGGTTCCTGCCTCTCGTCGTCCCCGCCGTCACGCGGGGCCTTTGCGGAGGTCGGTGCCGCCGGGGCGGCCGCCGTCCTCGGTCGTGCCGTCCGGCCCGGGCTCGGGCCAGGTCATGAAGCCCACGGCGAGCGCCCGCCGACGGGTCTCGACCGGGCTCTCCGGCCGCCCCGCCGCCGGGGAGCGCACCGGGCCGGTCCGCAGGGCGGCCGGGTCCCGGGGCGCCGGCGGCGCGGTGATCCGCTCGGCGGCCCGCTCGGCGAGCGCCAGCAGCCGCTTGGGCGGCAGCGCCGCCAGCGGGGTCCACCAGCCCTCGGCGAACCAGTCGCGCTGGCCGGCGGTCAGCTCGGGCAGCTCCCGCTCCAGCCGGGCCGCCAGCTCCGCCGGGCGGTGGATGTCGCGCAGTAGCGTGTACTTGTGCTCGTCGGTCAGCACGGTGCGCACCGAGAGCCCGGCGTCCAGCACCCGCAGTCCGGGCCGCCCGGCCCGGGCCTCGGCGACCCGCAGGTGGCCGTACGGCGAGGCGTCGTGCAGGACCACCAGCGGCAGGCCCGCCGGGACGGCGCGCGGATCGGTGACGACCAGCGCGCGGTGGCGCTCGTGGTAGCGGTTGGCGTGCAGGAAGGCGCCGACCGTCCGGTCCGGGCAGAGTACGACGAACGCCGGGCCGGCGGGCAGTGGTCCGGGCTGCACCAGCCCGTCCTCCACCAGCCCGGCCGGCAGGGCGCCGTAGACGGCCCGCCAGCGGTCCAGCACGGTGCGGCGGAACTGGTCCTCGGTCCAGCGCGAGTTCACCGAGGTGTCCGGCACGGGGGAGTCGGCCAGCGCCCAGTTGCGGATGCCGAAGCCGATCATGACGAGCGCGGCCAGCAGGATCCACTTGCCGAAACCGGTGCCGCTCAGGATGAAGGCCACCACCAGGCCGATCACCGCGAAGGTGATCAGCGCCGCCGCGTCGCTCCGGCTGCCGCGGAACTTCACCGGGGGCCGCCCGCGGTGCTGCAGGGCGTAGTTGAGCTGTCCGCTGGTGACGGTCAGCCGGCCCTCGTCGGTGAGCTTCGCGATCACCTTGCGGATCCGTACGTCGTGCAGGCCGACGCCGTCGCTCTTCGGGTCGAGTGCGAACTCCTTGCGGCAGTAGGAGCAGCGGTGCCGGGGGCGCTGGCGCTGGAGCAGGTCCTTCGAGCAGTTCGGGCAGATCATCGCGGCACCTCCGGTACCGGCCAGCTGAGGAATCCGACATCGCGGCGCAGGGCCCGGTCGGCGGCCCGCTCGGCCATCGCCAGGACGCGGCGGGGCGGTTGGGCGGCGAGCGGGCTCCACAGGCCCCGGGTGAACCAGGCGCGCTCCGCCTCGGTGAGTGCGGGAAGCTGCCGCAGTTGCCGCCTCAGCGGCTCGCGCAGCTGGTGCTCGTACAGCTGGACGGCCCGCCCGCCCGCCGCCAGGACGGTGCGCGCCGACAGCCCGGCGTCCACCACCGTGCTGTCCGGCCGCGCGGCGCGGGCCTCGCCGGCCAGCAGGCAGCCCGCCGGCGAGGCGTCGTGCAGGACGATCACCGGCAGGCCCTTCGGCAGTTCGGCCGGCGTGGCGGCAAGCACCGCCCGGTACCGCGCGGGGAATCCGTTGACGTGCAGGAACGCGGTGACCGTCCGATCCGGGCAGAGCACGCCGAGCGCCGCCGGGCCGTCCAGCTCGGCCGGCCGCACGGCGGACTCCTCGACCACGCCCTCCGGGAGCGCGCCGTGGACCGCGATCCAGCGCTCGACGACCGAGCTGCGGAACATGTCCGCGTTCCAGGCGGAGTCGTTGCCGAGCGGTGAGGTCCACTGGGCCTGCTGCTGCTTGAGGCGTTTGCGCCGTTCCTGCCAGGCCCGTTCGGCCTGCTCGTGGGCGGATCTCAGCCCGTGCCGCCGGGACCACCGGACCAGCTCGGTCACCGCCCCGTGGAGCACCATGAGGCCGATGGCGGCGAGGGGGAGCGTGAAGACGATCAGGCCGATCGACAGGGTGAGCAGGTAGCAGACACCGGTCATCGCCGCCGCAGCCACGACGAAGTTGACGGCGATGACGACCGGATGGTCGAACCTCGGCGGGTTCGGTCGCGCCGGCGGGTTTTCGCGGGGCACCGGCCCGGGCGGCCGCCGCTCGTGGAAGGCCCAGCGCAGCTGCTCCACCGTCAGGACGACCCGGCCGCCGTCGCCCAGCCGCTCCACCGTGCGCCGCAGCCGCAGGTCGTGCAGGCCCCGGGTAGATTTCGGCTCCAGCGCGAACGGCTTGCGGCAGCGTCCGCAGACCCGCCCGGTGCGTTCACGGCCGCGTAACCGGGCCTCGCAGTGCGGACAGATCATCGGCCCGATTCCTCCAGCGCCGCCGCCAGCCTGCGCAGCCCCGCGGCGAGCCGCTCCCGCCGGCCGACCTGCCCGATCCGCTGACCGCGCTCCACCGCCCGCAGCGCCTCGGCGAGTTCGGCCTCCGAACGGCGCTCGGCCTCGGCCGCGGTGATCGCGTAGTCCTCGTGGTCGATGCCGTACCCGGTGTTGGCGGCCAGGATGTTGAGCGGTTCGCGGCCCCGGTTGGCGAAGGAGTGCGGCATCAGCTCGGGTATCCGGATCAGCAGGCCGGGCGTCAGCGGCAGGTTCACCACCCGGCGGCGCTCGGCGTCGTACAGGCCGCAGGCGGCGTGGCCGAGGCTGAGCACCAGGTGCTCGCCGCCGTGCGCGTGGGGGGTGAAGGCGCTGCGCGGCGCGACGATGCCGAGCTTGTAGGTGGCGTTCGACGGCCGCTCCGGCGAGGTCTTGGCGTCGCCGACCAGGTAGTGGGCGAACTGGCCCTCGTCGATGAACCGGAGCAGTTCCTCCCCGGCCGGACCGTGCGCCGACTCCGGTCCCAACTCCCGGGCGCCGTCCCGGTCCGCGAGCAGCACGCGGCCGTCGGGGCGCAACCGGTACAGCTCGGCGCCGGCCGGCAGCCGACCGGCGAGCCGTTCGAGTTCCCGCAGACCTGACCGTAGGGACATCGGCCACCCCACCCCCAGCTCGACCTGTGCGACGTCACCCCCGGTGACGCGGAGCGCCGCGCGGCCGGTTCCCTGTCTCCGGGACCGGTGTCGCGGATCCTACGCAACCGGGGTGACATCGTCCGGGGCGGGGAGTGGACGGAGGGTCAACGGCCGCGGGCCACCACGAAGTCCGGCAGCGCGGCGAGGAACGCCAGGGCCTGCGCCGCCTCCTCGTCCGGCGGCTCGGGAGCCCCCGCCAGCACCGCCCCGACCTCCCGCCCGGCGGCCGCCACCAGCCCGGCCGCCGCCTGCCGGGCGCTCGCCACGCAGTCGTACGCCGCCATCCGGTCGAGCAGCCAGGCCACCTCCGCCGCCGCCCCGGGGCCGCGCTGCGCCCGGGTGAGGCTCAGATGGCGCACCACCCGGGCCCGTTCGGCGGGGGTGGCGCGCTCCAGCAGGTGGATCAGCATCAGGGTGCGCTTGCCCTCCCAGAGGTCCCCGGCGATCTCTTTGCCGTACTCCTCGGCGGCCCCGGTCAGGTTGAGCACGTCGTCCTGGATCTGGAAGGCGGCGCCCAGGTACCAGCCGAACCGGTCCAGCCGGTTCGCGTCGGTGCCCGGGCCCTCGGCGACCAGCAGGCCGGAGCGGCACGGGTAGAGGAAGGTGTACCAGGAGGTCTTCTTCAGGCACATCCGGTAGTAGTCGGTGGCGGTCAGCCCGCAGGCGTTGTCGCGGATCCAGCCGATCTCCAGCGCCTGGCCCTCCAGTGACTGGCGGCACATCAGCTCGGTCTCCTCGAACAGCCGCCAGGCCAGCTCCCCGCCGAGCCCCCGCCGGTTGGCCATCACCCGGCGCAGCCCGAGCAGGTTGATCGCGTTGCCGACGTTCAGCGCGACCTCGACCCCGTACCGGGCGGGCAGGGTGGGCGCGCCCCGGCGCAGCTCGCTGCCGTCCTGGATGTCGTCGTGGACGAGGAAGGCGTTGTGGAACAGCTCCACGGTGACGGCCGGGTTGAGGGCCCGTTCGGAGCGCCCGCCGAAGGCCGCGCAGGTGGCCAGGCAGAGCGCCCCGCGCAGGCCCTTGCAGGGGCGGGTCGGGTAGTCGGCGGCCAGGTCGTAGAGGTACGGCGGGCTTTGCTCGGGGATGTGGCGCAGGAGTTCGGCGACGGTCCGCTCGCGGTAGCGGGCCAGGACGTGCTCGACCAGCGGCGCGCCGAGGGCGGGGGACGCGGCCGGGGCGCTCACCCCTGCGGCCGCTCGTCCGGCCGCTCGTCCGGCCGTTCGCCGGGCGCCGCGCCGGGCGTCGGGCCGGCGCCGTCGCCCGGCCGTGCGGTGCGCTGCGGTCCGAAGGCGTCCTGCAGCCCGCGGTTGGCGAGGCCGGGGACGAGCGAGCCGAGGCCGAGCAGCAGGTCGACGACGTCGTGGGCGTTGGCGGTGAGGCGCTGGGTGTGTTCGGAGACCTCGCCGGTGGTGCTGGCGAGCACCCGCTCGCTGACCGCGTCGATGAGCTGGTGGGTGTTCTCGGAGACCCGGCGCACCAGCCGGTCGAACTCCTCCTGGTCGACGCGGTGCTCGCCGGTCAGCCGCTCCGTCGCGGCCCTGGCGTCGGCGAGTCCGGCGGCCAGCTCGCGCTCAAGGACGGCCGCCGCCTCCATCACCGCGCGCGAGCCCTGCTCGCCCGACTCGCTGAACCGACCGGCGTCGGGCATGGCTGACCTCCTGGTTCGCGTCCCGGACGGGGCCGGGGACGGCGGGCCGCTCCGGCGCCGGGCAGGGGCGCCGCCTCGATCGCCGATGGTACACGGGTGTGTGCGGAGCGTGTCCATGGCGGCGCGGGGGAGTGGTCGGCCGGGTGCGCCTTCCGCAGTGCGCCGGAGCGGCCCCGGCGCGCGCGGTCGGGTGCGCGCTGCCTGCCGGCCGGGCGGCTCCCGGGGGCGGTGCGCGGCGGTCCGGCGAGTCGGCGGCCGGATGCCGGACGGTCGCTGGTAGTGATGGCGTGCTTGCGGAGCGATCCGCCGGGGGCGGAGGTCGGGAAGGCCGGGGACGGCACGGCAGAGGGAGCGGTCATGGGTGGCAGGCAGCGTCCGCCGAAGGCGCGGAACGTCCGCTCGGTGGCGGACACCGGGGCGGAGATCGCGAGGTTGGAGGGCTACCTCGCCTGGGAGGCGGAGGTCGCGGCGGCCGGGCGGGACGCCCGGGCCTTCGCCGACCGCTTCCCCTGGCTCCCCGAGGACGACCGGGAGGCGGTGGAGCGCGCCTACGCCGACGACCGGCTGCGGTACGCCGAGGAGGTCGTCGACCGGGCCGTCGGCCGCTGCCGCGAGCTGGCCGCCCGCTACCGCGCCGAGTGCCGCCGGGTCTGCGCCCGCTGGGCGGCGGTCTGCCTGGCGGTGGCGTTCGCCGCTGCGCTGCTCGCCGTGCTCCCGGCCGCGCTGCGCGCCTGACGGCCCGCCACCGGCCGCGCACGGGCCCGCCGCACACCCCTCGGGTGCGCGG
>NZ_JBHVPZ010000067.1:0-5454 GCF_042887135.1 Kitasatospora sp. NPDC057965
CCCGCCGAGGCAGCGGAATAGTACTTCCACTTGACGGCCGTCGAAGAGGCGCTGGCCCACGCCCCGGTGCCCCCGGCCCGGCCGCCGCCGTCGTGCCGGTGACGCCGCTGGCCCCGGCCCCCGAGGCCCGGCCGAGGGCCGCCCTGGAGCTGCCCGCCGCCCCCTCCGCCCCGGCGGTCCCGGTCGCCCCGCAGGCCGTCGCGCCGGTCGCCCTGCCGGGCGGCCGCGACGCCGTCGGCGAGCACCCCCAGCTGCCCGCCCCGGCCCCCGACGGCGGACCGCGCCGACTGCTGGTCTGGCCCGAGCCCGACCCCGCCACCCGGCAGGCGCTCCAGGACCGCGGCTACCGCCCGGTGATCGTCCGCTCCCGCGAAGAGGTGGACGCGCAGGTCGCCGGCTTCCCGGCCGCGCTCTTCGTCGACCCGCTGACCGGCCCGATCACCCGCACCGCGCTGCAGTCGCTGCGCACCGCGGCGCTGAACAGCCGGGTCCCGGTGCTGGTCACCGCCGGCCTCGGACAGGCCACCCGGGACGCCGCGTACGGCGCCGACCCGGCCGTCCTGCTGCGTGCCCTCGCCCCGCGCGACGGCGAGAATCACGCCCCGCGCGTCCTGCTGGTCGAGGGCGACCCGGACATCGCCGCCGCGATGATCGGCAGCCTGGAACGGCGCGGCATGCACGTCGAGCACGCGGTGGACGAGAACGACGCCGTCGCCCGGGCCAGCAGCGTGCAGCCCAACCTGGTGGTGATGGACCTGCTCCAGATCCGCCGCCGCCGGGTCGGCCTGCTGGACTGGCTGCGCGCCAACGACCGGCTGCACCGCACCCCGCTCGTCGTCTACACCTCGGTGGACCTCGACCCGCGCGAGCTGCCCCGGCTGCGCACCGGTGAGACGGTGCTGTTCCTCGCCGAGCGCTCGACCAGCGACGACGTGCAGTCCCGGATCGTCGACCTGCTCGGGCGGATCGGCGCCATGGGCGAGGCGGGCGTCGCCGCGGCGGGCTGACAGCCGTGCACGGCCGAGGGCCGGCCACCCCCTCCCGGGGTGACCGGCCCTCGTGCTCCCTGCCCGTTCCCGGCTACTCCTTGCCGAGCCGGGTGACGTCCAGCTTCTGCGCCGCGTAGTCGGCGCGGATCACCTTCTTGTCGAACTTGCCGACCGAGGTCTTCGGCACCGCCTCGACGATCGCCCAGCGCTCCGGCAGCTGCCAGGAGGCGATCCGCCCGGCCAGGAACGCCCGCAGCTCCGGCAGCCCGGCGGTGGCGCCCGGCCGCAGCACGACGGTGGCCAGTGGCCGCTCGCCCCACTTCTCGTCCGGAACGGCCACCACGGCGGCCTCGGCGACCTCGGGGTGGGCCATCAGGTGGTTCTCCAGGTCCACCGAGGAGATCCACTCGCCGCCGGACTTGATCACGTCCTTGGCCCGGTCGGTGAGGGTCAGGTAGCCGTCGGCGGTGATCGTGCCGACGTCGCCGGTGCGCAGCCAGCCGTCCTCGGAGAACTTGTCCTCCGGGCGCTGCGGGTCCTGTCCCGCGCCCCCGTAGTACGCCCCCGCGATCCACGGGCCGCGCACCTCCAGCTCGCCCGCCGACACCCCGTCGTGCGGCATCCGCTCGCCGCCCGGGCCGATCAGCCGGGCCTCGACGGAGGCCGGGAAGACGCCCTGGGTCACCCGGTACGGCCACTCCTCCTCCGGGGTCAGTCCGCCCGGGGGCTGGGCGAAGGTGCCGAGCGGCGAGGTCTCGGTCATGCCCCAGGCGTGCAGGACGCGGATGCCGTGGCGCTCCTCGTAGCCCTTCATCAGCGAGGGCGGGCAGGCCGAGCCGCCGATCACCACCATGCGCAGGCTGGAGGTGTCGTAGTCGCCGGCGTCCAGCTCGTCCAGCAGGCCGCTCCAGATGGTCGGCACGGCCGCGCTGACGGTGGGCCGCACCGCGGCGATCATCTCGGCCATCGGCTTGGGCTGGAGGAAACGATCCGGCATCAGCAGGTTGGCGCCGGACATGAAGGCGGCGTGCGGGATGCCCCAGGCGTTGACGTGGAACATCGGAACCACCGGCAGCGCGGTGTCGCGCGGGGTGAAGGCGAAGTTGTCGCCGGTGTTGACCTGGAGGCAGTGCAGGTAGACCGAGCGGTGGCTGTAGAGCACGCCCTTCGGGTCGCCGGTGGTGCCGGAGGTGTAGCAGAGCACGGCGGCCCGGCGCTCGTCGATGTCGGACCGCCAGGGGTAGGCGGTCGGCCGGTCCGCGATCAGCTCCTCGTAGTCGTGCACGCCGCCCGCGAAGCCGGCCAGCACCGAGCGGTCGCCGGGGCCGCTGACCACGATGTGCTTGAGCGTCGGGGCGAGCTCGGGCAGGACCGCGGCCAGCAGCGGCAGGACGGTGCCGTTGACGATGATCACGCGGTCGGCGGCGTGGTTGACGATGTACGACAGCTGGTTCGCCGGGAGCCGCAGGTTGAGGGTGTGCAGCACCGCACCCATCGACGGCACCGCGAGGTAGGCCTCCAGGTGCTCGGCGTTGTTCCACATCAAGGTTCCGACGACACTCGCCTCGGTGCAGCCGAGCTCGTCGCGCAGGGCCCAGGCGAGCTGTGCCGCACGGGCGCCGACCTCCGCGTACGTCCGGACCACCGGACCGGTGCCGTCCCAGGTGGTGACCGTCGACCTGCTGTGGATCGTGGACCCGTGCTCCAGGATCCGGGCGACGGTGAGCGGTACGTCCTGCATGGTGCTGAACACGGGTCCTCCTCGACCTGGGCGGCACTGCGGCTCCTGCCCCGGCCCGGCCGAACAACGGCTACTGGGCGGTAATACGGGCAGCAGGGCCCGATTCTGCCGCGCCGTGTCCCGGATGTCAGCATGCCGACCGCGTTGTCCCGATCACGACCCGGCCACGGTCCGGCCCCGTTCTCCCCGGTCGGGCGGGGGCGGCCCGGACGTCCGCCCCGGCGGCCGGGATACTGGGGGCCATGGACGACGGACACGGCGAGCGGCGGGTGGGACGGGGTCTGGCCGGGTTCCGGCTGCCGTGCCCGTGCTGTTCCGGCGGGGTGCGGACGCAGGCGCGCAAGGGCCTGCGGGCGGGGCGCACCGGCACCGGGTACATCACCGAGACCTGCCGCTACTGCCAGGGCCGGGGCTGGCTGGGGCTCGCGCTGCGGGAGTGACCGCCCCGCCGGCCGACGGGTCCGTCAGCCGGCCAGCGGGGCGTCGACCTGGTTGCGGTCGATGGCCAGCGTCGCTCCGCCGTAGGTCTCCTCGACGTTGCCGTGGTACTGGTGGACGCGCTGGTGCTGGGACCAGAGCTCCGCGGTGAGCGGGCCGCCCCCGGTGGTGTCGGCGTGGTCGTCCCAGCGGGCGTACCAGAGGGTGTCGGGCAGCGGCGAGCTGCCGGCCCGGGCGGCCGCGGCGAGGTCGGCGATGCCGGAGTCGAGGCTGGAGTAGAAGCCGGAGCGGTAGCCCGCCGTGTGCAGCGCCTGGGTCCAGCCGACGGTGAAGTCGACGACCGCCTGGCCGCAGGCGGGGTCGCGCACCGGGTACGCCTCGATGTCCAGGAAGACCGGGCTGCCCGGGCCGATCCCGACCGCCTGCAGGCCCTGCACCGCCTCGGCCGCCTCCGCGCGCCCCTGCTGGGCGGCCCGGGCGGGGTCGATGCGCTTGGGCTTGTGCGCGAGGTCGCTGCACGGCGCCTGGAGGCCGACGTGGACGGGCAGGAACCGCCACCCCATCGCCCGGGCCTGCCGCACCCAGTCGGCGGTCAGCCTCGGCTGGGCGCAGCCGCGCTGGCCGCCGCTGGTGTAGATGCCGAGCGCCCCGTACGGCGAGGCGTCGCGCCAGGCCCGCAGGGTCTCCAGCGGGGGCGCGGTGCAGGCGTCGAAGGCCGCGCCGGCGTAGAGGTCGCGGGGCCGGGCCGGGGGCGGCCCGTGCCGGTCGGGCAGGACGGCGGCCCGGATGCGGGGGACGGCGGCGGCCGTCGGGGCGGCGTCGGCCCTCGTACCCGGACCGGCGGCGGCCAGCAGGAGGACGAGGGAGGCGGCGGCGAGCGAGGCGGGGCGGAGATGGCGCACGCCGCCTTGATACTGACGGACCGTCGGATCCCGGCGGGCGCCGCGCCGGATGGACCGCCGGGGCTCACCCTTTCGGACGCACCCGTCCGCATCCGTCCCGATTCTTGTAACGAGCTTGCTGCCCAGTGGCTCCTTACGGCAAACTCGCCATCATGCCCACCTCCCATCCCAGCGAAACCTCTGCCCCGACGCCGGCCGCCGCCGTCGCCGAGGCGCTTGCCATGCCGCCCGCCCCCAAGGGCGAGCCCGCCGGCGAGCGGGGCAGCTGGCGACGAGGCGGGTCCCCGGGAGAGGGGCTGCCACCGGACGCACGACCCGGCCGATCCACCGGCCGACGGTTCACGAACCTGCTGCGGCGCCCGGAGCGAATTCCGGCGCCGCTTCTCTGTGTCGTGGCGATGTTCCTCGTGCAGACCGGGATCGCGTTCTCCAAGCCGCTCTTCGGACCGCTCGGGGTGAGCGGCACCACCTTCCTGCGGCTGGGCTTCGCGGCGGTCATCCTGCTGGCCGTCACCCGGCCCCGGCTGCGCGGGCGCCGGCCGCGCGACCTCGCCGCCGCCGCCCTGCTCGGCATGGCCTCGGCCGGGATGACCCTGCTGTTCGCCGGGGCGATCGACCGGCTGCCGATGGGCACCGCCGCCACCATCGAGTTCCTCGGCCCGCTCGCGGTCGCCCTGGTCTTCGCCCGCCGCGCCAGCCACCTGCTCTGGGCGCTGCTCGCGGCCGGCGGCGTGGCGCTGCTGACGCTGCTCGGCGAGGGCGGGGAGGGCGGCGGGCTCGACCCGGTCGGCCTGCTGTACGCCTTCGGGGCGGCGGCCTGCTACGCCGCGTACATCCTGTTCACCGACAAGGTCGGGGCGGCGTTCCAGGGCTTCCAGGGGCTGGCGGTGTCGATGACGGTCGGCGCGCTGACGGTGGCGCCGTTCGGGCTCGGCCAGGCCTGGGACGGGCTGACCGCGCCCGGTGCCTCGCCGGTGATGCTGCTGCTCGCGGTGGCCGGGGTGTCGCTGCTGCTGCCGGTGATCCCGTACGCGCTGGAGATGACGGCGCTGCGGCGGATGCCGCAGCGGGTGTTCAGCGTGCTGGTCAGCCTGGAGCCGGCGGTCAGCGCGCTGGTCGGCCTGGTGGTGCTGGGTCAGCTGCTGGGCGCCGCGCAGCTGGCCGGCATCGGCTGCGTGGTGGCGGCGAGCGTCGGGGCCACGCTGACCGGGCGGCGCTGAGGCGCGGTGTCGTGGTGACCCCGGGGGCGCGCATCAGCTCGATGCGCGCCCCCGGGTGTTTCACGGCTCAGAAAGTGTTGGGTAATTGATCGGCTGCATGGCGTGATCAGCTGGCGGTGATCTTCGCGGTCGAGGTGTCCGCGAAGATCACCGCTATGTGTGTC
>NZ_JBHVPZ010000068.1:0-5314 GCF_042887135.1 Kitasatospora sp. NPDC057965
GACGATCTTCGCGGAGGTGGTGGCGCGGGTGGGGGCGGCCGCGTTAGAGCTTGCGAAGTCCACTGAGGACCCTTTCGAGCAGCGTGACGTCGGGCTGGGTTCCGGATTCGCCGCCGGAAGCGGGCTGGTGGATGGCGACCAGGCCGGCCTCGGCCAGGTCGGCCACGAGGATCCGGGCCACTCCCAGGGGAAGGGAGAGCAGCGCCGAGACCTCGGCCACGGACTTGACCTCGGTGCACAGGGTGCAGATCCGCTGGTGCTCGGGGAGCAGGGTGGCCAGGCGTTGCGGATCCACGTTGGCGGAGACGAGCGCCTCCAGGGCGAGCTCGTACCGGGGCCTGGTGCGTCCTCCGGTCATCGCGAACGGGCGGATCAGCGGGCCGGAGTCCACCTCGTCGTCGTAGTCGTCGCCCGTCCCGAAGTCCTGGACCGGCCCGTGGTGGCCGGGAACGTGGGCGGGCTGTCCGGCCGACTGCCCGACGGCCGGGCCGCGGCCGGGGAGGTGGCCGGGGTGCTGTCCGACCGTCCCGTCCGGGTAGCCGGGCGGCGGAGCGTCGTACGAGGGCCGGGGCTGCGCGTACTGGTCGTACTGTCCCGGCGGGTACGGCCGGCCGTACGACGGCTGACCGTAGTGCTGGCCGTGCTGGCCGTGGAGCGGCTGGCCGTACTGCTGACCGTGGCCGACGACGCCGGGTGCTCCGAAGGCGTCATGGCCTGTGCCAGGGTACGGAACGCCGTATTGGCCGCTGCGGTCGTCGGGCGGTGTCACGGTTCCTCTCCTCACAGGGTGCGGCGGTGCGGTGCGAGCTCGGGCACTGGTCCTGAGCCGGTGGTGCGAAGGCCGTACAACGCCCGAACCCGAGCCCGCCGAAGCGGGCCCGGGACGGACGTGGAGGTGCTTCGAATACCTGGACGGTATCCGACGGACCGTCAGTGCAGGAGACTGCCCTGGAGTTCTGCGCGGAGTGCGGGGGTGAGGACGGCGCCGGCGCGGTCGACGAGCAGCGCCATCTCGTAGCCGACCAGGCCGATGTCGGAGTCGGGGGAGGCCAGGACGGCGAGCGCGGAGCCGTCGCTGATGGCCATCAGGAACAGGAAGCCGCGTTCCATCTCGACGACGGTCTGGTTGACCTCGCCGCCCTCGAAGATCCGGCTGGCGCCGGTGGTGAGGGAGGTGAGGCCGGAGGCGACGGCGGCGAGCTGGTCGGCGCGGTCGCGGGGGAATCCCTCGGACATGCACAGCAGGAGGCCGTCCGCGGAGACCACCACCGTGTGCGACACCCCGGGGGTGTTGTCCACGAAATTGGTGATCAGCCAGTTCAGGTTCTGTGCGGCCTGGCTCATCTGACTCAACTCAACGCTCCTGGTGGTTCGAGCCGCCGAAGAGATCGGTGCTGCGATTCTGCTGTCCGTTGCCGGACTGGTCTACCTGATCGGGGTCGATCCGGAAGCTTCCGGTGGTCCCGGCGCTGCGGCCCTGCTCGACGCCGCGGCGCAGGTTGGTGAGCCGGCCGCGGACCTCCTCGGGCGCGCGGGAGACCTGCGGTCCGTCCTGCGGGGTGGGCTTGGCGTTGCCCGCCACCAGGTTCTGCTTCGGCACGCGCCGGGGCAGGCCGGCGGGGGTGGTGCCGCCGGAGGAGGGCTCGCGCAGCTTCTCGGCCCGCTGCCAGTCACCGTCGTTGGGGGACTGCCAGTCGGCGTTGCCGGCGGCGGTCGGGCCGGTGGGCCCGTAGCCGCCGAGGGCGGACACGTCGTGGCCGCGGGGCTCGGCCGGGGTGGCGGAGGTGTCCTTGGCGCCGGTGAACCAGTTCGGGCTGTCGCCGCCGCCGTTGCCGTCCTGGCCGGACGGGAAGCCACCACCGGCCAGCTGCTGGCCGGGGCGGCGCTGCGGCAGCCCGGACGGCAGCGTGGTGGGGGCGGCGGGGGCGCTGTCGGCGGCCGGGAGGGCGGGCTGCTCGGGGGCGTACGGGTGGCCCGCCGGGGCCTCCTCGGTCGGCCGGCCGTACTGCTCGCCGGCGTAGCCGGACCCGTCGTAGCCGGTGTCCTGGCCGTACTCGTCCGTCCGGCCGTACTCGTCGTAGCCCTGCTGCGGGTACTGGCCGTAGCCGTCCTGCTGGTAGCCGTCCTGGCGGTAGCCCTCGGCGTCGTAGCCGCCGTCCTGGCCGTACTCGTCCTGGTAGCCGTACTGGTCGTCGGCGTAGCCGGACTGCCCGTAGCCCTGCTGCGGGTACTGCTCGTCCTGGGCGTAGGCCTCGTCGTTGCGGCGGCCGTAGGCCGGGTACTCCTCGTCGACCTCGGCGTCCAGCACCGGCGGCTGCCCGTCCTGCGGTCCGGCCTCCAGCGCGGCGCGGCGGACCTGGTCCAGGCGCTGCGAGCGCTGGACGGCCTCCAGGGCCGGGCTGAAGCCGGTGGGGCCGGCGTTGCCCATCCCGGTGAGGTGGTCGTCGAAGCCGAGTTCGGCGGCGCTGCGGACCGGGTCGTGGTCGACGGCCCACTCGGGGGCCGGCTCCTGGTCGGCGAAGATCCGGGAGACGGTGAACTGCTCCTCGGGCTCCGGAGCCGCGGCCATCTGGGTCACGAACGGCGGCAGCATGACCAGCGAGGTGGTGCCGGCCGACTCGCCGGACGGGCGGAGCTGGACGCGGATGTCGTGCCGCTGGGAGAGCCGGCCGACCACGAACAGGCCCATGCGGCGGGAGATGGTGGCGTCGACCGTGGGCGGCTCGGCCAGCTTCTCGTTGATCTCCGCGAAGTCCTCGGCGGTGAGGCCGATGCCCTTGTCGTGGATCTCGACGAGCACCCGGCCGTCCGGCAGCCGGGTCGCGTTGACCAGCACCCGGGTCTGCGGACTGGAGAACGTGGTGGCGTTCTCCAGCAGCTCGGCGAGCAGGTGGACGAGGTCGGTCACGGCGGCGCCGACGACCTCGGCCTCGGGGATGCCGGAGAGCTCGACGCGCTCGTACTGCTCCACCTCGGACGCGGCGGCGCGCAGCACGTCGACCAGCGGGACCGGGGTGTTCCAGCGGCGGCCGGCCTCCTCGCCCGCGAGGACGAGCAGGTTCTCACCGTTGCGGCGCATACGGGTGGCGAGGTGGTCCAGCTTGAAGAGGTTCTCCAGCTGGTCCGGGTCGGCCTCGTTGTTCTCGAGGTCGGTGATCAGCGCCAGCTGGCGCTGGATCAGGCTCTGGCTGCGGCGCGACAGGTTGGTGAAGATCGCGTTGACGTTGCCTCGCAGCAGCGCCTGCTCGGCGGCGAGCGCCACCGCCTGCCGGTGGACCTGGTCGAAGGCCCGGGCGACCTCGCCGATCTCGTCCTTGCCGTGCAGCGGGATCGGGGTGACGTTGGTGTCCACCCGGTCCGGGTCGGTCTTGGAGAGCCGCTCGACCAGCTCGGGCAGACGGTGGTCGGCGATGTCGAGGGCGGCGTTGCGCAGGGTGCGCATGCCGAGGATCATCGAGCGGGCCACGTAGCCGGTGAGGACACCGGCCAGGATCAGTGCGGTGAGCACGATCAGCGAGTTGAGGATGGCGTCGAAGCGGGCGTTGTCGCGCAGCTCGGCGGCGTCCACGAGCACGTCGTCCAGCAGCGCGACCTCGGTGGCGCGGAGGCTGGCCATGTGGGTGTTGGCGGCCTGGTTCCAGTTCTCCGGCGTCAGACCGGAGTCCTTGGCGTCCTTGTAGGCGCGGTCGGCGATCTCCTTGCCCTGGGACTGGCCGTTGGCGGCCGCCTGGGTGTAGGCGGTGCCGAGGTTCAGCAGGCCCTGCATGGTCGGCACGCTGCCGTTGGGCATCCGGTAGGCCGCGCGCTGGTCGGCGTTGGCCTGGACGACCTGGGCGTCGGCGTACTTCTTGGCGTCCTCGGGGGCGCTGCCGGTGTTGAACTCGGAGAGCGCGGTCTGTTCCAGGCGCTGGGCGACCAGCAGCTGCTGGATGAGGTCGACGTTCTCGTACCGGGTGGTCTTCTGGGCGGAGATGCCGACCAGCAGCTGCAGCATGAGGGCGCGCTGGGTCGAGGCCGAGGCCTTGGCCAGCGACATGGCGTAGATCGAGCGGCCCTTGCTGGTCAGGTTGGACGAGCCGAGGCCGACCGAGTTGTCGTAGGACAGCAGCGGGGCGAACATCACCGAGTAGGCGCTGACGGTCGCGGAGGCGAACAGGTTGTCGGCGTAGGCGGTGGCACGCAGCTGCGGCAGGTAGACGACCACCTGCTGGAAGGCCTCGTGCCGTCGGGGGAGTTCGCCGGACTTGTCGCTGGCCTCGTAGGCCGCGTTGTAGGCCTTGAGGGCGGCGTCGGTGGTCGAGCGCGCCTTGGTGACGTCGTTGTTCGGGTCCTGCTTGGTGATCAGGGGTATGAGCGTCTTGTCGCGCTCGCTCTCCAGGGCCTCGGCGAGCTCGGTGGCGGCCTTGGCGAGGGTGGCGGTGCGCTGGGCGCGGTCGGCCTTGATGAAGCCGTCGATCGAGGTGTTGACGCGCAGGCCGCCGAAGACCAGGGCGATGACGACCGGGATCAGCAGGATCGCGATCAGTCGGGCGGGCACGCGCCAGTTGCGCGGGCGCACGAAGTCGTACCGGCTGCTCTTGGGGCCGTTGTCGTTCGTGCCGCTGCCGCCGGAGCCGGTACCGGTGGTGGAGCCGGTGTCCTGGCCCGACGCGCGGTCCTTGCCGGGGTTCGGCTGCTGCGGTGCCGGGGCCGTTTGCGGCCGTTCCTCGACCGGCGTGAACGCCGAGAACCCGCCCGGTTCCGGTGCGGTGCCGTTCGGCTCGCTCTGGCGGGGCTCGGAGCGCCGCTGCGGGGCGACCTGCTGCTTACGCCTCACTCGACAACTACCTCTCGGCCGACAGCCGGCCATGGATCAATCCAGCGCTACCCCGGGGGCCGCCCGCTCCGGGGAACGGCAGCCGTATGGGATCCAGGGGTAGCTGGAATTTCAGCACGTGCAGGGATGGGGGACAAACAGCTGCTGGTGGGCGGAGCGGGAGGTGCAATTCAGGACATTCACCGACATGTTGGAGCAAAACTGTGGTCTTCTGGCGCTGAGTGATGCCGATTCGCTACAAACAGTCATTGTTGATCACGAAATGCCTACCGAACTGTTATCCGCCGCTTATGCGGGGGTCTTGCGCGAGGCGCCCGGACGACACCTCTCCGCAAGCGAACGCGCCCCGGTACCCCGTCGGCGCGACGGGGTACCGGGGCCGCCGGCCTCGGTGTCCGCTCAGCGCAGGCGGGCGAGGAGGGCGTGTTCGACGAGGGTGATGAGGGCGCTCTTGGCGCTGTCGCGGCGTCGGGCGTCGAGGGTGATGACGGGGGTGTC
>NZ_JBHVPZ010000069.1:0-4977 GCF_042887135.1 Kitasatospora sp. NPDC057965
CCCCGAAGCACAGCTCCGCGAGCGGCCCGCGCCGCAGCGGCACCAGCCGGTGCGCCGCCCCCGCCGCGGTGGCCGCCCCCAGCACCAGCGCGCCGGCCCGCCGGGCCCGCCGCGACGGCCGGTCGGCCGGTCGGACCGGCTCCACCGCCCGGGCCGCCCGCACCGCGTACCCCGCCACCGCGGCCAGCGCGGGCACCGAGCTGCCGTACTGCAGCACCTCGTAGAGCGGCGGGCCGCCCGCCACCGGCCGCTCCAGCGCCGGCACCAGCCGGGACCCGAAACGCCCCGCATGGGTGAAGCCGTCCCAGCCGACGTGGCTCGCCGCACCGACCGCCGCCGAGAGCGCGAACCATCCGAGGTCCGCGCCCGACGGCCGCCCCCGGCCGGACCGGCGGGCCGTCAGCGCCTCGGCGGCGCCCGCCCACCGGTCCGGGAGCAGCGCGACCAGTGGCCCGCGCACCAGCCCGTGCCAGCCCGCCACCAGGGCGGCCGCGAGCGCCACGTCCAGCGTCGGCACCGCCCACCAGCGGTGGGTGGGCGCGCCATGCCGGTACACCCCGGGCAGCAGCGACTCGGCGAAGAACGGCACGTCGGGTGCCAGCGAGCCGGCGACCAGCGCCGACGCGACCAGCGGCCCGCGCTCCCCCGCCGCGCGCAGCAGGGGCAGCACGGCGGCCGGGTGGCTCAGGGTGAACGGCATGCCCTCATCCTGCCGCCGCCCGGACGGGCCCGTCTGCGGCGCCCGGCTCCGGCGCGCGGCGCGTTCGCGGGGCGCGCGCCGGAACGGGGCTCACCCCGGAACCGGGCCTGAGCCGGGGTGAGTCCCGGAACCGGGCTCACGCCGCGTCGGCGGTGCGGGCCGACCCCAGGCCCGCCCGGTGTCCGGCCTCCAGGTAGCGCAACTCCCCGCAGCGGCGGGCGTCCAGCGCCGCCGCCAGCCGCCGGTGGCGGCCCGGGGGCAGCAGTCCGGCGGCCTCCTCCAGGCTGACGAACCGCCAGCCGCGCAGTTCCTCCTGCTGGAGCAGCAGCCCCTGCCGAGCGGTGGCGTCCAGCAGGCCGCCGTCGTAGACCAGGCGCAGCCCGCCCCGGCGCGGGCCGGTGCGCGGTTCCCAGTCGACGGCGAGCAGGCGCAGCACCGCCGGGTCCAGGCGCAGGCCGAGTTCCTCGGCGGTCTCCCTGAGGGCGGCGTCGGTGGGTGCCTCGCCGCGCTCGACGACGCCGCCGGGGAACTCCCAGTCGGGCTTGTAGACGGGGTCGACGAGCAGCACCCGGTCCTGCTCGTCGAAGAACAGGACGGCGGCGGCCACGGTGTCCCCGGTGGGGTCGGGGGTCTGCGCGATCGGGCAGCGGGCCGAGCCGTCGTCGACCAGCCGGGCGAGCCGGACGGCGGTCTCGCGCGGGGTGAGGCCGGAGGTGTCGACGAGCCGGGCGTCGCGGCGCAGCCAGCGGCGGGCGGCGCGGTAGCGCGGCAGGTGTTCCAGGCACCAGCGGCGGACCTGCTCGCTGCGCCGCGGGTCGTCCGGGAATTCCTCGCGCTGGGCGATGCGCTCGCGCAGGATCGTTTCTTCAGGGTCCAGGACGAGGTGGTGCACGACGATGCCGTGCGAGGCGAGCGCCCCGAAGATCTCGTCCCGGTAGTCCTCCCGCAGCAGTGTCATCGGAACCACCAGCGGCCCGGGGATCTCACCGAGCAGTGCCGCCGCCGTCTCGGGGACGAGCCGCCGCCAGGCGGGCAGGTCCTGGAAGTCCGGCACCGCCGCCATCCGGTCGGCCGGCAGCATCGCGCGCAGCCCGAAGCCCACCAGCTCGGGATCGAACAGCATGCTGCCGGGCAGCAGTTCCACCAGTTCGCGGCAGGAGCTGGTCTTGCCCGCCCCGAATGTGCCATTGACCCAGACGATCACGCACGCCCCCATGTTCTCGCCCTCCCCGGCGCCGTTCGCCCCGGGCGGCGCCCCCCGTCGGTCGAGCCGGCGCCATCGGAGGTGGTACCCCCGCCACGCCGGTCCCCATACCTCCACGTCCGCCCCGCTCATGGCGGTTCCCCGTTCCGCTTGACAGGGGCATGTGCCCAGGTCAGGGGGCCTGCGACGATTCCCGTACGACCCCCGGCGCGCCGGCGCCCACCCCTCCGGGCACCGGAGTCCGGCCCCTTGGCGCACGCCCCCGCCGCACCACGCGCGCCCCGTTGCGTGCGGGGCTCCCCCGTCCCACCGGTGTGCGGGCCTCGGCGGCCCGGGGCACCGGCGGGACGGCGCGGACCCGTCAGGGGCGGCCCATGTGGGTCGGGTAGTAGCCGCTGCTGATCCGCGAGACCCGGATCGAGGTGCCGGGCCGGGCGGCCTCCACGTACTGGTTGTCGCCCAGGTAGATCGCCACGTGGTGGATGCCCCGCGCGGTGCGGTCGTCCGACCAGAACAGCAGGTCGCCGCGGCGCAGCTGCCCGGCCGTCACCGGTGTGGTGGCCGCGTACTGGTCGTTGGCGATCCGGGGCAGGGAGATGCCGCCGCGCCGGAAGGCCTGCTGGACCAGGCCCGAGCAGTCGTAGCCGTCCGGTCCGTTGCCGGCCGTCCGGAACGGCTTGCCCAGCTGCGCGAGCGCGAACTGCACCGCCGTCTCGACGTCGCCGTCCGCCGCCGGGGCCGCGGCCGGGGGCGGGGACGCCGAGTCCTCCGAGGAGGCGGCGGAGCCGCCGGTGCGTTCCAGGTAGACGTCGTAGTGCGAGGTCCAGCGCCACTGGCCCTGGCTGTTGCGGAACCAGTAGCGCGAGCCGTCCCACCCCTGGGTGATCCCTCCGGAGGAGCCGGCCGTCCTCGCCGTGGACGCCGCCGGCGCCGGGGCGGACCCGCCGGTGCGCGCCAGGTAGACGTCGTAGTGCGAGGTCCAGCGCCAGTGGCCCTGGGCGTCCTTGAACCAGTACCGCGAGCCGTCCCAGCCGGCGTGGGCGGGCGCCCGCTCGGCCGCCGCGGTCCCCGCGCCGGTGCCCAGGCCGATCACGCAGGTCCCGGCCGCGATCACGGCCACCGCGCCTATCCCCCGGCGGATCCGCGCCGCGCGGGAAGGCCGGGCAGCCGCCGCCGGCCGGGGGGAGGGAGAGGCGGTGTGCTGCCCGGTCGCGTCGTCGGCGGCACCCGGTGCGCCGGTGTTGACGGTCGTCATGCTGCTGTCTTCCTTCGCTGATCGCGCCGGGCGCCTCGATCGCGCCGAACGCTGGGAGCTGAACGCTGGACGCGGTGCGCGGGGCCTGGTCGGCCCCGGCCGCGCCGCTTGTCACGTTAGGCACGCGTCCGCTCACGGCGCGCAGTGGAGTGCGCCAAAGGAAGGCTCACGCAAGGTGAGCGACCGTCACCCGACCCGGCGCCGGGTGACCGCCCGTCACCCGTGTGCCGAGTCCGCCATCAGCTGCTTCTTCAGCACCTTGCCCAGGGCGTTCCTGGGCAGTTCCGCCACCAGCACCACCCGGCGGGGCCGCTTGTGCACCGAGAGCCGCTCCGCCACGAAGGCCGTCAGCTGCTCACCCGTCACGGGGCCGTCCGCCACCACGTACGCGACGATCGCCTGGCCGAGGTCCTCGTCCGGCGCGCCGACGACGGCGGCGTCGGCCACCGCGGGGTGGTCGCGCAGCGCCGCCTCGACCTCGCCGGCGCCGATCCGGTACCCGCCGCTCTTGATCAGGTCGACCGAGGCGCGCCCGACGATCCGGTGGAAGCCGTCCGGCCCGATCACCGCGACGTCCCCGGTGCGGAACCAGCCGTCGGCGGTCCAGGCCTCGGCGTCGGCGTCCGGCCGGTTGAGGTAGCCGTGGAACAGGGTGGGCCCGGCCACCTGGAGCTCGCCGACGCTCTCGCCGTCGTACGGGACGGGCGAGCCGTCCTCGCCGACCAGCCGGGTGCGCACCCCGGCCAGCGGCAGGCCGACGCTGCCGGGGCGGCGCTCGCCGTCGGCCCGGGTGGAGACGGTGATCAGCGACTCCGTCATGCCGTAGCGCTCGATCGGGGCGTGGCCGGTCAGCGCGGCGAGCCGCTCGAACACCGGGACGGGCAGCGGGGCGCTGCCGGAGACCAGCAGCCGGGCCGAGGCGAGCCGGGCGGCCGCCTGCGGGTCCCCCGCCACCCGGGACCAGACGGTCGGCACCCCGAAGTAGAGGCTGCCGCCCGCCGCCGCGTACCCGGCGGGGGTGGGCCGTCCGGTGTGCACCAGCCGACTGCCGGTGCGCAGCGCGCCGAGCACGCCGAGCACCAGTCCGTGCACGTGGAACAGCGGCAGGCCGTGCACCAGGGTGTCCTCGGCGGTCCACCGCCAGGCGTCGGCGAGCGCGTCGAGGTCGGCGGCGACGGCGGCGCGGCCGATCATCGCGCCCTTGGGCGCGCCGGTGGTGCCGGAGGTGTAGAGCACGAAGGCGGTCGCCGACGGGTCGGGCTCGGGGTACGTGGTGGCGGAGCGCTCGCGCAGGTCGACCGGGAGGCCGGGGATCCCGGCGTCCTGCGGCGGGCCGTCGTCGGCGGCGTGGGCGAGCAGGGCGGCGCCGGAGTCGCGCAGGATGTGCGCGCGTTCCTTGGGCCCGGAGTCGGGCGGCAGCGGCACCACCGGCACCCCGGCGAGCAGCCCGCCGACGACGGCGGCCACGGTCTCGGCGGTGGGGCGGGCGAGCACCGCCAGGGCGGGGGCGCCGGCCACCCGGTCGGCGACGGCGGTGGCCGCGCCGAGCAGCCGCTCGCGGGAGAGCCCGGGGCCGTCGGAGATCCGCAGGGCGTCGGCCGAGTCGCCGGATCCGCCCTGAAGCGCCGTCAAGAGTGTCATGCGTCTGCCCTCGCCCCTGTCCAGGATGTCCACGGTGGTCCGCGGCGCGCCGCGGGGTCGCCGCGCGCCGCCGACCGACTCTACGGGCCGCCGGCGGCCGGCCGGACGTCCGGGGGAAGGACGGCGGGGGGGGGGGGGCGGGGGGGCGGCGGGGGGCCCGCCCCCCGCGCCACAGCC
>NZ_JBHVPZ010000070.1:0-4082 GCF_042887135.1 Kitasatospora sp. NPDC057965
GTACTGCAGGGGGGACCCTGTGGGAGAGTAGGACGCCGCCGAACAAATTTTGAGAAGAACCCCCGCCGGTTATCCGGCGGGGGTTCTTTGCGTTTACCGAAAATGTGCTCAGCTCGATGGTTGGGCGGTGCCCCAGCTGGGGCGGCTCTCCCCGTGGCCGGCGGTGTCGGTGATCCGGGTGGCGCCGGAGCCATCGGCGCGCATGGTGTAGAGCTCGGAGGTTCCGCCGGCGGGGGCCTGGGCGAAGGCGATCGCGGTGCCGTCGGGCGAGTAGGAGGCGATGCCGTAGGTGGTGTCGGAGGGCCCGGGGGTGAGTGCTTCGACGGCGGTGCCGTCGGGGTGGACGGTGTAGATGCCGCCGCCGGGGGCGTTGTCCGGGCCGGCGGGGTAGGTGGTGAAGACGATGCGGCTGCCGTCGGGGGACCAGTTGGCGCGGTCGCCGGCCCGCAGTTCCCACGGGGTGAGGCGGCGCAGGCCGGTGCCGTCGGCGTTGACGATGTAGAGCGCGCGGCTGTTGGCGGGCTGGCCGGTGGCGCTGGTCCGGTAGGAGAAGACGAGCTGTTTGCCGTCGGGGGACCAGGCCGGGTCGGTGACGACGCCGGAGTACGGGGTGTCGTTGGTCAGGAAGGTGAGCCGCTGGGCGGTGGTGCCGTCGGGGGCGATGACGTAGAGGTCGCTGTACTGGATCTGCTCGCTCGTCGGGTCGGCGGCGCCCCAGCCGCGGGTGAAGGCGAGCTGCTTGCCGTCGGGGGACCAGGCGGGCATGGTCTCCGTCTCGTTGAGGCAGTCGGGGGCACCGGCCTCGCAGAGTGAGCCCAGTTGGTGGACGTTCTGTCCGTCGGTGCCGGTGGTCCAGATCCGGCCGGGGGAGTCGCCGCCGGTGCGGTCGAAGGCGAGGGTGGTGCCGTCGGGGGACCAGGCGGGGTGGTCGTCGAGGGTCCGGTCGGCCGGCTGGGTGACTTGCCGGCGGGTCTTGCCGTCGGGGGTGACGGCGAAGATGGCGCTGGTGAGGCGGTCCTGGTCGAGGAAGGCCCGAGCGGCGATGAGGCCGTTGTGCGCCGGTGGGGCGGTGGGGGTGGCCGCGGCGGCGCCGACCACGCCCGCGGTGGCGTCGGCGACGGCGGGTTCGGCGGCCGGGGTCGGGGTCGGGGTGGGGGATTCGGCGCGGATCTCGCTGAGCGGGATGTCGCCGGGCTGGGCGCCGCAGCCGGTGAGCAGGGTCCCGGCGAGCAGGAGGCCCGCACCGGCGCGGTGGCGGGTGCGGGCCGTGGAGGGGTCGGAGCGATGGGGGGTGGTGGGGGAGAGCCGTGTCCGTGTGCGGGTCATCCGCGTCTCATCTCCGTCTTCGATCCGCCCGGCGCGGCCGGGCGTGAGCCCCCCGAAGGAGCTGTCACTGTGTCAGATCGGAGAGGGGCGGGCGGGGAGACACGCAACGGTCCGCGTCCGCCCGGGGACGGGGAGTCATCCGTTCGCGGGGCGCGGTCGGACCGGGTGGGCGCGGTCGGACCCGGGTGTCAGCCCCGGGCGGCGCGGCGTTCGGCCTTGGCGACGGCCTCCGCCTCGTCCTCGGCCTCGGCGGTCTCCAGGGTGGGCGCGGTGCCGCCGAGGTGGACGGGCAGCCACCAGGTGTCGTCGGGTCCGGCGGGCTTGCCGGGGTACTCGCGCTGGGCCCGGTCGAGCATCTCGGACATTGCGGCGCGCAGTCGGCGGGTGACCATGACGGGCTTGTCCTCGGGCGTCAGCACGATCGGTTCGCCGATCATGATGGTGACCGGGACGTGCCGCTTGGTGAGGGTCTTCGGACGGCCCTTGGTCCACAGCTGCTGGGTGCCCCAGAGGACGACGGGCAGCAGCGGGGCGCCGGAGTCGGCGGCCATCCGGGCGGCGCCGGTCTTGAACTTCTTCAGCATGAAGGAGCGGCTGATGGTCGCCTCGGGGAAGACACCGACCACCTCGCCGGCCCGCAGGGCGCGGACGGCGGCCTCGTAGGCGGGCTGGCCGTCGGTGCGGTCGACGGGGATGTGCTTCATGCCGCGCATCAGCGGGCCGGAGACGGCGTGCTTGAAGACGTCGTCCTTGGCCATGAAGCGGGTCTTGCGCTTGCCGCCGCGGTAGGCGCCGAGGCCGGCGAAGAGGAAGTCGAGGTAGCTGATGTGGTTGCTCACGAGCACCGCCCCGCCCTTGGCGGGGATGTGTTCGGCGCCGACGATCCTGATGCGCACGTCGAGTGCGCGGAAGACGGTCAGCGCGGCGCCGATCACCGGCGGGTACACGAGCTCTGCCACGGTCAGTCCTGACTTCGACGGGCCTGGGGGCCCGGTACGACGGGGACCCGCGTGCCGTAGGTGGGGGCCGACCGGGGGCGCGGCACACCGCGGCGGCCACGGGCGATACACGGAGATGATCCCCCGAACGGGTACCCGCTGTCACCTGAGCCGAGCCCGTGGGGCCCGATCGGGAGGTGTGATGTGCGTGATGAGCCCGGCCGGGAACTTTTCCCGGCCGGGCGTCCGGTCGGTTTTCTCCCGCCCGGGGCGGCTCAGGCGGCCAGGTCGGTCCGGGTGCGGGCGCGCAGGACCAGGAGGTACGCCTCGCAGCCGAGGCAGTAGCCGAACGCGGCGTTGAGGAAGGCGGCGGCCAGCGCGAACCCGGTGGCGAGCAGGCCGAGCCAGCCGACTCCGGTCAGGAGGGCGGCCGTGCCGACGGCGGCGAAGACCAGGCCGACCCCCTGGGCGAACCGCGGCGGGCGTTCGTCCTCGGTCTCGGCGGGTGGCGCCAGCCGGGGCCGGACCAGGGTGCGGTAGAGCCAGGAGTAGGGGGAGAAGCGCAGGCCGCCGAGGGCGCCGAGGGCGAAGACGAGGGTCTGGGCCGCGAGCAGCGCACCGCTGCCGGTGAGCAGGACGGCGATCAGGACGAGGGTGGTGAGGGCGGCGGCGAAACGCGGGCCGCGGGGGTCGATCTGCACGGGGACTCCGGGGCGGGGAGGGGCGACGGGGCGCGCGGCGACGGGGTCGCGCGGGCACCCGGGAGGGCCGGGGCGCGCGTCAGCGACAGCGCGAGGCCGTGGCCCGGCACAGGTCGACCACCCGGCGGATGGTCAGCAGCGGCTGTGCGGGGCGGTCGGAGTCCACGGGCCGATGGTACGCGGGGCCGGTGACACGGGTCGAGGGGGGTTGCGGGAGAGCCGGCCCCCGTCGCCGGCGTGGTACGGGGCGGAGCAGACTGGGGGGATGACCGGATTGGTGGTGTGTGTTGTCGTGCTCGTGGCCGCGAGCGCGTTCGGGCTGATCCGAGCGAAGCGTGACGGGAGGCTGAGGGTGCGGGAGCGGGACGGGGCGGTGCGGCTGTCGGCGGCGGAGCTGGGGGAGGCGCTCGGCGAGCGGGCGACGCTGGTGCAGTTCTCCACCGCGTTCTGCCAGCCGTGCCGGGCCACCCGGCGGGTGCTGGCGGAGGTGGCGGGGATGGTCGGCGGGGTGGCGCACGTCGAACTGGACGCCGAGGAGCGGTTGGAGCTGGTGCGGCGGCTGGAGATCGTCCGGACGCCGACCGTGCTGGTGCTGGACGCCGGTGGCCGGGTGGTGCGGCGGGCGGCCGGGCAGCCGCGGAAGGCGGATGTGATCGCGGCGCTGGGCGCGGCGGTCTGAGCCCGGCCGGGGTGTCCGGGGTGTTCGGGGCGGCCAGGACGGTGGGCGCCGGGGCGCGGGCGGGGGCGTGCGGGATGCTGCCGAGGTGAATCCGGCGGCACGAGGGCAGCCCCGTCTGGTGGAGCCCGGGGTGGCCTGGGGCAGGATGGCCCTGACGGGGCACCCCGGCCGGGGGTCCGGCGTAAGCTACTGGTGAGTAGTGACCGTCGGGCTACTGGCGGGTATGCTGCCAGCAAGTTCCGGACCGGCACGGGAACACGCTGCCGGGAGTGGGTGCGAGCCGTGTGCGCGCCCACGTGCACTGCCGCAGCCGCCGGACGAGACCAGTACAGGAGACAGGCCGTGAGCTTGAGGATCGTTGTCTGTGTGAAGTACGTGCCGGACGCGACGGGTGACCGTCGTTTCTCGGACGATCACACCACCGACCGGGAGGGCGTG
>NZ_JBHVPZ010000071.1:0-4062 GCF_042887135.1 Kitasatospora sp. NPDC057965
CCCGAGAAGGTCTGGAACCTCATCGGCGGCTTCGACGCCCTCCCCGACTGGCTCCCCTACATCCCCGAGAGCGTCGCCTCCCAGGGCGGCCGCGTCCGCAGCCTCAAGAACCCCGAGGGCCAGGTCATCGTCGAACGCCTCGTCGACTTCAACGAGACCGAGCGCCAGTACAGCTACGCCATCCTCCAGGCCCCGTTCCCGGTCGACGGCTACGTCTCCACCATCCGCGTGCACGCCGTCCCCGGCCGCGACGACCTCGCCGAGGTCCAGTGGTCAGGCCGCTTCAACCCGGTCAACGCCACCGACCAGGAGGTCGTCGACCTCTTCACCGGCATCTACACCGACGGCCTCGACGCCCTCCACAAGACCCTCGCCGGCTGAACGGCACCGAACAGCCCCGTGGCCCCGGCCCGCACAACGGCGGACCGGGGCCACGGGGCTGTGGCGGCCGTGTCGTCAGGCCCCGTCCAGCACCTCCACCAGCGCGGCCAGGAACTCCTTCGGCCGCTCCAGGTGCACGCTGTGCCCGGCGCCCTCGACGACCACCTCGCGCACCCGCCCGCCGGCGGCGGCGTAGCGGTCGAGGACGGCGCGGGTCTGCGCCACCATCGGCTGCGCCGGGCAGGCGTCCGCGCCGGGCCAGCCCGGGACCGCGCCGATCGCCCCGAGGTGGGCGAGGTCGAACAGCGAGGTGTCGGAGACGATCACGTCGGCCGAACCGCGGATCCACAGGACGGGCGGCTTCGGTTCGACCAGTTCCAGGTCGTCGATCCGGAAGTGGACCGGCGCCATGGAGTTGAGGACGCCCCGCTCGCCGGGTGCGACGCCCGGCCAGGTGTCGCTCGGCCGACTGTCGCCGGGGTAGTGGTCCTCCCCGGTCCGGGTGGTCAGCATGGCGGCCACGTAGCGGTCCGGCTCGGCCAGCGGCGCGCTGACGTAGGCGGTGTCCAGCACCGAACGCGGCGCGAACGGCGACCCGGCGCCCGACTCGCCCTCGCCCAGCAGCCGGACGAACTCCGCCGCCGCGGTGCCGGCGCCGGAGCCCGCCCCGTCGGGCGAGTTGAGTGTCCCGTCCACCCCGTGGGTGCCGCCGAACCCGTACGGGGAGACCGGGTTGACCAGGGTGAGCGAGCGGACCAGCTCAGGGTGGTCGCGCAGCAGTTGCAGCGCCACCCCGGCGCCCATGCTCCAGCCGACCAGGTGCACCGGGCCCAGGGACAGCTCCTGGAGGTAGGAGAGCAGGTCCTCGCTGTGGTCGCGCAGACCCCGGGTGGCGTCCACCGGCAGCGGCTCGGTGCCGCCGAAGCCGCGCAGGTCGGGCGCCAGCGGGCGGTAGCGCTCGGGCAGGTCGGCCATGGTCGGGTGCCAGAACACGCCGGAGGAGACGTTGCCGTGGACCAGGACCACCGGCTCGCCGGTGCGGCCCTCGATCTCGGCGTGGTTCACGGTCAGCCGGTCGGTGGTGATCAGTCGATCGGTGATCATCGGGCGTGTCCTCAGTTCAGCCAGCCGGCGACCTGGGCGCTCGCCGCGCCGTCCCAGCCGAGTTGCAGGTGGTTGGCGAGGGAGATCAGCGCGGTGCCGCCGACCGTGGCGATGCCGGTGGTGTCCAGGGCGCTGGCCACGAAGACCACGCCGTCGCTGGGGGCGCGGTTCTCGTTGAAGATGCCGACGACGCTGGGCGCGCCGCCCGCCAGGAGGTAGGTCGTCACCGAGGCGGGCACCCCGGCCTGGTGCAGCGGGGCGATCAGCGAGCCGGCGTTGATCGCGGCCTGGATGCCGCCGCCGTCGGTGTAGAAGCCCTGCCCGCCGTAGTAGGTGGTGTACCAGTCCTGCTGGGTCTGGTCGATGCCGAAGACCGAGTCCCAGCGGGCCAGCATCTGCCGCTGCCCGGGGTAGACGTCGTAGCCGCCCGAGGGGGCGAAGGAGAACTCCGGGTGCGCGGTGTAGGTGCCGTAGCAGGTCATCCGCAGGTGCGGCGCGGGGGCGTTGACCTGGCCGCCGCACTGCGGCCAGATGGAGAAGTCGTGCGCCCACCCGTGGGCGAACGGGTAGTCGTAGCCGCCGTTCGGGCCGCCCATGGTGATCAGCTTGCGCACGTCGCCGGCGTACGGGCGGCCCCAGGAGGGCTTGACCGAGGACACGTAGGAGCGCGCGGACATCTCGCCCTTGCTCCAGCCCACCACGTCCACCTGGGGGACGCCGAGCTTGGCGCGGATCAGCGCGACGGCGTCGCCGACCGCCTGGGCCTGCATCAGGTTGTCGCCCTGCTTGTGCGCGAAGCCGACCGCGAAGACCCGGTAGCCCCGCCCGGACAGGTACTGCATCAGCCCGGTGCCCGGACAGGAGACGGCTCCGCAGCCGTAGCCGCCGGACTCCCCGGGATTGGCCCAGGCCCGGTCCGGGTTGTCGTTGGCGCCGTGCACCAGCAGCACCGGGACCTGGTGCGAGCCGGTGTTCCAGCCCGGGGCCGAGTAGAGCAGGAAGCGGCCCGAGAACGGCTGCTTGACGCCGCCGAAGAAGGTGAGCCGCTGGCCGTCCTGGTTGCCGCGGCCGTCCGGCGGATACTGCTCCTGCTGGAAGCCGGGGGTGGTGTCGAGGTACCGCTCGACGCGGTCCCAGCCGTTGGCGACGCTGCTGTAGCTCGCCTCCAGCGTCAGGTTGGAGGGCACCGCCGCCGAGGCCGGCACCGCCGGGACGACCGCGCCGATCAGCGCCAGCACGCTCGCCAGCAGCCAGCCGAAGCCTCTGCGCCTGCCACGTCCGCTTCTCCACATACCGCGTTCACTCCTCCACACCGAGGGTCCAGTGCGTGACACCCTAGGGACGCCGCGGCGTGCGCCCTATGTCGGCGGCGCATACCTCGGGCGGCACGGTGTGGGCGTCGGCCACCTGGCCAGGGGGTGGGGTGCCGGTCGGGTCAGTGGGCGGTCCAGCCCCCGTCCAGCGGGATGGACGCGCCGGTGACGAAGCCCGCGTCCGGGCCGCAGAGGAAGAGCGCGGCCCGCGCGACCTCCTCGGGCTCGATGAGCCGCTTGATCGCGGTGCGGTCGAGCATGATCCGTTCCACCACCTCCTCGGCCGGGATGCCGTGCGCGGCGGCCTGCGCGGCGATCTGGTTCTCCACCAGGGGCGTGCGCACGTACCCGGGGTTGATGCAGTTGCTGGTGACGCCGTGCGGCGCGCCCTCCAGGGCGGCGACCTTGCTGAACCCCTCCAGGGCGTGCTTGGCCGTCACGTACGCCGACTTGAAGGCACTCGCCCGCAGCCCGTGCACGGAGGAGATGTTGACGATGCGCCCCCACCCGCGCCCGTACATGTGCGGCAGGGTGCGCCGGACGATCCGGAACGGCGCTTCGACCATCACGCGCTGGATGAGTACGAAGCGCTCGACCGGGAAGTCCTGGATCGGCGCCACGTACTGGAGCCCGGCGTTGTTCACCACGATGTCGGCGTCGTCCGGGAGGGCGTCCACCGCCGCCGGGTCCGCCAGGTCGACCACATGGGCCGTGCCGCCGATCTCCGCCGCGACGGCCTCGGCGGCGTCCCCCGCCAGGTCGACGACGTACACGTGCGCGCCCGCCTCGGCGAAGGCGGTGGCGCACGCCCGGCCGATGCCGCTCGCCGCGCCCGTCACCAGGGCCTTCCGCCCGGTCAGGAAGCGGGCGGCCGGGGCGGCGGCCCGGCCGCCGGTGCTCTCGGTGTTCTCCATGGCCGCCACGCTAGGAACCCGGCGGGGTCGGGCACACGTCCCCCGGTACCACAGTTGCGTACCGGATGGTGGTGGCCACCACCACAGCGCGTCGCCTCCATCGGGCCCTCGGCCACCCGTCGGCTGAACCTGGCCAAGGTGCCGCCCCGCGGCGACGGTGTGTCGGTGTCCCGTCGAGGCGATGTCCGGCCTGGGCGGGATGGGAGTGATTTGACGTCAATTCAACTGAGTGATCAAGGGATTGTCGAACCTCCTCTAAGAAAGTGTTGGGTAATTGATCGGCTGCATGGCGTGATCAGCTGGCGGTGATCTTCGCGGTCGAGGTGTCCGCGAAGATCACCGCTATGTGT
>NZ_JBHVPZ010000074.1:0-3386 GCF_042887135.1 Kitasatospora sp. NPDC057965
ACCGTGACCATTCCCACAACCGACTAAAAGTCAAATCATGCCGAATTCCCCCAAAGAGCCAACATGCAATTTTGGAATCGTCATAAAAAACGTTTAAATGCCCATACAATCGTTTTTCACTACCACCTGGTAGTTTTGGTATATTTTCTTTCTAAAACGTCTCAGAAACGATTCTGAGCATTCTCAGGGGCATTTCTGTCCGTATTGTCCAGCGCACATAAAAAAAGACGGACTTTCCGTCCGCCAACCAAAAGGATTATGGATTAGAATGTTGAGACAATCGTTTAGACATCCAAAGTATACAAAAAGGCTCCTGCCAGGGGCAAGGCCGGCAGGAGCGCTCCCTCCATTTTCAGAGGAGGATGTACAGCTACGGGAAGAATCTCACGGTTGTAATGACAGGTAGTGATACACCCGCAGACAATCTATAGCATCCCCAACCAAAAATGATTTATAACCGAAACCTCCATGCACATGATTCGAAGTCTATTCAGCACCTCTCGGTGCATAGATGGCACTCACTCCATATCACTTTTTCTTCGTCTTATGGTCCATGTCGAATTGTGTCGAATAATGAATATCCTAAAAATCATTTTAATGGCCATATGAGCCGTTTTTAAACTCTCAGGTATCATTAGTCTATTTTTATCCCAGGAACGCTCAGAATTGATTTTGAGCGTTTATAGACACACAAAAAAAAGACGGAACACATGAGTCCGTCTAATAAAACATAATCCGCTGGTCATCACGTTGCATTTCGTATCGCAATCTGTGCATCGCTTTGAACTTCAGAAGAAAATCCAACCACACCCAGCGTTAACACTCCCAAAATGATGGCTGCTGACAAAAGGCTTTTACATTTCATACAGAAAATTCGCTCCTCACTTTGCTTTTTTCATCAAGTCGCATTTCTCGAAGCAACGTGCGTATCGCCGTGATCTACATAAGAAAAACCAGCTACGCCTAGCGTTAATACCCCTAAGATGATGGCTACGGAAAAAAGGCTCTTACATTTCATACAGGAAATCGCCCCTTTGAATTTGTTTTTGAGCATCCACCATCTGCTTGAAGAAAAAAACAGAATCATCCAGACGCCCATTTTTAGTATAAAATTCCGCAGCAACTAAAGCCAGCTCCTCCAGATAAGGATAACCCCGGCCATCTTTAAGTGGTTCAAAAGCCTCCAGAACTTTCGATCTGTCCGCTTGTTTGAGGAACAACGCTTCTAAAACGCCCAGCAAATACAAACATAAGTCATCCTGGAATTCATGAGCGTATTCTTTGGACTTTTCAAAACATTCTTGTCCTTCTGGTTTTTCATCTTTGGTGAAATGAATTAAAGCTAAATCATAATAAGCGCTTGTGATTTCTTTAGCTTTTGCCTTTTTGGCTGCTTTAATGGCCTCATGATAAAAAGGCACTGCCTGAAAGCTTCCAATTCTGCTATAACAGTGACCCATGTTCAATAACGCTTTTGTGATCATCGTCCAATTATCAATCTCTTGAGAGAGAGCCAATGCCTTGTGCAGATGGGGCAAAGCGCGATCATGCGCCAATAAATCATCATAATTTCCCGAAATAACAAAGTGGCATTGTATCTGGCGGACTTTGTATGTAACCTCCTTTTGATAAATTTCATCAGCAAGAGAGATATAATACATCGACATATGGGTTTGTTTCATGTGATAGAAGACTTCAGCCATCTTAAAGTAAAATTCAGCTTTTTCTATTTTGTCAGAAACTTTTGTTAATTTCTTCTCCGCTGCTCTATAAGACTTAATGGCTTTTATGTATTTTCCCTGCGAAAAGTAGTACATTCCGGTAAAAAACGAGCGATAGTATTCCAACAACCCCGAGAATTTTCTTCCCTGTCCCTCGATTTCTCTAAGGTAATCAGCAAGGCTCATCCTTTCCTCGTTTGGAAAAAGGTAGTCCAACATCAGCTGATGCCTCAAATCCATCATCTGATAGTACAATAGGGTGTCTTGATCCTCTTCCATTCTGTCTAAATCCTGCTCAATTTCGGCTTTCAACCGTTCCGCTTCTATCACATTCAGCTTCTGGATTTCGTTGTACCACGCATTGATTTTCATTCCCACAGATGAAGATGGTATGGTTTCCAATGAGCCTCATTCCTTCCTTCCCAACAAAAACCCTTTTTATGTTAAAGATTAACATAAAGATGCCCGCCAATAATCGCAGAAAATCTCTTAGAAAAAATGTTGCGTGACGCCGCAAACAAAAAAAACGCTCCTGCCAAAAAGCAAGAGCGCTAAAACAAAACATGTGAGCAGCTAAAATTATACAACTTTATTCAGCGATCAAAAAGCCTCGGAATTAGCTCTCTATATCCGCCCCGATCTCCTTCGCAAATTCAATCATTTTTTTCCGCCTGCTCTCAAACACCTCATCCAGTCTATCAAAACGCTCATTCATATTTTTTTCAAACTCACTCAGTTCCCTCTTCAACGCCACAGTCTCTGCTTTGATACCCGATCGCGTATCTCCCAAATCCTCTTTTATCTCATCCAAACCCTCTTTAATCATCTGGCCCAAATCCTCTAGTGCCTTCAGTACCTTTTCCTCTTCTGTCTTCACTTACTTCCACCTTTCCAAAAACCGAACGACCAGGAACCAGGTTAGGGATCCAAATCGACAAAAAGACGAACGACTAAAATCGCCGGCAGCTGCCTTTACCTCCCGATTCCCGAACATCGGCCCCGCTTTTTATTCCACGGTTCGATTGACAACGAGCCTCCGCACCCTCAAACTCCCAAAGGCAACCCCGCAGGGCGAAAACCGCCCTCCGGGGCCACCTCCGGCAGTTTGCATGAGAGTGCCTCTCATTGTAAATCGACTTTCGCGGCATAAACGCTTGTTTTCTCCCTGCAGCAGCCAGTCCTCCTCAAGACCTTGCCAGTTCGAGCGCTTTTTGTATGTATTCCTCTTCTGTAATTTCTCCATGAAACCGCCTTTTCAAAAGCTCTTCCTCTTCTTTTGTAAGCACTAAGCCTTCAAAATCAAGGGTTGCTCGTACATGTCTCATGGCTTTTTCGAAGTCAATTTCCCTTGTCATGATCCTTACTCTCCTTTATCCAATTGTATCACTTCAAGAGCAGGGCAGGCGGGCGAATGAAGTCGCCCATTGCCTGCCCCCGATGCGCAATGAACAGGGTGAGCCTCGTTACTCCTCCCTGTTCAAAGCCGCATCTTTTGCCTCGTTCCAGGTGCGCGACTCCCTGCCGGATTGTCTCGCAGCCCTCCACTTCAGCAAGCCATTTGTCCTCAATCGGAGCCTGCCCGATTTGCGGTAAATGGCATCCCAGCACCCCTGTGGGGTGTGAGAGGCGGAGCTAAAAGTGTCGGACACAATGTTTCCGACACAC
>NZ_JBHVPZ010000075.1:0-2843 GCF_042887135.1 Kitasatospora sp. NPDC057965
GATGGTGGTGGTGCACCACATCGCCGCGGACGGTTGGTCGTTGGCGCCGTTGGTGCGTGATCTGTCGGTGGCGTACGGGGCGCGTGCGGGTGGTGACGTTCCGCAGTTCGGTTCGTTGCCGGTGGCGTACGCGGATTACGTCCTGTGGCAGCGGGAGCTGTTGCGTGACGATTCCGAGCAGCTCGCTTACTGGGTGGGGCAGTTGCGGGGTGTTCCGGAGCGGTTGGAGTTGCCGGTGGATCGTGCGCGTCCGGCTGTTGCGTCGGGTCGGGGTGGGACGGTGGCGTTCGAGGTGGACGCCGATTTGGGCGCTGGTGTGCGGGAGTTGGCTCGGGCCAGTGGCGCCAGTGTGTTCATGGTGCTGCATGCGGCGTTGGCGGTGTTGTTGCACCGGTTGGGTGCGGGTGAGGACCTTCCGATCGGCAGTGTGGTGGCCGGTCGTACCGACGAGGCTCTGGACGAGTTGGTCGGTTTCTTCGTCAACACCCTGGTGCTGCGGACGGATCTGTCCGGCAACCCCACCTTCCGGGAGCTGCTGGGGCGGGTGCGGGAGACGGATCTGGCGGCGTACGGGCACCAGGACGTGCCCTTCGACCGCCTGGTCGAGGAACTCAACCCGGTCCGTGACCCCGGCGCACAACCGCTCGTCCAGGTGCTGCTGGCCTACCACAACAATCAGCAGCCCGAACCGGCCTTCCCGGGACTCGACACCGTCTTCCGCCAGCACCACCCCGGTTCGGCGAGGTTCGACCTGACCCTCGAACTCACCGACCGCGGTGACGGCCAGGCCTCCGAGGGACGCCTGGAGTACAGCACCGATCTGTTCGACCGCTCCACGGCCGAGGCCCTCGCCGAGCGGTTCGTCCGTGTCCTGCGCGCCGCCACGGCCGACCCCGAGACGTCCGTCGGTGACTTCCGCATCCTCGGCGGCGAGGAGCGGCGCCGGGTGCTCGACGTCTGGGGCGGTTCGGACCCCTGGGCGTCCGACGACACCACCTTCCCCGCCCTCTTCGCGCGCCAGGTCGCGCGAGCCCCCGAGGCGATCGCGCTGGTCCATGGTGACGAGCGGCTGAGCTACGCCGAGCTGGACGAGCGCAGTGACAGGCTTGCCGGCGACCTGGCCGCACGAGGTGCCGGTGCCGAACGTGTGGTGGCCGTGGCACTGCCCCGTTCCGTCGACCTCATGGTCACCGTCCTGGCCGTGCTCAAGTCCGGAGCTGCCTACCTGCCCGTGGACCCGGCCTACCCGACGGGCCGCATCGCCTACATGCTGGGCGACGCGGACCCCGTCCTCACGGTCACCACGCGCGAGGCGGCGGCAGGGCTGCCGGAGGGCCTGGCGCTCCTGATCCTGGACGAGGACCCTCGGCAGTTGTCGCCGGAAGCGTCCTGGCCGTCCATCCCGCATCCGTCCCAGCCGGCCTACGTGATCTACACCTCCGGGTCCACCGGTCGGCCCAAGGGCGTCGTGGTGTCCCACACGGGTGTGGCCAGCCTGGCCCGCACGCACACCGAGCGGCTCGGCGCCGGACCGGGCAGCCGGGTTCTCCAGTTCGCCTCGCCCAGTTTCGACGCCGCGTTCTGGGAGCTGTGCATGGCGGTGCTGACGGGCGGAACCCTGGTGGTGGCCGAGCCCGAGCGTCTGCTTCCGGGCGAGGCGCTGGCCGGCCTCGCGGACGAGTACGCCATCACCCATCTGACCCTCCCGCCCTCCGCGCTGGCCCAGATGCCGGCCGGTTCACTGTCGAGCGTCACGACGCTGGTGGTCGCCGGCGAGGCGTGCTCCGCGGGCCTCGCTGACGCGTGGTCGGTCGACCGGCGGATGATCAACGCGTACGGGCCGACGGAGACCACCGTCTGCGCGACCATGAGCGCCTCCCTGTCCACCCTCCGTGAGTCGTCCGCGCCCACTCCGCCGATCGGTCGACCGGTCATCGGTTCGCGGGTGTATGTGCTGGATGAGCGGTTGGAGCCGGTGCCGGCGGGTGTGTCGGGTGAGTTGTATGTGGCGGGTCGTGGTGTGGCGCGGGGGTATTGGGGTCGTCCGTCGTTGACGGGTGAGCGGTTCGTGGCTGATCCGTTCGGTGGTGCGGGTGAGCGGATGTATCGGACGGGGGATGTGGTGCGGTGGACGGTGGATGGGCAGGTGGAGTTCCTGGGGCGTGCGGACGGGCAGGTGAAGGTTCGGGGGTTCCGGATCGAGTTGGGTGAGGTGGAGGCGGCGCTTTCGCGGGTGGCGGGGGTGGCGCACGGTGTGGTGACGGTTCGTGAGGACCGGCCGGGTGACCGCCGGCTGGTGGCCTACGCGGTTCCCGAGACCGGCGCACGGCTCGACGGGCGGGAACTACGGGCCGAACTCGGCACGGTGCTGCCCACCTTCATGGTTCCCGGCGCGGTGGTCGCACTCGACGTACTGCCGAGGACCCCGAACGGGAAGGTGGACCTGGCGGCGCTGCCGGCACCGGACTTCGCCACGAGCGCGAAGGGCGAACGGCTGCCGCGCACACCGCGTGAGGAGATCCTCGCCGGCCTGTTCGCCGAGGTGCTCGGAGTGCCTTCGGTCGGGGTGGACGACAGTTTCTTCGACCTGGGCGGGCACTCGCTGCTGGCCACCCGCGTGGTCAGTCGGGCCCGGACCGTGCTCGGCGCCGACCTCACCATCCGGGATCTGTTCGAGGCGCCTTCGGTTGCGGTGTTGGCGAAGCGGTTGGGGGTGGTGGGTGAGGGGGCGCGTCCTGCGCTGGTGGGTGCTGTGGAGCGGCCGGGTGAGTTGCCGTTGTCGTTCGCTCAGCAGCGGTTGTGGTTCTTGTACCAGTTGGGTGGGTTGAGCGGGACGTACAACA
>NZ_JBHVPZ010000076.1:0-2476 GCF_042887135.1 Kitasatospora sp. NPDC057965
TGCCGACGCTGGGCGGCCAGACCGCGCTGAACACGGCGATCTCGCTGCACGCGGCGGGGACGCTGGAGAAGTACGGTGTCGAGCTGATCGGCGCGGACGTCGAGGCGATCAACAAGGGCGAGGACCGCGAGCTGTTCAAGGGCGTCGTGGAGGCGGTGAACGCGAAGATCGGGCACGGTGAGTCCGCGCGTTCGGTGATCTGCCACACCATGGACGAGGTCCTGGCGGGGGTGGACACCCTGGGTGGTTACCCGGTCGTGGTGCGTCCCTCGTTCACGATGGGCGGCGCGGGTTCGGGGTTCGCGCACGACGAGGAGGACCTGCGTCGTATCGCGGGTCAGGGTCTGACGCTGTCGCCGACCACCGAGGTGCTCCTGGAGGAGTCGATCCTCGGCTGGAAGGAGTACGAGCTGGAGCTGATGCGCGACCGCAACGACAACGTCGTGGTGGTCTGCTCGATCGAGAACTTCGACCCGATGGGCGTGCACACCGGTGACTCGATCACGGTGGCGCCGGCGATGACGCTCACCGACCGGGAGTACCAGATCCTGCGGGACATCGGCATCGCGGTGATCCGTGAGGTGGGTGTGGACACCGGCGGCTGCAACATCCAGTTCGCGGTGAACCCGGAGGACGGCCGGGTCATCGTGATCGAGATGAACCCGCGGGTGTCGCGTTCGTCGGCGCTGGCGTCGAAGGCGACGGGTTTCCCGATCGCGAAGATCGCGGCGAAGCTGGCCGTCGGTTACACGCTGGACGAGATCCCCAACGACATCACGGAGCAGACGCCGGCGTCGTTCGAGCCGACCCTCGACTACGTGGTGGTGAAGGTCCCGCGGTTCGCGTTCGAGAAGTTCCCGTCCGCGGACGCGACGCTGACCACGACCATGAAGTCGGTCGGTGAGGCGATGGCGCTGGGCCGTAACTTCCCCGAGGCGCTGCAGAAGGCGCTGCGTTCGCTGGAGAAGAAGGGCTCGCAGTTCACGTGGGCCGGTCCGGTGGGTGACAAGGCGGAGCTGCTGGCGAAGGCGGTGGTGCCGACCGACGGGCGGGTCAACACCGTGATGGAGGCGATCCGTGCGGGTGCCACGCCCGCCGAGGTGTTCGAGGCGACGAAGATCGATCCGTGGTTCGTGGACCAGCTGTTCCTGCTGGACGAGATCGCGGGTGAGCTGGCCGGGGCCGACGAGCTGACCCCGGAGTTGCTGCGGCATGCGAAGCGGCACGGTTTCTCCGATCAGCAGGTCGGCGAGATCCGTGGCCTCAAGTCGGACGTGGTGCGGGAGGTGCGGCACGCGCTGGGTATCCGCCCGGTCTTCAAGACGGTGGACACCTGTGCGGCGGAGTTCGCGGCGAGGACCCCGTACTTCTACTCCTCCTACGACGAGGAGAGCGAGGTCGCCCCGCGCACGAAGCCGGCGGTGATCATCCTCGGCTCCGGGCCGAACCGTATCGGGCAGGGCATCGAGTTCGACTACTCGTGCGTGCACGCCTCGTTCGCGCTCGCGGACGCCGGGTACGAGACGGTGATGGTCAACTGCAACCCGGAGACCGTCTCCACCGACTACGACACCTCCGACCGGCTGTACTTCGAGCCGCTGACGCTGGAGGACGTGCTGGAGATCGTCCACGCGGAGCGGCAGGCCGGTCCGCTGGCGGGCGTGATCGTCCAGCTGGGCGGGCAGACGCCGCTGGGTCTGGCGCAGGCGCTGAAGGACAACGGGGTGCCGGTGGTGGGCACCCAGCCCGAGGCGATCGACCTGGCGGAGGAGCGTGGCGCGTTCGGCCGGGTGCTGCGGGAGGCGGGTCTGCCGGCCCCCAAGCACGGCACCGCGTTCTCCTTCGCCGAGGCCAAGGCCATCGCCGACGAGATCGGCTACCCGGTGCTGGCCCGTCCCTCCTACGTGCTGGGCGGCCGGGGCATGGAGATCGTGTACGACGAGGCGTCGCTGGCGTCCTACCTGGAGCGCCACGCCGGTCTGATCTCCGAGCACCCGGTGCTGATCGACCGTTTCCTCGACGACGCGGTGGAGATCGACGTCGACGCCCTCTACGACGGCACCGAGCTCTACCTGGGCGGCGTCATGGAGCACATCGAGGAGGCCGGTATCCACTCCGGCGACTCCGCCTGCGCGCTGCCCCCGATCACCCTCGGCGGCTACGACATCAAGCGGCTGCGGACCTCGACGGAGGCGATCGCGCGGGGTGTCGGGGTGCGGGGTCTGATCAACATCCAGTTCGCGCTGTCCGGTGACATCCTGTACGTCCTGGAGGCGAACCCGCGGGCCTCGCGCACCGTGCCGTTCACCTCGAAGGCGACGGCGGTGCCGCTGGCGAAGGCCGCGGCGCGGATCTCGCTGGGCGCCACGATCGCGGAGCTGCGCGCGGAGGGCATGCTGCCGGCGGACGGTGACGGTGGCACGTTGCCGGCCGACGCGCCGATCGCGGTCAAGGAGGCCGTGATGCCGTGGAGCCG
>NZ_JBHVPZ010000077.1:0-1641 GCF_042887135.1 Kitasatospora sp. NPDC057965
CCCTAGACCCCCACAGTGCGACACTCTAAAATTGAGCTAAACACTCAATTTTAGGAGGTCGAAAAACCATGGTCGCCCGGCAAAAAGAATCCGTCCGACTCGACCCTGAAATTGTTTCGCTCGGTCGCAAGCTCGCGAAACAAGATTTCGGGTCTGAAAAGAAGTTTGGCCTTTTGATCGAGAACGCCATCAGGGCGTATCACGCTCGAAAAGTCCAACCTGTCGAAGCAAGCTCGCTGCTGTCCGCAACCGAGCAAGCTTTGATCGACAGGATTGAAAAACGCGTTCAAGACATGGGAAAGCAAACCGTTGAACGGATTGCTAACCTCACGGCAAAGTCATCATTCGAGACAGTCTACAGCTCCATCATTCTGGAACGAATATTTGACAGTCTCTTTAACAAAAGCAATCCAAAACAAAAGCGTGAAGAAATCCGCGGACTTGCCGCCAAGCGAATGCAGGGCCGTCTCGACAAGGAAGGCGCTGAAAAGATCAGCTCTCTCATTCAGGAAAACAAAGCACTAGAGTCTGAATGCAATCAGATCAGAGAGATGCTTGCCCAAATGGCAGCACAATACGAAGAGCTTCAGAAACTGCATGAGTCATTAAATCAAAAACACGAAAATCAAAAAGCCAACACCCAACATTATTACAACCGCGCAAGGCAGATCGATCAGGAAAAAGAGGAGTTAACCCGGCAGCTGCGCAATCAAGAAAAAGAAAACGCATCGCTGCAGAAGAAACTCCAGTTCCTTCTGGACAATTACAGCCGGTTTAAGTCAAACAGGAATTTGATTGAAGAATACGAGCAGGGGAGATACTGATGGTCGTTCATGTGAAATCGCTTGGTTTTGCCAGCCACCACAAAGGCGGCAAGCCGATCTCTCACATCAAAGAGCATATCAAGTACATAGAACTTGATCGTGATCATCACCGGACGCCGCCGGAACTGTTCACGGCTACCCAGGACAACATCAAACGAATTGAATTTTTCCAAAAGCTGAACGAACAGCCAAAGGTCGGCGTGGTCGGCCATAAGCTCGTGATCTCGCTCAGCGAGGATGAAAAAGAGCGCTACGGGACCGATCTGAAGGAATTGGTCCGAGACACCATGAATCGTTTTGAAACCAAGTACAACGTTAAACTAGATTGGGTTTCCGCCGTCCATGATGATAAAGGGCATCCTCACGCGCATGTCGTCATTCGAGGCTATAACGAGGATGGAAAACAGGTCGGCCTGTATCCTTCCCACCTGAAAGACTTGCATCAATTCGCTGATCAGGAAAAGCTACGGCAGTTTGAGAGATCAAAAGACAGCGCCCGCAGTCGTGATTTTTTGAAAGAGCTAGAGGAAGAAAGAAAGCATGAACCAACGCTTGATCTACCCCTTGCATTGGAGCCGGAACATGCCGTCAAAAACAAAGCACGATCAAGAGATCAAGAAATGGAACGTTGAGACAGGCCCCGCGGCCTGTTTTTTTGTTTTTCTGGCTTGTAGCGTTGACTTTTCGAAATAGGAAGGCATTTACGAGATTCATAGCGAATGTTGTAGCGCATAAGGAAAAATCGAGGAGAACCGCAAAGAACACCGAAACAACCGCAGTCTCATATACACATCTCCCACCCCACGAGACACCAACC
>NZ_JBHVPZ010000079.1:0-1454 GCF_042887135.1 Kitasatospora sp. NPDC057965
GTATGGGTATTTACTCAATTTATAAGAAATTACACTGTTTTAGAAACAATTGGAATGATTGTTTTTGTTATTATCGTATATTTAATAGCATCATTAAATAAAAAAAGAAAGTAGGATTAATCCTACTTTCTTTTTTTATTTATAGGTTGTGATTTTTGATGGTCCAGTTTGTATCCAATAACCTTGATAAGCTGAATCTCCTATATCAAAGCTTTTATGATATTTATATTTTGTTTTTATAACAATTCCTTTGGCTTTATTTTTATTTACAAGTTTTAATTGATCAGCGAAATGTTTTTTTTCTTTTGCTGTGAGTTTGTTTATTCCCATCAAGGTAGCGCCACCTAAAAAGCCATATAAACCAGCTTGTTTAGCGCTACTTTTAGCGAGATAGCCTATATAACCTAAGAATCCGCCATCAACAGCTTTGTTATTCGTTAAGTTGTCGATTAATGTAGCCATTTTTACTTTACTCTGTATTTGGCTTTTGCTCATTTTTATTGTTACGGTTTTCACGTCACCAAATTTTGGTTTTGATGCTGCTGATGCAGTTGCAGGGCCAATGAGCATGAAGCATAGGGAAAGGCTTAGTATAAGGGTGAAGAATTTTTTCATTTTTTTCTCTCCTTTTTCTCTCATTTAATAGAAAAATATATCTATAGAACCAATTATAAAGTAAAATGGATGAAGATGTCACCGAAAAAAGTAAGAGACTATTCTATTTTTTATAGTTAATAACCGTTTTGTTGTTTTTGTATTGTTTATCAGCGCTGTTGGTAGGTATATAAGAGAAAATAGGATTAGCTTTTCTTGATTAAAAAAGCGGTGACTTCTTTTTTTGATTTCCGGAATGGGTTAAAAAATCGGTAGCCATTTGGCATGCTGATTTTTTTACGAATTCAATAGATTAAGCCCCCAAGCGGGGGCTTTTCTATTTCCAGAATTGCCACCACTTTTTTTCGCGGGCGGCAGCCAGCATTTTTTGAGTTTCCTGGGATTCGCGAAGGGATTTCATCAGCATTTCGTCTCTTTCTTTCTGCCGTTTCTCAAAAAGTTCAATGCGTTCCAGCATCATTTTATTGAACTCTTCCTGTTGTTTGACAAATTGAAATAAGGCGCGCCTTTCATCGTTTTGTATCGGTGTATCGGGTTGCGATACGGTCAATTTTGACCGATACAGATGCGCTATGTGTTCAGCTGCTTTTTGGAGGGATTGGCCGTCCAATTTGTTCATGTTGTAGAGATACTCTATAGCGGATAAATCATCTTTGTTGTAGAGTCGCCAGCCCTTGGTGTCGCGCTCGAAAAAATAGCCGTGAGACTCGAGCAGCTTTGAATATTTGCGGACTGTGACGGTCTCTATGCCAAGGCGGGAGGACACGTCTTTTGAAGTAAGTTTTGTAGCGGTTGTATCGGTGTTCATAGCGGATCAACTCGATTTTTCCTTATGCGCT
>NZ_JBHVPZ010000080.1:0-1394 GCF_042887135.1 Kitasatospora sp. NPDC057965
CTGAGACCTGATGCCGAGCCGATTGTGGTGAAGTGGATGATCCTATGCTGTCGAGAAAAGCCTCTAGCGAGTTTCATGGCGGCCCGTACCCCAAACCGACTCAGGTGGTCAGGTAGAGAATACCGAGGCGTTCGGGTGAACTATGGTTAAGGAACTCGGCAAAATGCCCCCGTAACTTCGGGAGAAGGGGGGCCATTCCTGGTGACGGCACTTGCTGTCTGAGCTGGGGGTGGCCGCAGAGACCAGCGAGAAGCGACTGTTTACTAAAAACACAGGTCCGTGCGAAGCCGTAAGGCGATGTATACGGACTGACGCCTGCCCGGTGCTGGAACGTTAAGGGGACCGGTTAGCTCTGATTCGTCGGGGCGAAGCTGAGAACTTAAGCGCCAGTAAACGGCGGTGGTAACTATAACCATCCTAAGGTAGCGAAATTCCTTGTCGGGTAAGTTCCGACCTGCACGAATGGCGTAACGACTTCTCGACTGTCTCAACCATAGGCCCGGTGAAATTGCATTACGAGTAAAGATGCTCGTTTCGCGCAGCAGGACGGAAAGACCCCGGGACCTTTACTATAGCTTGATATTGGTGTTCGGTTCGGCTTGTGTAGGATAGGTGGGAGACTTTGAAGCCGTGACGCCAGTCATGGTGGAGTCGTCGTTGAAATACCACTCTGGTCGTGCTGGATGTCTAACCTGGGTCCGTGATCCGGATCAGGGACAGTGTCTGGTGGGTAGTTTAACTGGGGCGGTTGCCTCCTAAAGGGTAACGGAGGCGCCCAAAGGTTCCCTCAGCCTGGTTGGCAATCAGGTGTTGAGTGTAAGTGCACAAGGGAGCTTGACTGTGAGACTGACGGGTCGAGCAGGTACGAAAGTAGGGACTAGTGATCCGGCGGTGGCTTGTGGAAGCGCCGTCGCTCAACGGATAAAAGGTACCCCGGGGATAACAGGCTGATCTTCCCCAAGAGTCCATATCGACGGGATGGTTTGGCACCTCGATGTCGGCTCGTCGCATCCTGGGGCTGGAGTAGGTCCCAAGGGTTGGGCTGTTCGCCCATTAAAGCGGTACGCGAGCTGGGTTTAGAACGTCGTGAGACAGTTCGGTCCCTATCCGCTGTGCGCGTAGGAGTGTTGAGAAGGGCTGTCCCTAGTACGAGAGGACCGGGACGGACGAACCTCTGGTGTGCCAGTTGTTCTGCCAAGGGCATGGCTGGTTGGCTACGTTCGGGAGGGATAACCGCTGAAAGCATCTAAGCGGGAAGCCTGCTTCGAGATGAGCACTCCCACCTCCTTGAGAGGGTAAGGCTCCCAGTAGACGACTGGGTTGATAGGCCGGATATGGAAGCCCTGTGAGGGGTGGAGTTGACCGGTACTAATAGGCCGAGGGCTTGTCCTCAG
>NZ_JBHVPZ010000081.1:0-1367 GCF_042887135.1 Kitasatospora sp. NPDC057965
GAGTAAATACCCATACAAAAGCACATAGAAGAACCATCTTAACAATATCTCTCAAACCCACAGACATTCCAGACCCTCCTTTATATCACTACTATACGTCTTTTTCATTAATTAACCTAGCATTTTTCCTACTTGATTATGTAATTCTTGATGCCTGGATGCCAATAAGCCATAACTTCAAATGCAGCGTTTGCCACCTCATCATCTTCTTCCTCAATCTTAACCAGATCACCGTCCTCTGCATCACCGAGATTCAATTCCTTATGTATTTCCTTCAGGATACCGCCGTACCCGATGAGCCGCCGAGAAGAAAGCGCGTCGTCCAGATAATAAACCGTATCCAAATTGGCCTCTGTCACTTTATTCCCGCGCAAAATGTCCGCATCCTTTACCGGGTATTTTGAAATTTCCAGAACAGCCTTTTGTTCCTCCATCGCCTCACGAACTTCACTTTCGATCTGCTCCGCGTCGATCTTAGCTTTCCCTTTGACTCTCTGGATATGAACGATCGGCGTGTAATCCAGCTTCATTGCCTTTTTCCAAAGACTTGTCCATTCCTTTTGGCTAATATAACTCTTTCCAAAATAATTCCTTTTCACAGGCAGCAAAACATGAAAATGTGGGTGATATGTATGTTCTTCATGATTTTTTGTAATTTCTAAAGCTCGAAAATAGCCAAGAACAGTCAGATCAACTCGCTTATACTTCATCAAACGATTAAAGCCCTTCATCATGTCCGAAATCGTCTGACGAAGCTCCCCGCCGTTGACATTCCGAACCGTCAGAGTTAGAAATAACCAAGCACAATGATATTGCCGATTCGCTTGTTCCACGATCAGTTTATTATGATATGCGATTTTTAAAGACCGCCGCCAGGCGCACATCGGGCACAACCTCCCCTTACAAAAATGGGCTTGATACAGCTTTAACTTGCCCGTTTCCGGATCTCTTTTAAACCACAACTGTTCAGCACATTCAAACATCCGCTTAGCCTTTTTGCTGTAGTAAGGCGCGCCAATCCGTTCTTTCAATCCCTCGTAATGCTTGGCCATGAGATCGGACCGGGATTTTTTTCCCTTCCAATCTCTTTTTTTTCCTGTTGCGGTCTCGTCCACAAGGATGCTATAATTTGATTCAGATGAATAAGACAAAATGAAACTCCTTTCTGAGCTAGTTCTCTAGCGTTCTATTATTTTTGGTGGTACTTAAATAATAGCAGAAGGAGTTTTTACCTGTCAAAAAAGGTCTAAAGCCTTGACAGACAAGGGACGAAGGCCATTTTTAAAAATCTTGGTGTTTCTATATAGTATCAAGATAAGAAAAAACCCGATTTTGGCCCCGCCAAAATCGCATAAAATCGCCTGTTC
>NZ_JBHVPZ010000082.1:0-1175 GCF_042887135.1 Kitasatospora sp. NPDC057965
TTTGGGGTACGGGCCGCCATGAAACTCGCTAGAGGCTTTTCTCGACAGCATAGGATCATCCACTTCACCACAATCGGCTCGGCATCAGGTCTCAGACTCATGTTGTGCGGATTTGCCTACACAACGTCCTACACCCTTACCCCGGGACAACCACCGCCCGGGCTGGACTACCTTCCTGCGTCACCCCATCGCTCACCTACTACGAGGTTGGATCGCCGGCTCCACCACTTCCCTTTGTCCGAAGACTCCGGGACGGCTTCACGGGCTTAGCATCACTCGGTTCAGCGTTGGCGCTTCAAAGCGGGTACGGGAATATCAACCCGTTGTCCATCGACTACGCCTGTCGGCCTCGCCTTAGGTCCCGACTTACCCTGGGCAGATCAGCTTGACCCAGGAACCCTTGGTCAATCGGCGCAAGAGTTTCCCACTCTTGTATCGCTACTCATGCCTGCATTCTCACTCGTATACCGTCCACGACTGGTTTCCACCGCCGCTTCACCCGGCACACGACGCTCCCCTACCCATCACAGCAGGCGTTGGCCCTATATGCTGCAATGACACGACTTCGGTGATGTGCTTGAGCCCCGCTACATTGTCGGCGCGGAATCACTTGACCAGTGAGCTATTACGCACTCTTTCAAGGGTGGCTGCTTCTAAGCCAACCTCCTGGTTGTCTCTGCGACTCCACATCCTTTCCCACTTAGCACACGCTTAGGGACCTTAGTCGGTGTTCTGGGCTGTTTCCCTCTCGACCATGGAGCTTATCCCCCACAGTCTCACTGCCACGCTCTCACTTACCGGCATTCGGAGTTTGGCTAAGGTCAGTAACCCGGTAAGGCCCATCGCCTATCCAGTGCTCTACCTCCGGCAAGAAACACGTGACGCTGCACCTAAATGCATTTCGGGGAGAACCAGCTATCACGGAGTTTGATTGGCCTTTCACCCCTAACCACAGGTCATCCCCCAGGTTTTCAACCCTGGTGGGTTCGGTCCTCCACGAAGTCTTACCTCCGCTTCAACCTGCCCATGGCTAGATCACTCCGCTTCGGGTCTTGGGCATGCAACTCAACCGCCCTATTCGGACTCGCTTTCGCTACGGCTACCCCACACGGGTTAACCTCGCTACACACCGCAAACTCGCAGGCTCATTCTTCAAAAGGCACGCAGTCACGGCC
>NZ_JBHVPZ010000083.1:0-1106 GCF_042887135.1 Kitasatospora sp. NPDC057965
CTAGGAGCTGTTCAAGGTTTGGATCATGTGGCTGGAGTCAGGGACTTCAGCCACATGATCGATCCGCGGAGGTGCAGGCCTGCCGTGTAGCTTTCCGGGCTCTTGTCGTATCGAGTGGCCAGGCCGCGCCATGTCTTGATCTTCTGGAAGCACCGCTCGACGTGGTTGCGCCGTTTGTAGCGGTCGGGATCGAAGGCGACCGGCCGGCCGCCGGCGGAGCCCTTCCGCTTCCGGTTCGCCGCCTGGTCCGCCTTCTCCGGGATCACCGCGGTGATCCCGCGTCTGCGCAGGTAGGCGCGGTTGGCCTTTGAGGAGTAGGCCTTGTCGGCGGTCACCGCGTCGGGGCGGGTGCGCGGCCGGCCGACCGGGACGCGCACCCGGACCTTGTCGAGCACCGTCTGGAACTGGCGGCAGTCCGCGGCCTGGCCCGGGGTCAGCACGAACGCCAGCGGCAGGCCCGCAGAGTCGACAGCCGCATGAACCTTGCTGCTCAGGCCGCCCCGGGACCGGCCGAGTTCGGCTTTCGCGGCCCGGGCCCTGCGTCGACGGCGTGCCTGGGAACGAACCTGGTCGGGGTCGGACGTGTCGTCCGGAGCCGCTGCCTCATCACCCTCAGCACGGCCTTCTGCCGCGGCAGTGGAACCCCCTTTTCCTCGGTCAGGGCCTGTTCGAGCGCGTCCAGGGTCTCCCCGGCGACCGCCAGTCCGGACGACTCGTGGTGGGCCCGAACGATCGTGGAGTCCACGCTGACCAACGTGAGCCCGACGTTCCCGCGCGAGGCGGCCTCCGCGATCAACTCGTCCATCAGGGCTTGGAAGAACCCGGAGGCCACCCAGCTTCGGAAGCGGGCGTACACGGTGCTCCAGGACCCGTATCGCTCCGGTACGTCCCGCCAGCCGCTGCCGGTTCGAAACCGCCACAGCACCCCGTTGAACTGGTCCCGAACCCGCCGCGGCAGCGGTCCGGTGGCAGCCACCGGCACATGCGGTTCGATCAAGGCCCACTCGGCATCCGTCACGTCAAAACGCGCCACGTCCTCGAGTTCTACCAGAGACACTGGCCCGAAACTGAGTCACTCCAAGATCCGAACCTTGAACAGCTCCTAG